>WRJS01000125.1 GCA_009778475.1 Kiritimatiellota bacterium | reverse complement strand
CGGAGCCGGGACGGGGGGGGGGGGAGGGGTTTTTTCTATTCCCCCGTCCTTCCTCCCCGCCCCCCCCCCCCCTTCATCAATGAAGAAAATTTTCTTCGTTGTGGATTTCCCCGTGCTTCAAAGTAAATCCTGTTAATCCTGTCTAAAAATAAATCCTTTTCGTGTTGTTTTTCTCTCGCAGAGGCGCAGAGGTTGTAGGTAGCGCCCGGCATGGAGGGCGAGCGTCCCCGCGAGCCACGAAGGGCAAAGCCCTTCCGTATCACAGCGCAGGGCAACGCCCTGCGCATGGGGTGCACAACAAAATCAAGGCTAAAAGCCTTGCGCCCTTTGATTCAAGACTTACAGCCTTGAACATTATTCGACCCCCGTGTCGTAGGGCGTTGCCCTACGCTAATGAATATAAGGCTTTCAGCCTTGTGCCAATGCATAATGCATAATGCATAATTCATAATGCATAATTAACAATTCCTGCGCGGCGGGAGGGGATATGCGCCCTCCAGAGCGCATTTAACTTGGACGTTGAATATTCTCATGCCCCATTGGTCGCACGCCGCGCCAATGGGGTCCCCTGTGTTGGATATTGGATATTCCCGCCCCCCCGTAGAGACGGATGATTATCCGTCTCCACGTGTCATTGCCTTCGAGAGACGGATAATCATCCGTCTCTACGCGCCCTCCAGAGCGCATTTAACTTGGACGTTGAATATTCCGTGTTGGATATTGGATATTCCCGAGGGCTTTCAGCCTTGTGTCAATGCATAATTCACAATTCCAAGCCCTTTCATCAGGCGGGTCACGTCGCGCAGGGACAGGCTGCCCATGAGGCTGATCTGGAGCCAGTTGTTCGCCAGCAGGTAGCGGTTCCGGTAGTGCGTGATGATGCCCATCGCGTGAAGGCGGTCGCCGAGCCCGCGCGACGTGATGCCGTCGGGGGCTTCGAGCGTCCACATGAAATCCGATTGCCGCTGGGTTATCGGCGTCCTCAATCCCTGCCCCTTGAGGCCGTTGCGGATGACGGCGGCCTGCTGCCTCAGCCGCGCAAATTTCTCCTTGAAGTCGGTCGCCCGAAGCGCGGCGCACAGTGCGCACAACAGGCTGGACGGCATGGTGAACGGGACATCCGCCGCGCGGTGATAGGTGCCGAGGTCAATGTACGTGGGCGTTGAGGGGTCGGGCGCGGCCTCATGGTTGTAAAAGACCATGGCAAGCCCCGCGTATGCGCCAAGGCCCTTCCCGCTCGTCGCGGTCGCGAGATAGGCCTTCGAGCAGTCCACGGGCATATTGCCGATGGCGCTGATGGCGTCGAGGCACACCTTGATGCCTTCCGCCGCGCAGAACCTCATGATGTCCCGGAAGGGGTTGATCATGCCCGTTGACGTTTCGCAAGCGGTCAGCCAGACCCATCCCTTCCCTGATAATTTTTTGAACACCGCCGCGAGGTCGAACACCTGCCCCCACGGGATGCGCTCGGTCTCGAAGCGCAGGCCGCACCGCCCGGCCTGCCCGATGAGGCGCTCGCCGAATTCCCCGTTCGCGAGGATGAGCCCTGGCCCGCGAAGCCGCCGTATCTGCTGGGCGACGACATCATTCGCCAGCGTGCCGCTCCCCGTCATCAGGGCGGCGTGTTTTGCGCGGGTGAGTTTTCTGAGCGCCGCGGCCGTGTCGTCCCGCACCGCCTGAAAGGCCGCGCTCCGGTGGGACACCGGCGCACGGCGGAAGGCGGCCCGCACCTCGCGCGCGACCGTGACGGGACCGGGCAGGAAATTTACTGTAGCCATGCCCGCTCCACCAGTTCGCGGCGGGAGATATACATGGGCTGGTAGTAAGCCCCCTCTTTCCCGACCAGCGTGTGAAAGGGCTTGAAGCCGACGCGCTCGTACATGCGCAACTGCCGCGTCGTGCCGGACATCACAACCATGCCGCAGCCCTGCGCGATGGCATGGCGCATGGCCGCCTTGAGCAACTCCGCCGTCACGCGCGTCGTCCCCCGGTACGCCTTCTCGACCGCGAGCAGGCGGACCTCGCACAGTTTGCCGTGCCCCGCCGGGAGATGCGCCTCCAAGCCCGGCACTTTCGCGTCCAGCGAGAACGGGCGCTTATCGCAATACGAAATCATGCCGATGACCCGCTCCCCGTCTTTGCAGATGAGATAGGTGTTGTCCGCATGAAACTTGTCCTTCAACATGCGCCGCTCATTCGGCTCATGCTGCGGGATCTCCTCCACAAAGGTCCTGTAGTTCAAGGCGAAGATTTGCTCAAACTCATCCGCCGTGCTCGCTATCGTCATGCGAAACGGAAACGCCCTCATGCGCGGCCTCCCTTGCCGTCACCCTTTTTCAACTTCGCGACGTGCTCCATACGCTTGGCGATGGTGTCCTCGTAGCCCTGCGCGGTAGGGCGGTAGTAGCGCTTGACGGCGGGCAGGTAGTCCTGCCTGACCGTGTGCTGGTCGAAGTCGTGCGGGTACTTGTAGGCGACATCGAGGCCCTCCTTGCCGACGGCATCGACGTGTATGTTTTTTAGATGCTCGGGGACGGCCAGCACGCGGCCGGAGCGCACGTCCGCCAGCGCCTCGTCCACCGCGAGGTAGGAGGCGTTGCTCTTGGGCGCGGTCGCGAGGTAGGTGGTGGCCTGCGCGAGCGTGATGCGCCCCTCGGGCATCCCGATGAACTCCACCGCCTGCATCGCCGCGACCGCCACGGTCAGCCCGCGCGGGTCGGCGTTGCCGATGTCCTCGGAGGCGAGGATGATGAGCCGCCGCGCAATGAAGCGCGGGTCCTCCCCGGCCTCCAGCATCTTCGCGAGCCAATAGACCGCCGCGTCGGGGTCGGAGCCGCGCACGGACTTGATGAACGCGGAGATGGTGTCGTAATGCCCATCCTCGTCCTTATCGTACAACACCATCTTGCGCTGGACGCTGTCCTCCATCACCTCGCGCGAGACGCGGACCACGCCGTCCTCGCCCGGCGGCGTGGAGCGGACGGCGACCTCCAGCGCGGTCAGCGCACGCCGCGCGTCGCCGTCGCAGATCGTGGACAGAAACGCGACCGCCTCGGGCGCGACCTCGCTCGCGAGATGCCCCAGCCCGCGCGACGCGTCCGCCAACGCGCGGCGGACAATCTCGGCGACGGCCCCCTCCGTCAGCGGGCGCAACTCAAACACGAGCGAGCGCGACGTGAGCGGGCTGTTGACGAAGATGTTCGGGTTGTGCGTCGTCGCGCCGATGAGCGTCACCGTCCCGTCCTCGACATACGGCAGCAGCACATCCTGTTGCGCCTTGTTGAAGCGGTGTATCTCGTCCACGAACAGGACGGTCCCGGCGGCGCTGCGGTAGATCTTCGCGCCCTCGCAGATGGTGCGCAACGTCGCCACGTTCGACAGCACGCCGCTGGTGCGCTCGAACCGCCGTTTCGTGATCCGCGCGATGACCTCCGCAAGCGTGGTCTTGCCGCACCCCGGCGGCCCGTAGAAGATCAGGTTGGTCAGGCGGTCCGCCTCGATCACGCGACGCAAAAGTTTGCCGGGCCCGAGGATATGGTCCTGCCCCACAACGTCCCCGATGCACTGCGGGCGCATCCGTGCCGCCAGCGGCTCATGCGCCGTAAGTGCGGCACCCGCCGCGTCACCGTCATCATTGAAAAGGTCTGACATAACGTTCTAAAGTTCGAGAGTTCTAAAGTTCGAGAGTTTTCGTGACACTCTTTCCCCAATCCTAATAATCCTGTAAAATCCTGTTAAAAATAAACCTCCGTTTTCTTTAACCACAATGGACACAATAGGATTCACAATAGACACTATTTTCACGACATTGCTATTGTGTCTATAGTGAAACCCATTGTGCCTGTTGTGGTAAAAAATCATCCTGTAAAATCCTGTTAATCCTGTCAAAAATAAACCTCCGTTTTCTTTAACCACAATAGACACAATAGAATGCACAATGGACACTATTGTTGTGCCTATTGTGAAAACCATTGTGTCCATCGTGGTTAAAAGTCATCCTGTAAAATCCTGTTAATCCTGTCAAAAAAACCTCCGTTTTCTCTAATCACAATGGACACTATTTTCAAGACATTGCCATTGTGTCTATTGTGAAAACTATTGTGCCTATTGTGGTTAAAAGCAATCCTATAAAATCCTGTGAATCCTGTCAAAATCATAACCAGCAACAGTTCAGCACGCACAGCCCGTACACGCAGGCCGTCTCTGCGCGAAGCACGTTGCGCCCGAGGCTCACCGGCACCGCCCCCGCACGCAAAAGCGCATCCAGCTCATCCGGCGTGAAGTCACCTTCCGGCCCCACGAACCACCCCGCGCACGTCGGCGCGGGACACGCCGCCACCGCCTCGCGCAACGGCCGCGCATCCGCCGTCAGCGCCGCGACGAAAACGGGCCGCGTTCCACGCACCCGCACGAGGCTCTCCGCAAACGCCATCGGCGGAAGCACGCGCGGCAGCCACGCCGTACCGCACTGCCGCGCCGCCTCCTCCGCCACGCGCATCCAGCGCTCCGCCTTCGCCCCCGCATCCTCCGCGCCGACGCGCACAACCGTACGGTCAGAAATGACAGGCACAATCTCCGACACACCCAGCTCCACCGCCTTCTCGATTGTCCAGTCCATGCGCTTGCTCACGCACGCGAACAGCGTCACCCGGCACGGCGCGCGCAGATGCTCCGCCACAGGTGCGACCGCCGCGAGCTCCAGCCCCTGCCTGCCCACCGCGCGCACGGTTACCTCCCGCGTCCGCCCCTGCCCGTCGAAAAGCTCGATGCGGTCATTGACCTTCACGCGCAACACCGTCTGCAAATGCCGCGCCTCTGCGCGTCCAATCACGCACGTGTCGGCAAGCAGGTTTTCAGATGTTGTGAAGTGGCGGTGCATTGGACAATTAGGAATTAGGGCAAAACAGTCTCAAGGTCAAAGGCCCTGCGGATGAGAGCATAGGGCAACGCCATACGTACACCCCCCGTAACCGCCCGTCAGGAACGCCAGCGCCTCCGCCACGCACCCCGGCGTGCCTTTCAGCCCCTCGCGCGCCGGGTCCTCCCCCAGTTCCGCAAGCAACTCCCGCGTCAACTCCGCAACGCGTTCTTTATTGATTTTCCTCATACGATTCCTCGGATAGAACTCTCGTAAAACTCGGTTAAACATGTCTAAACTCGGCTAAACGTTGAAATCCATAACATACGCATTATCAACAAATTACGACTTGAACTCGTTTAAAACTCTCGTAAAACTCGTTTAAACTCGTTTAAAAACTCTCGTAAAACTCGTTCAACTTTTAACCTCCCAAATGCCATAACTCGTGCATATTATTTTCCCCTTTATACGTAATGAAGATAGAAAATTTCGTACCTTCTCTTTCTTCTGTTTCTCGGATAACACGGCAGAAAGTTTGGGCATAATAAAATTGTCGATAGCCTTGCGCCTTGTCTTCCCCTGCTTATCAATGTATTCCAGTATCAATTTCTTGAAATACCCATCGTCAAAACTCTTATTCGCCACATATTCGGATATGAGCGCTTCGTCTTCCGTCGGTTTGACGACGCGGTACGACAAATAATAATTGTTTTTCCGACCTTCGATAAATTTCCTTTTCCTCAAATACCTGATGTCATCTTCTGCTATGGTTTTCTTTTTCTGCACTTTGTCCAGCATCATGATGTCGTCAAGCGAGAGGTCTGGGTTTTGCGCCAGCAGCCGGGCGTATTCCATGTCCAGTATTTTGCCGATAATGGTCACGGTCACTTTCCCGTTGGAGACATCGTAATCGGGCAAGGGGAAGAACTTGTTTTTCTGGGCGTGGAACATTTTGATGATCCCGCTCCCGATGGTGTCCACCAGATTCAAGTTAAACATCGCCATCGCCAAAAACTTATTCCGGTAATGCTCCTCTGGCGCGTTGCTGTCAATCACTTTTTCGACGGAGCCGGGGATGAAACTGCCCAGATTGGAGAAGATAAGGTGGTCGTCTTCCACCTCAATCACATTTATCCTGCCGCCTTTGGTGTAGTCCTGATGCGCGATGGCGTTGTTGAGCGATTCGCGGATAACGAACGGCTCATAACGCAACACTTCGTTCGGGAACAGCGTGCCGTCGGGCAGATAACGATATTTCAGATTCCTGATTTTGCCGAAAACCTTATCGACCGCCAGCAGAAACGGGATGGAGAAAATCTCGTAGTCCTTGTTCTGGTTGTCGAGCGTCCTCAGCACCCATCGTATCTTGGCATCGGCGGAAACAAGGTAGTGCTCTGACTCTTCTTTGCCCAGCAGCAGAATCGCGGCGCGGGTGATTTTCCCTTTGATGGTGATTCTCGCTTTGTTGAGAAAAGCAATGTTGTCCCAACCATCTACTTCCGCAGTTTTCTCAGGGAATTTGATTTTGAAGTTTTCCCGCGCCTTGGCGATTGCCGTCTCATCCAAATCGTCAAGGGTCGCGTCATCCACAACGCCCATGCTCCAGTCGCTTGTTACGGCTTGTGACCTTAACCGCTCAATCTCCTCTAAGTTAAGTGGCACCAAGGACTCGCCCTCCCGACCATAATAATGCCCGTCAAACGAAACGGGCAAACCTCTTGGCGCCGCCGGAATCTGAAACATAATCACACGACCCTCGGGGAAACCGTTCACCTCAAAAATGTCCATGAACGTGATGCGGTTTATCGTTTTCTCCGCAACCTCGCGCATCAGGCTATTCAGGTCTTTCCGGCGCGGGCGGTAGTTGCTCCCGACAATCTCATGCCGCGTGTCCTCAACGCCAAACACCAGCCACGCGAAGGGCTTGCCTTTGAGGTTGGCTTCATTGCTGAGTGCCGAAAAATATTTCCCCAGCCTCGGGAAATCAAAACCGTTTTTCGCCTCCTTGAACTCCACGATTTCCGTTTCCGCCGTCTGGCTGCGCAGAGCGTCAAGCGTTTGTAATAATTCGCTGTCTTTCATTGCGCCGCCATCTCCGCGATATGCTCTTGATTCATCTTCTTCACGGCTTGGCTCTCATGTTGGCTTTCTGCCCCAACCCCGCACCTTGTTTTGCCTGTCGGGTTGTTCGTCGATAAACCTGCAAAAAACGCTGCGCCTCTGCGAGAGACGCATCACCCGTTCGGCGCCGCCTTCTCCAGTTCGCTGATGGCGGGCAACAAACGGTCGTAGGTCGCCGCATATTCGGGGCGCGGTTCGCACACTGCGGTAACGGGTGAGAATGCGGCGGTCATCTGCGCCAGCGGTACGCCGTCGGCGTGTGCCGCGAGCATGGCGCCGCCGAGCGCGGCGGAGTCCGCGACGGCGATGCTCTCCACCCGTGCCTGAAACACGTCCGCCAGCGTCTGCCGTATGCCGGGGCTTTTCGATGCGCCGCCCGTCACGCGGATCTGCTTGAACGCGCCGATCCATTGCGCGTGACGGCGCAACGCCAGCACTTGCCCCTCGACCGCTGCACGGATACGCACTTCCGCCTCCGCCGCATTGAAATCGAAGTTCGCCCGCAAGCCGGGGGTCAGCACGGGCGGCGTGATTTCCGCCTCGAACCACGGCAACGCCAAGCGTCCCTCGTTGCCGGGGGGCGTCTTGTCGAACGCGTCTTTGTCGAAGAACGCCCATTCGACGCCCGCCTCTTTGCGGACGCGGTCGCGCGCGAGCGAGCCGTTTTTGAAACACGCGAGACTCATGCACCCGCCAGCGGGGTTGCCGAACACGTGACCGCACCCCTCGGGGTCGGTGCGGAACGTGTCGAGCGCGGCGAAGAAGGTGTCGCTCGTGCCGAGGCTGACGACCGCGACGCCCGCGCCCCACGCGCCCGTGCCGACGAGGCTGGCGGGGTTGTCGCCCGTCCACACCGCGACGGGGATGCCCGCCCGCAAACCATACTTCTCGAAATACGGGTGCAACGCGCCCGCGATGCCGTTGCCAATGCGCGGCAGTTTCGCAAGCAAGCCCGGCGCGGTGAACTCGGCGATGTCCGCGTCCCACGCGCCTGTCTTGAGGTTGAGGAGGTTCATGCCCGCGCCGTCGCCCGAGTCGATGGGCGCGTCCTTGCCGATGAGCACCGAGCAGAGGAACGAGCTCACGAGGTGCACCCGCACGGTTTGCGCGTAACGCTCCGGCTCGGTTTTCGCGAACTTGCGGATCTGCGGCCCCGTGAAGCGCTCGATCGCGGGCGAGCCGGTGTCCGACTGCATCCGCGCGCCGAACTGCGCGTCAAGTTCGCGGCACTCGGCGGACGTGGAGCTGTCCATCCAGATAGGGGAAGTCGGACGCGCTAACGTACACTTGAGCTGTTCCGACAATAAGGGTGTCCGGCGCAACTCCGCTAACGCATCCGAGAAATTCGCATTGAGGTAAACCGACCCGTGCTGCTGACCGTCACCGCCGACGGCCGCGATCCGCGCCATGTCCACGCCGGACTTCTGCAAGCGCGCCAACATCAGGTCCAACGCCGCCAGCCACATCATCGGGTCCGCGTGCTTGACCAGCGGGTCCGCGTTCGCCAGCACCCCGTCCGGGCAATTGTGCTGCGGCAGATCCGCCGTGAAATTCACATTCGCCTCGCCGACGATCCTGCCCGCCGCCGGGTCAATCACAAGCCCCTTCAGGCTCTGCGTGCTACTGTCGATGCCGAGATAATACGCCATTGTAGAAACTCCTTTCCTATTTCAGGTAACAGCTTACCCCATTTCGGTAATGGCTTCAACTGCTTTTTTGGTTTCGTCGCCGAATGACCTTCTTCAGAAATTCCGGCAGATCGAATAAACGAAGAACACGGCCAGCGCACCCCAGCCGACGTAACGGTTCTGACGCCATTCGCGTTTGACCGCCAGCACGAGCAGCACCGGCACGGACAGGACGAAGAGCGGATTGAACGCGAACGCCCGCGCGAGATCGCCTCGGAGCATACAGTGCAGCGCCCGCAGCGTGCCGCACCCCGCACACTTCCATCCCGTCAGCACAAACAGCGGGCACCGCGGGTAAAACCCGTGGCTTTCGGGATTGAAGCCGTACAGGACCGCCAACAGCATGAGCACCCCCGCCCCAAAAAGATAAACACTAGCATTGCGCACGATTCCGAATGTTCCTCCGCTATGCGATCTGCCCCGCCAGAAATTCCCGCGCAGCCGCGCAGCACCGCTCGATGGCCTCATGTCCGGCCGCGGGGGCCAGCTTCTTCAACAGTTTCTCGCGGGCGCCCACCACGTCGCGCTCCGCCGCAAGGCGCATGGCCGTCTTGAAGCGCAGGCCGCCGTTGAGCCAGCCCACCTGTATCAGCACGAAATCCGTGAACGTCCGCACCGCGCCGTAATCGACCGTCTGCCCCTTGCTCACGGCCTCGACGACTTCGGGGTTGGGCCCTCCCGTCATCTTCAGCCCCCAGGCGATCTCCGGGTGGCGCATCAGCGTGCCGTGCGTCACCGCCTCGTCCAGCACGCGGAAGATGTCGAGCTTGTCGGCGTCGCGCACCAGGTGCACCAGCGCGGCCTCAAGCCCCGCCAGCCCCGGCCCGACCTCGCGCTTGTTGTGCAGCCGAACGGCCGTGAGGATGGCGCACTGCTCGCCCTCGGGCAGCGCGTCCAGCCAGCGCTTCTGCTGGACGATCTCCGCCGAGCGCTCCGCATGGTCAAAGGAGTCGCTGTCGCGGAACGTCCCGAACGCATGGAACTGCAGGTAGCGGGCGGTGTCGTGCAGGAGCGCGCAGACCTCGCCCATGAGGCAAGCGTTCTTCCCCCAGCCCTCGCCCTCCGCGATGCGCCGGGACTCCTCGACCACATGGTGCGTGTGGTCAAGTTTCAGGCGCAACACCGTCGGCAACACACCCCGCTCGTCGCGGAACGTGTCCGCATACGCCTGATAGCGGTCCATCGTCCTTTTGAGGAAACTGCAAGTCATAAGGCGGCAAGGGGAAACGGGACGGGGGCAGGACACCCTGCCCCCGCCCAAAGCGCGTTACGCGGCTTCTTGCTTGTCCTCTTTGGGGTTGAAGAGCAGCGCCATCACCACGAGGCAGATGACGGAGCACGCCAGCGTGACCAGCCATACCTTGTCCCACTGTCCTGTCTTCAGATACGTACCCCCCTCTTGCGCAACCTTCTCCGTGAACTTATTAATCAGCGCGTCATTGGCAAAGGCCCCGATAATCGAGCCGATGCCGAACGCGACAAACGCGTAGAAGCCCTGCGCCTGGCCCTGCATCTCCGGCTTCGCCGTCTTGCCGACATAAACCTGCCCGCCGACCACGAGGAACCCGAACACGATGCCGTGAATCAGGATGCCGATGTAAACCAGTTCCGTCATCGAGCCTGCCGCAAAGTAATAGGCCGCATAACGGATGGCCAGCGCCGCGAGACCCGCGACGATCGACCATTTCACGCCGAACTTGCGCATCGCCCACGTCACCGCGAGGATGCAGAACACCTCCGCCGCTTGCCCGATGTATGCCACGGCCGTCACCTGCTGGAATCCCTTCGCCGCAAGGAAATCCCCGATGTACGCGAAATGGATGTTGAACGGGATCATCGCGACCAGCGTCACCATGATGAACACGAAGAAGTTTTTGTCCTTCAGCATGGATGCCGCCTTCAGCCCCAGCGCGTCCACGGGCGAGAACGGCTGCCCTTTGCCCTTGGGCGGGGTCGCCGGGCAAAGCAGCGCCACGCCCGCCGCGACGAGCGCCGCGCCCGCGCCGCAGTAGAACGGGATGACCGTCCCGTCAATCTTCGTGCCGAAAACATTCACCGCCACAAACCCGAACAACACCGACGCCACCCAGCCGATGGTGCCGAACACGCGTATCTGCGGGAACTGCTCCGCCGGCGAGTTGGCCATCGCAATCGCGGCGGTCAGACCCCATGTGGGCATATAGAACAGCATCGCGATCAGCAGATAAACGAACACCTCCACGCCGCTCGTCGCGCGCGCCGCCATGAACAGCATCACCGCGCACAGCGCGTTCGAGAACGCCAGCACCTTCTCGCCGTTGAAATAACGGTCCGCCAGCATACCCATCAGCGGCGCCGCGAGCGATCCGAAACCCTGCGTCGCGATAATCCACGGCACCCACCGCGTCCACGCGTCCCCCTGATTGGTCATATAGACCGTGAGCGCCGCCCACCACACCGCGAACATCATGAACTGCAAAAACATCATCGCGCTCAACTTCACGCGCGTCCCCATCGTCATCGTCTCACTCATCTCTTTCCCTCCCTTTTTGTTGTTACCAGCGGCCAACGATTTGACCCCTAACTTCTAACTCCGAACTTCTAACTCCGAACTTCAGAACTTCTTCGTCCGGTTCGTGATCACGCCGCCCCACGCGGCCTTGTTCGGGATGACCACGCGGTTGCCGGTGGCCTCATCCCTCACAACGGTCGCCATCATGGACACCTCGCGGATCTCGCCCGCCACGCCCGCCACCGTCACGGCGTCGCCCACCGTGAACGGCTCGTTCATCGCGATCATCACGCCCGCGGCCAGATTCGCCAGCGAGTCCTGGCACGCGAACCCCACGATAAACCCCGTGATGCCCAGCCCCGCGACCAGCGGCGCGACATCCAGCCCCAGCCGCGCCGCCGCCATCATGAACAGCAGCAGCCACAGCACTTTCGAGATGATAGAGGCGAGGAAGTCCGGCATCAGCGGGTTCCCCCGGCACGTCTTCATCAGCGCCTTCCGCGCGAGCGCGACAACCCACTTGATGAGGAACTTGCCCACGACCAGCAGGGCAATGGCCACCGCGATGTTCTTCACGCATTCAACGCCGTTCTTCGCCACCCAGTCTGGCACCCATTGGAAATCCATAAAAACAATCTCCGTTTACCCCGGCACAATCCTGTGCCGAACCCATTTGCAATACAGTGTATCCCATCGAAGGGCGGAAAACAAGTAAAAATGAAAAACAAAAACGGCGGCCACGTTGCGCCATAATTCGTGGAACCGGAAAAGGTGGTGCGGGCAGGAAAGCCCAGCCCTTCCGGGAGCGCGAGGCTTCCGGGAGCGCAGGGCCCTTCCGGGAGCGCAGGGCTTCCGCCCTGCAATATTAACGATGCAAGGCGGAAGCCTTGCGCACCCGGCATTGCAAAGCGGAGTCCCTTGCGCCCCCGCCATCATCGCCGCGCACGCGGCGAAAAAAAAACGCCCCCCCCCCCTCTTAAAAACCCTCTTGACTTTTCCCGGCGGGGGGCGTTATACTTGATACTTTAAATGGGAGGAGTGCATGAGTGTTAAAGTTAAGAAGGTGATGAGGGGCGGGTTTGCCGCTGCGGCGGTCGCGGGCCTGGTCGCGGTCGGGGCCGCGCTGGTGGTAGAGCGGATGGCGGCGCAGCAGGGCCAGCCGCCGCCGCAGGTGCAGCAACCGGGCGGGGCGGCGGCGGCCGTATTACCGTATGTCACGCAGATCGGCTCCCAGACGGCGTTCAGCGAGACCGTGGCGTGGCTGGGGGAGGCGTCTGCGGAGGCGGTGGCCCTCGCGGAATATTTCCCGTTCTGGGCGAGGGAGGCCCACCCGTCCCTCTATGCGCAGATCACCGCGCCGCCGGGCGCGGGGCGG
>WRJS01000124.1 GCA_009778475.1 Kiritimatiellota bacterium | reverse complement strand
TATGGCGCACTTTCGCGTTTTGCGCAACACTAAACTGGAGGGATTGGGGTGTCGCTGTTCGGCATGGTTACAGCCCCCGAGAAACCGCGCCGGGGGCGCAAGGGCGGGAGCGCAAGGCTTCCGCCTTGCAATGCTTAGCTTGTTATGCAGGGCGGAAGCCCTGCGCTCCCGGCACCGGCATTGAAACTTCCCCAAAAAAACCTCTGCCGCATTTTTGTGCTTGCATTTGTCCCGCGAGAGGGGGATACTGTTCTGTAATCTTCAATAAGGAGTGCGGACTATGAAAACGTTTGTCGGAGGTTTGTTGGCGGGCATTGCGGTCATCACGGCGCAGACGGGTCTGGGCGCGGCGCATGTCGCGGGGTCGTTGTTGGTGGATGTCGCGGCGAGTGACGCGGCGGGGGTCGGGGACGGCAACGCGGTGGCGTCGCTGCAGAACAAGGGCGCGCTCGGCGGGACGTTCGGCGCGTGGGGCGCGGGCCCGGGCGCGACGTACCGCGCCAGCGTGCGCGGCGCACCGGCGCTGTGGTTCGACGGCACGACGAACACGGTGCTGGTCTCCAGCCTCATCGGCACGCCGTCGCAACTCGAGGGCGCCGGCAAAGCATGGTCGGCGGAGTTCTGGGTCCTGAACCCGAGCCTGAACATGAGTTCGGGCGATTTCATGTCGTGGACGCGCCGGCCTTCGGGGAACGCGGCCAACACGCTCGTGGAGTTCCGCTACGGGTCGTCGGCGAGCCTCATCGAGCATTACAGCGGGAACCTGAATTGGAACGTGAGGCCGCCGCAGGCGCTGTGGCATCACGTCGTGGTCACGCGCGACAACGGCAATACCGAGCGCATCTATGTGGACGGCGAGCCGGACAACGCGGCCATCCTCGCGAGCCTCAACGTGCGCCCGGACGGGCGGATGGTCTTCGGCGCGACACTGAACCTTGAAGACGATGATTTCCAGTTCCCGTATTACGGCTACATCGGCCAGGCGCGTATCCACTCGGGCACCCTGACGGCGCAGCAGGTCGCGGAGAATTATCTGGCGGAACTTCCCGCCTACACCTATGCGCCGTACCCGGACGGCACGGCGCTGGTGGATGTCAATGCCGGCGACCTCACCGCCCTCGCCAACGGCGCCTTCGTGCAGTCGTGGCCGGACAACGGCGTCCTCGCGTCGTCGTTCGCCTCGGTGGACAGCACGTGGGGCCCGACGTTCCACGCCGACGTGCAGGGCGCGCCCGCGGTGCTGTTCGACGCGTCCACCTCCAACGCCCTCGTCGGCGCGGCCGTCCCGGCGGACCTGACCGCGAACCCGACCTACACGCTCGAGGTGTGGCTCAACTGCCCGGAGTTCCTCACGCGCGAGGCCATCTTCCTCTCGTGGACGCCGTGCAGTTCCATCGCCAACGCGCTCATGGAGTTCCGTTATTACAGCAGTTACATCTTCGGCGAGCATTACAACGCCTACACGCGCTGGCCGAACGACGTGCCGCCGCCCGCCAACCAGTGGCATCACATCGCCACCACCCGCGACGCCGCGACGGGCGAGACGCTGATCTATATCAACGGCATACTCCGCCGCACCCAGACGGTCAACAACCTGTCCATCCGCAGCGACGGCCGCTTCATCCTCGGCGGCGCGGAACTCAACGACCCGCGCGCGGGCATCCGCGCCAACTGGGGCTACAACGGCTACATCGGCGCGCTCCGCGTCAGCACAGGCGTGAAGCGCGAAATGGACATCATCACGACGTACAGCGCAGAGGCCCCGGCCTACGGCCTCACGCCGATCCTCCTCGGCAGCGACGCCGAGTGGGTCAACCCCAGCGGCGGCGACTGGAGCGAGCCCACCAACTGGGACCCGCAGACGCCCGTCAACGGCGCGACCCGGATCGCGAGTTTCAAGAACGGCGGCGGCAGCGTCGTCAACGACATCCCCGGCCTCACGCTCCACGGCCTGCTCTTCGGCGACCCCGCCACGGACGTCAGCGGCAACGCCATCACCCTCGCCTCCGGCGGCGTCATCTGGGGCTACGCGCAGACCAACACCATCTCCGCGCCGCTCGTGCTGGGCGGCCCGCTCACCGCTTCGTTCATCCCCGGCGGCAACGGCCTGATCCTCTCCGGCGGCATCTCCGGCACCGGCCCGCTCGTGACCGACGGCGGCAACGTCATCCTCTCCGGCAACAACGCCCTCACGGGCGGCGTCACGCACCGCTCCGGGACGCTGGAGGTGGGCGCACTCGCCGCGCTCGGCACCGGCCCGCTCACGCTCGGCGACGGCACGTTCCGCTACACCGGCCCGAACGCGACGCACGCCACCACCCTCCGCACCGAGACGCTGCCCAGCCGCGGGACGGTCATCGACCTCACCGACCCCGCCGCGACGCTCGAACTGCCCGCCGCGTTCGACGGCAACGCGCCGCTCCTGAAGCGCGGCCCCGGAACGCTCGCGCTCTCCTACGGGGGGCCCCAGCAACTGACCATCGGCTCCACCTCCATAGCCACCCTCTACGAGACCACCCCCGACGGCATATTGGCCATGCCCTCCGGCTCGTTCGACATCGAGGAGGGCACCGTCTCGCTGGGCGCCCCCGGGCAGGTCAACACCATCAACCTCGGCACCGGCCAATCGTCGCGCATCGGCACCCGCTGGACCCCTTCCCCCGCCGAACTGCACATCACGGGCGGGACGACGGTTTTCTCGGGCGGCAGTTGGCTCGGCATCAACCGCGGCTCCCCCTACGACGCCGCCGTGCGCGTCAGCGGTGCGGACACGCTGCTGCAAGTGAACATCGGCGTCGTGATGGCGTTTGCAGACGGCTTGGCGGGGCATAATAGCGCCTCCCTGCTGGACATCGACGCCGCCACCGTCACCGTCAGCGGCCCCTTCTACCTCGGCGAGAGCGCCCTCGCAACGTCCACCCTCAGCGTCCGCAACGGCGGGACGTTCGAGAGCAACCAGGCGAACAGTTCGGGCATGGAAATCCCGCGGACGCACAACGCCGCCTCGACCCTCGAGGCCTCCGGCGGCAGCACCGTCCGCATCAACCACCTCTCCGTCAACGCGGGCGGGACGCTCGCGGTCACCGGCGGCGCGCGCCTGGAGAACGACCTGCCCTCCACGACCGCCCTCCTCCACAACCACGCGACCTACGCCAAAGGCACCGCCCGCTTCGACAACGGCACCTACGCCCAGCGCACGGCGGACAGCCTCGGCCTGTGGCTGTACGGGACGCCGCGCCTCCTCGTCGGCGATGGCGGCGCGACGCTCGACGTGTCCGGCCGCGTGACGCTCGACGCGACGCTGACCGACGCGCCCGGCGCCGCCACCGCCACCGCCGTCAAGACCGGCACCGGCACCCTCCTCACGCGCCCGCCCGCGACCGCCGTCAACGTCGCGCAAGGCACGCTGGAACTCTTCTCCACCGCCGTGGACTCCTACAGCAACCCGCCCCCCGAAGGCACCGTCGCGATGGGCGGCGGCGAGATCGCCGCCATGACGGACGGCGCCCTCCTCAACCAGACCCTCCTCCCGAACGGCACGGACACGCTCCACCTGCACACCCCCGCGACGCAACGCTTCTGGGGGATGTGGCAGACGAACTTTAACCCCGCCGCCGCCGCCGCCATCCCCTTCGTGCGCGAAGACGGCTGGCTGCGTTTCGCGAACAACACGCTGAGCCACGCCACCAGTTTCTTCCTGAGAGACAGGCAGCGCGTCACAGGCCCGTGGACCGTCTGCTTCACCTTCATCGGCGAGGGCATCGGCGCGGACGGCTTCGCGTTCGTCATCCACAACGACGCGCGCGGCCCCATCGCCATCGGCGGCACAGGCGCAAACGTCGGGTTCTCCGGAGCCATCACCAACTCCGTCGGGGTCATCTTCGACACCTATAACCCCACTCCCGGCAGGATCCGGCTCGGCAAATCGACGGGGGCCACGGTCACGGTTTCCGAGGTCAAGACCATGGCCGCCTTCTCGCTGAAGGACAACATGGTCAAGACCTTCATCACCCTCTCCCACGACGGCGCGGGCAACATCACCTGCACCCTGCGCCGCCCCGACGGCGCGGCGGAAATCTGCACCATCCCCAACGTTGACATCTTCGGACAGGTCGGCGACGACGACATGGCCTACATCGGCTTCACCGGCGCCACGGGCGGCGCGACGATACGCCAAGGGTGGCTCGGCGAGATCACCTTCGACGACGGCATGACCCCCGAGGCCCGCCAGAACATCGTCCAGTACGGCGGCAACGTCGCCCTCGGCGACGGCACGCTCAACGCGCGGCTGGAGAACGCCACCCCCTGGCAATGCGTCTCCGCCCTCGACACCCTCACCTTCGCGGACGGCGCAACCCTCAACGTGGACACCCCCGTCCGCACGTATGCGTTCCCGCCCGAAAGCCCCAACCTCCTCCTCGACACAGGCGCATGGGCGTTCAACGGCGCCGCGATACCGTGGTCACCCGGAAGCATCCGCGTGACGCCGACCAGCGCCCTCAACGGCACCTTCTTCTCCAAAACCCGCTACGATGTCGCCAGCGCATGGACCGCCCGCCTGACCTACCAGATGGGGACAGCCAGCGTGGATCCGGCAGACTTCATCACGTTCACGATTCAGAACCTGTCACCTGATGAGGAATTTCCCGTCAACACCTCCCCGTGGAAGATCGCCGACGGGCTGACCGTCGAATGGGATTACTACTCCCAACGCAACCTCCCCGCCAACGGCGACAACAACACGCGCCTCGGCCTTTACATCAACGGGGTCCTCGTTGGTCCCACAGTCAACGGCCTCGGCAATGTCAAACTCCGCAATCAGGAGTTGACCTATATGACGCTGGTGTACGACCCCGTCGGCCGCACCCTCACGGTCACGACCGAGCAGCCGGGCATCAACGCATCGCACACCCACACGTTCGCCAACGTGAACATCGCGGACATCCTGGGCGCGCCCGGCGACGGCAAGGCCTACATCGGCTGCACCGGCCGCTCCGGCGGGCAATGGGCGGAAGACATCATCTCCTCCCTCACGTTCGACAACGGCACCCCCGACCTCACCTCCTCCGCGCTCGCCTTCCGCCGCTACGACGGCACGGGGACGGTCAACCATCAGGGCAACGCCGCCCTCGCCCTCCTCGGCGACGCCGACTACGCCCCCGACAACGTGAGCCTGCGCCTCAGCGGCGGTGGCCTCAACCTCCGCCGCGCCAACGACGAGCCCTTCGGCACCGTCGCCAATCGCGGCGAGTGGGTCGCCCTCACCACCAACACCGCCTGGCATCCCCGCTGGAGCGACAACGGCGACGCATTCATCACCACCGCCACCACCACCACGGAGTTCCTCGCCTGCGGCTTCGCCTCCGCGCGCCGCGTCAACGTCGCCCGCGACTTCACCGCCGACTTCACCTACGTCAGTTCGAGCGCCACCGCCGACGGCTTCTGCCTCGCCTTCCACAACGATACGCGCGGCAACGCCGCGCTCGGCGTGGCGGGCAGCGCCTGCGGCTATCAGGGCGGTGGCGGCATCGACGCCGTCCGCAACTCCCTCGCGGTGAGGTTCAACATCTACAGTGACCCCAGCCAGATCAGCCTCGCCAGAAACGGCGGCGGGTGGGGTGATACCCGGAGCCTCGGCGCGGGCGGCCCCCCCTTCCTGCGCAACACCGTCACCCGCATCACCGCCCGTTACGACGCCAGCGCCCATGAACTGACCCTCACGCTCTCGAACAACCTCGGGACGGCCACGGAAGTATTCACGGGCGTGGACATCGCCACGGATGTGGGCGGCGGCCTCGCCACCCTGCTCTTCGGCGGCGGGACGGGCAGTCTGCGCGCCAACCAGTACATCTGCGACTTCATCCTCGACTACCCCGCGCCGATCACCTCCGCAGACGAGCGCCACGCCGTCGGCGGCACGGAGATCCCGGGTGGCCAGGCGCAGGCCATCACCCTCGACGCGCCCACCGTCGCCAACCCCGCCTTCCTCATCACGGACGGCCTCTTCGGCGACGGCGCCACCCTCCGCCTCGCCTCCAAGACCGGCGGCGCCCTGCGCTACGCCAACGCCACGCTCGACGGCGCGGCCGCGCTCGACATCCAGAACGGCGTGACCCTCACCCTCCAGAACATCAGCGGCATGAGCGCGCTCGACAAGACCGGCGGCGGCGGCCTCATCCTCAGCGGCGCGGGCGCTGACGCCACCCTCGGCCTCGCGGGCGGCAACACCGACCTCAGCGCCCTCGCGGTGAACACCGGCACCGTCCTCGACCTCTCCGGCGGCGCGACCGTCTCCGTCGGCGCGGGCAACAAGATCATCATCGGCGGCGGCTCGCTGGACGGCATCAAACTCCCCGCCGGAATCTACAAGCCCGACAACGCAACGTGGGTCACCTCCGGCCAAGTCAACATCGGCTCCATCGGAACCATCATCCTGCTGAAGTAAAAGTGGTGCGGGCCACAAGGTGGTGCGGGCTGTATGCGCCCCTTCAGGGGAATTCCTGCCCGCAGAAAGGCAGAATGCAACCCCTACGGGGTTGACGTTTGACGGGCATGCCGTTCTATTGATATGGATGCCCTACGGGCAAGGGTACGCCGTAGGCGTTTCATATCAATAGCAAACCCGGCCGCACCCAACCCATACGCCGTAGGCGTTGCATATCAATAGAAAACCACCCCGTCAGCCTGCGGCTGCCACCCCTCCACAGGAGGGGAATTTTTCGGGGCTGCCTCCGGTGCCCTCTGCATTATAAATTGTGCATTATGCATTGTACCCGCAAAAAAAAATGAATGCAGGCTCTGAAAATTTCCCCTTGACTTTCACGGCGGGAGGGAATAACCTTATTTGAAACTGGTTACAGGCAGAGGCATTTTGAGATTAACCTGAAACGGGAGATGATGATGAAGGCAGTGAATCGGCGGACGTTCCTGAAACGTTCACTCTATGCGGGCGGCGCGGTCGCAGCGCCGCTCATTATTCCGGCATCCGCTCTGGGGCGAGACGGGAACGTCGCGCCGAGCGAGCGTATCGTGATGGGGGGCATCGGCATCGGCGGCCGCGGCGGCGGCGTCTTGAGCGGGTGGGTCCTCCCGGAGAAGGATGTGCAGTTCGTGGCCATCTGCGACCCGCGCAAGAGCAGGCGCGAGTCGGTCAAGGGCACGGTGGACAAGCATTACGGCAACTCGGACTGCAAGCTCTACCACAACATCCGGCAGTTCCTCGCGGAGCGCCCGGACATTGACGCGGTGCTGAGCACCACGGGCGACCGCTGGCACGCGCCGGCCGCCGTGCTGGCCATGCAGGCGGGCAAGGACGTTTACAGCGAGAAGCCGGCGTCGCTGACCATCGCGCAGGGGCAGGCCATCGTGCGCGCGGCGAAGCAGTACGGGCGCGTCTATCAGGCGGGCATGCAGCGCCTGAGC
The DNA here is from genome assembly GCA_009778475.1 of Kiritimatiellota bacterium. Taxonomy (GTDB): domain Bacteria; phylum Verrucomicrobiota; class Kiritimatiellia; order RFP12; family UBA1067; genus WRJS01. Next base: position 5,217 of record WRJS01000124.1, on the reverse strand, counting down.
GAGCCGAACTTCATCGTGGCGAATGAGCTGATGCGCCTCGGCCGCCTGGGCGAGGTGAAGAAGGTCCACGCGCACCTCGCGCCGTGGGGCGGCGTGAACCTGCGGAAGGACTGGCTCCCCGCGGAGCCGGAGCCGCCGAAGGAGGAGATGGACTGGGACGCTTGGCTGGGGCCCTGCCCGTGGCGCCCGTACAACTCGAAGTACCTCGGCGGGTGGCGCGAGCATCACGATTTCTACACCACCGTCATCGGCGAGTGGGGCTCGCACACGCTGGCGCACTGCCAGGTGGCGCTGGGGCTGGGCGAGACGTCGCCCGTGAAGTACCAGTTCGTGGACAGCCCGACCACGGACGGCATGGAGATGGTGTTCGCGAACGGCATCACGATGTCGCACCACCTGAACGGGTGGCACGGCTCGTGCGGCGTGACGTTCTTCGGCTCGGAGGGGTCGGTGTCGTGCGCGGACGGCTATTCGCGGCCGGAGGTGTCGAACCCGGTGCTGCTGTCGGACTTCGACGCGGTCCTCAAGAATTACCTGGCGCGGACGGGGCGCGTGGCGAGCCACATGCGCGACTTCCTCAACTGCGTGAAGACGCGGCGCACGACGATCGCGAACCCGGTGGTGACGCACCGCACGATGTCCACCGTGCACATCGCGAACATCACCAGCTGGCTGAAGCGCGACATGACGTGGGATCCCGTGAAGGAGGCGTTCGTCAACGATGAGGCGGCGAACCGTATGCGCTCGCGCGCCGAGCGCGAGGGTTGGCAGATTTGTTAGTGCTCGTAATGAAAAGGACACACATGAAATCGTATTCCACATTCCTGATGATCCCGATGCTGTGCGCCGCGCTCGCGGCGAACGCGCAGAAGACCGAGGCCGTGCTCCTTGCGGATCTCGCGAAGCCGGACGCCTCGCGTAATGACAAGGTGACGGCCATCCACGCGCTGGGGCAGGTCGGCACGAAGGCCGCCGTGGCGCCGTTGGCCGGGCTGCTCAGCAACCCGGAGCTCGCGCACGCCGCGCGTTACGGCCTGCAGATGATCCCGGACCCGGCCGTGGACGCGGCGTTCCGCGACGCGGCCGGCAAGCTGCAGGGCCTGCTGCTCGCGGGCGTGCTGCAGTCCATGGGCGACCGCCGCGACCCGGCGGCCGTGCCGGTGCTGGCGAAGAGCCTCGGCGCCGCCGACAAGGTCATCGCCGACGCGGCCGCGCAGTCGCTCGGCAAGATCGGCTCGGCGGACGCGGCGAGGGCGCTCAAGCCCCTCCTCGGCAAGTCCGACGAGGCGGCGCGCGCCTACGTCTGCTGCGCGGAGAACGCGCCCGCGCTGTACGCGGACGTGCTGGGCGTCGCGGCCGTGCCGGCGAGCATACGTCACGCCGCGTTGCGCGGGGACCTGCTGGCCAAGGGCCTGAAGCGGGCGAACTTCGAGGCGCAGGATTCCGACGAGGTTGACATCGCGCTGCGCGTGGCCCTGGAGCTGCCGAAGTCCGATGCGCTGAGCAAGGTGCTGGTGGAGGTCCTGCGCGGCGTCCCCGCCCTGCGCGCGCGCATCTGCGCCGTGCTGGGCGAGCGCGGCGAGCCGGTGCCGGTCGCCGTCTTCCGCGACCTGATGAAGGGCAACGCCCCGGCCGAGCAGATTGCCGCGATGAAGGCGGTTGCGCGCCTGGGCATGGCCGAGGCGATCCCGGACATCCTTGAGCTGAGCATGTCGGAGGAGCCGGGCGTCGCGCCCGAGGCGCAGGTCCTGCTGGGCAGTTTCCCGGAAGGCCCCCAGCGCACGAAGGCGCTGGACTCGCTGCTCGGCGCGGCGGACGCGAAGCGCCAGATCGCAGGCATCAACGTGGCCTTGCAGATGCGCGACAAGGGCGCGATCCCGACGCTGCTGAAACTCTCGGCCAGCGCGGACAACGCCGTCAGCGACGCCGCGTTCAGGGCCCTGGGCGCCATCACCGACATCGCGCACTTCGACGCGCTCATCAACGCCTTCCTCGCCAAGCCCGCGTCCGACACCGCCCTGCGCGCCATCATGGCCCTCTGCTCGCGGCAGGCCTCCGCGAACGACGGCATCGAGATCCGCCAGGCCATCTACGGCAGCAAGGAGCAGAACAAGGTCAAGGACATCACCGCGCTGGTCGCCGCGAAGGTCAAGGGCGGCGCGACCTCGTTCCGCGCGGACAACGGGCTGGCCGGGGGCGACCCCGCGAACGGCGTCGTGAAGAGCCTGTACGTGACGTATGCCGTCGATGGCGTCGAGAAGCAGGTCTCGGTGCGCGAGAACGACACCTTCTCCATCCAAGACGCCGGAATCCCGGCCGCCGTGCTGAACCCGCTCAACGCCGCCTACGCGAAGGCGAAGGGCGACGCGAAGAACGCGCTGCTGCGCGTCTATTCCGCATTCGAGAACAAGCAGGCGCTCGACGTCATCACCGCCGCCGCCAATCAGGATGCCGACAAGGCGCTGCAAGAGGCGGCGCAGCGGCTGCTCTTCGAGTCCAAGAGCCTCGCCGTGCTGCCCGCGCTGGAGGACATCCTGAAAGGGGCCGCCACCAGCGACCGCATAAAGACGCTCGCGCTCCGCGCCTACCTGAACCTGCTGAACAACGCCAACCTGTCCGCGGGCCTGCGCATCGCCTACCTCACCAAGCTCAGCGGCACCCTCACGCGCGACGACGACCGCAAGGCCGTCCAGGCCGCTATCGCCGAGGAGATGAAGGCCGGGCAGGACGAGGCGGGCTTCGTCCCCATGTTCAACGGCAAGGACCTGGACGGCTGGGACTCCCGCGCGGGCTGGTGGTTCGCGAAGGACGGCCTGCTCATCGGCGAGAGCACGCCCGAGAAGAAGTGCGACAAGAACGACCACCTCATCTGGAAGGGCGGCAAGCCCGGCGACTTCGAGATCCGCACCGAGTTCCGCCTCAGCAAGAGCGCCAACTCCGGCATCCAGCTGCGCTCCGAGGATGTCTCCGACCGCGACACCGGCTACCAGGCCGACTCCGAGGGCAACGGCGCCTACGTCGGCTTCCTGTACCACCCCGCGATGCACCTCGTCGGCGGGCGCGGCGAATGCACCACCCTCGCGACGGACGGCAAGAAAGACGCGTGGCGTTTCGCCGACTCCGCCGAGCTGCAGAAGCTCTACAAGGTCGAGGACTGGAACACCCACCGCATCGTGTGCAAGGGCAGCGAGATCACGATCTACGTCAACGGCGTGCTGACCTGCCACTTCACCGACTACCGCACAGGCGCGCCCAAAAACGGCACCATCACGCTCCAGATACACGCCGGCCCGCCGATGAAGATTGAGTACCGGAACATTCGCATCAAGCTCATGGACCCTAAATAGGGGACAGGGCACGCGAGGTTACAAGCAATGGGCCGCGGGTTTATCCCGCGGCCTTTTTTTTGTGCACCAGAAGCGTAACCAACGAAAGACGGGGGAAATCGATTCTGTCTCTCTGGAATGCGTAAACGTATTATAGTCGTTTGCGTGAGAACGTCAGAATCCTCTTGCAAATCCATCCCGTGCCGCCTACAATTATTTTTTGTTTCGGAACAGGACAGGGATGGAGGGACAGGATGAGGGTTGAGGTTTTAGGCTTGAGATTTCAGATTTGCTTCCGCGCCTGTGTGTGCGGGGAGGCTCCTTATTGATTTAACCTTTCAGGGTAAAGGCACGAACAACGGACAACGAAAAACTCCCCCCATGAATACCCTCCTCATCCAGAACGCCCTGCACAATGGCACGCCGCACGACCTCCTCGTCGAGGGCGCACGCTTCAAGGCCATCGCGCCGCGCCTCGACGTGGCGGCTGCGCGGACGATCGACGGTACGGGCAAGGCCATCGTCCCCGCCTTCTACAACACCCACACCCATGCGGCCATGACGAGCATGCGCGGCTATGCGGACGACATCGAGCTCTTCACGTGGCTGCACCGGCACATCTGGCCCCTCGAAGAGCATATCCAATCCGACGACATCTATCACTTCGCGCGGCTGGCGATCCTGGAGATGATCCGCACCGGGACGGTGTTCTTCAACGACATGTATTGGTGCGCGGCCGCCACGGCCAAGGCCGTGGCGGAGATGGGCGTCCGCGCCGCGATCGGGCGCTCGTTCATCGAGTCCAGCCCCGGCGTGGTTGCTCCGCAGGTCGCACGGGAGAACGCGGTTTTCGAGGCGCTCGTGCCGACGCTCCCCGAGCGCATCCTGCCGACGTTCGCGCCGCACGCGGTTTACACGGTGTCGGGGCAGACCCTCCGCGCCGTCGCCGAGGAGGCGCGCGAGAGAGGGGCCTTCATCCACACCCACGCCTCCGAAACACGGCAGGAGGTCGAGGACTGCATGAAGGCGCACGGCATGACGCCCGTCGCATGGCTCGACGCGTGCGGGATGCTGACCCCGAAGACCATCCTCGCCCACGCCATCCACCTCACGGCAGACGACATCGCGCTCATCCGCGACCGTGGCTGCGCCCTCTCGCACAACCCCTGCTCCAACTTCAAGCTCGCGTCCGGGCAATTCCGTTTCCGCGCCGTCGCCGAAGAGGGCGCCTGCCGCGTGACCATCGGCACCGACGGCTGCGCCTCCAACAACAACCTCTCGATGCTGGAGGAGATGAAGTTCGCCGCGCTCTCCGCCAAGGGCGAAGCACGCGACCCGACGGCCGCGCCCGCGCAGACCATCTTCGATTGCGCCACGCGCCACGGCGCGGAGGCCTTCGGCATCGACGCGGGCGTGATCGCCGAGGGCAAGCTCGCCGACGCATTGCTGGTTGACCTGCGGCATCCGCTCATGGTGCCGTGCCACAACCTCGTCTCCAACCTCGTTTACGCGGCGGACTCCTCCTGCATCGACACCGTCATCTGCGACGGCCGTGTGCTGATGGAAAACAAGGCCATCCCCGACGAGCGCGACATCATCGACGCCGCGCAAGACACCTGCCGCCGGTTGCTGGTGTCCTGTAAAATACAGATGACGGAATAGGGGATTACCCTGTTTGGATGGCGTGATATGGAGGGCGAGACAGGGGTCCCCATTGGCGCGGTGTGCGGCCAATGGGGCAGGAAGCCACCGCCGCAATGTGTCTAACGGCTCGCGGGGACGCTCGCCCTCCATGTGCCGGGAGCGCAGGGCTTCCGCCCTGCATCGTGTCTAACGGCTCGCGAGGACGCTCGCCCTGCATGTGCCGGGAGCGCAGGGCTTCCGCCCTGCA
>WRJS01000123.1 GCA_009778475.1 Kiritimatiellota bacterium | reverse complement strand
GCCCCCGCGCGCAACCACAACTTCGACCTCATTTCCATACTCCCTCCCTTTCCTTTCATCCCGCCCCTCGGCGGCGTCGCCCCGACAAAAAAGACTCCCAATTAAATCGAGAGTCGGGAAGGTAGCAATTCATATACCTGAATCCGTTACTTTCGGACCCCGGACGGGAATACCTTTTGTATGATAACGGTTTCCCGACCTGCATCGGGACCTTGTTAGCACTGGTATACGGGCTGCTACACCCTACTCTCTAACCATGTCCACTTGCCCCTGTCACCAGAGACGCGCAACAGGATACACCAAACCCCCGCCCCGCGCAAGCCCGGAATGAGAGCCGCCGTAAAAAAAATGAACACGGCGGCCGGACGCCAGTAAAAGCCTTAAAAAAATCTTGACGTCCCGCACTCCCAAATGCAATCATAACACCTTAACCTTTAATGGAGAAAAGTATGATGAAACGTGGAATGATGGTGGCGGTGGTGTTGGGCTTGGCGGCGGTTGCCGCGATGGGCGCGGGGATCGTGTGGGACACGGATGCGAACGGGGATTCGCCGTACTGGATCACGGGTGAGTCGGACGTGCGCACGGACGGGGTGCTGGTGTATGCGCACGGGGGGAATGTGACGGTCAATCAGGTGTCCTTCAGGGCGTTCTCTTCGGCGAACGCGGCGGGGACGGACATCGAGATGCCGTTCGGCGGGGGGCCGTACAATGACTTCGGGGCGCCGGGGATTCCGCCGCCGTACGCGACGCTGATCACGTCGGGGGTGTACAAGGACACCTCGGCCGCGATTGAAATCACGCTGAACAACCTGACGGCGGGGGCTTCTTATCAGATACAGTTCTGGGTCACCGACTCGCGCAACTACGGCGCGAGCCGTCACGAGACGCTGAGTAGCGCGGGGGGCAACACGGTGACGCTGAAGTTCCAGAACGCCGAGCCGGGGGCCTTGCTGAACGGGCAGTATGCGGTGGGCTATTTCGTGGCGGATGGCGCGACGCAGGACTTTCAGGTCACGCCGAACGCGTCCGCGCAGATGAACGCGATTCAGGTGCGCCAGTTGCCGGCGGGGGATCTTTTCATCGTGAAGGCGGACCCTCCGCTGGTGAACGCGGCGCTTATGCCGTGGGATCAGTTCGTCGAGAAGGGGAAGACGGCGGGGTGCGAGGTGAAGGCGAACCTCGGGTACACGATCACGGCGGTGTACACCAATGGCGTGCTGCTTGCGTCGCCGGGGGACGACATCTTCGCGTTTGCGCTGGAGGATGTGCAGGAGAACATATTCGTCTCTGCGGATGTGGCGCGCGATTTCTCCGTGCCGCTCAGTTACACGGGGAACTCGGGGAACTGGAGCGACGCGGGCAAGTGGGCGAGCGGGCTGGTGGCCACCAACGGCGAGACCGCGCGTTTCGTCACGCAGGCGAACCAGACGATTTCCGTGGATGTGCCGGTGCTGCTGGGCGGGCTGTACATGACGCAGCAGCAGACGTTCAATGCGGCCGGGGGCGACCTGACGTTTGCGGACGGGGCGGAGATACGGGCGTATCACGGGAACAACACGACGACCTTCAACCTGCCGCTGAAAGGCACGGGCGGGACAATCACGAAGCGCGGGAGCGGCGGTGTCTCGAACAACGCACTGAACATGCGTTTCGCGGGCCTGTTCGAAGATTTCGCGACGGTGAACCTGATGGGCGGGTGGCTGGAGAGCACGGCGGCCGGGACGGTCGCGATCAGCACGGGCAACGTGACGCTGGCGGGGTCGCGCCTGACCGTCGCGCCGTCGGCGGACACGGCGGCGCAGACGATCGCGGGCGGCGGCACCTTCACCGTCGGTCCCGGCCCGAACCTGATCACGATGACCAAACACAGCACCAGCACCAGTTTCAGCCTGACGCTGGGCGGTGCGCTGGCGCACCTGCCGGGTGGGGTACTGCCGATTAACCGCACGGGGTGGGACGGCACGGACACGAAAATCTTTCTCGCCCAGCCGCCCGCGCTCGTGAACGGGATACTGCCGCCGTGGATCGTCTCCGCCAACGGGGTTGGTGAGCGGAACCACTTCGTGACGTATGACGCGACCGACGGCATCGTTGACGTGACGACCGTTGACCACTCGCTCGCGGGGGCCATGGACATCGCCGAGGTCTCGGCGAACGTGTCCCTCGCGGACGGCACGGCCTTCCACGCGCTGGAGGTGAACAACGCGACGGTGACGTTGAACGGGACGCTGACACTGGGCGACGGCACCAACCCCACGGGCATCGCCCTGAACCAAGGCACGATACAGAACAACACCATCGACATCGGCGCCTCAGACCTCTACATCTGGAGCCGGAACGCGGACGGGAGCAACCTCAAAAGCGTCATCACGGGGAGCGGCAGCGTGTCGTTCTGCTCGGGCCTGCACCCGAATTGGGGGACATGCCAGAACCTGCCGTTCAACCCGTCGTCGCCCTGCACCTACACGGGGCCGACGCACATCTCCGGCACGCGCGTGCAGGTGACCACCGGCCACAGCCCCTTCGGCCCCGGCGACATCTACATCTACGGCAACGAGTCGCGGATCGGCGGGCAGATGTTCATCGCGGGCGGCTGCACCATCCCCAACAATCTGCACATCTCTGGCTTCGGCGCGGATCAGGACGCGGCCATCCGCGTGGCTGCGAACGCAACCCTGCTGGGGACGATCGAGGTCATGGACTACGCCGCGATCCAGACGTACATCGACCCGCTGCTCCTCGGCAACCTGATCTACGGCCCCGGCAAACTCCGCTTCAGGAACCCCCACGACGGCATCGGCCGCTCCGTCACGCTGACCTACCCCAACACCTACGCCGGGGGAACGGAAATCCTCTCGACAACCCTCCAACTCGACCACATCCAAGGTGCCTCCACCGGCCCGATTGAATTGCTGAACACCAATTCGCGCCTGCGCTTCAACAACGCCGAGGACTGGGTGTTCACCAACAGGATATTGGGCGTCGGCAGCCTCGCGAAAATCAACACCGGCCGCCTGACCATCACCGACTTCCGCGGCCAGTCAACCACCATGAACGAACTGGTCATCGCAGACGGCGACGTCGCCCTGCCCAACGTCCCGTGGGGGTTCCAGAACACTGCGATGAACCCCGCCAGCACGCTGACCATCCTGCCCGGCCCGCCCCGCACCTTCACGGTCTCCGGCAACAGCAGCGCCGCCAACAGCCTCTGCAACCTGAGCGGCCCCGTTTCCCTCATCAAAAACTTCGGCAACACGCTCACGCTCGGCGGCACCAACACCTACAGCGGCGCGACTGCCATCGAGGGCGGCACCCTCCAAGTGCTGTGTGCCGACACCTTCCCGGCCGCGACCGCGCTCACCTTCGACAACTTCGCCACGCTCGACCTCAACGGCTTCAGCCAGACCGTCGCCAGATTCAGCGGCAAGGGCCGGGTCATCAGCGCCGCCCCCGCCACCCTCATCTTCGGCGACGCGCAGGACACCACCTTCGAAGGCTACATCGACGGCGACCTCACCCTCGCCAAGCAAGGCCCCGGCACCGCCACCTTCGCCGTCTCAGGGACTTACACCGGCGACACCCTCATCAGCGGCGGCACGCTCAGGCTCAGCGCCTTCGACCGCGCCCTGCCCCCCCCCGCCATCGCCCCCGTCGCCCTCTGGCTCGACGCCTCCAACACCGACAGCCTCGACGCCGCCCACGACGACCCCGTCTCCCTCTGGCAAGACCTCTCCGAAAACGGCTACGCCTTCGAGACCTCCACCACCCTTGCGTGCGCCCAGCCCGTCGTGGACGGCGCCAAGCAGAACGGCCTGAACATGGTCCGCTTCTCCCGCACGCAGCAGACGCGCCTGGAGGCGTGGGACTGCGCCCCCGTCCCCAACATCCACTCCCTCGCCGCCGTCCTCATCATGACCGACGCCGACGGCGGCGGCGGCGGCAACCAAGGCATCTTCGGGCGCGCCGCATGGGGCGCCGACCACGGCATCCGCAAATGGAACAGCGGGTATGCGTTCGAGGCCCCCAACGGGTTCTACGACAACGGCGGCTGCTTCGTCAACGGGACCCAGACAACCGCGTTCATCGACAAGGAGCCCATGCTCCTCGTGACCATGCGCAACGGCGACAACAACCTCGCCGACATGGCGCTCGGCAGTTTCTACGCGGCCGACCGCGCCTTCAGCGGCTGGATCGGCGAGGTCATCGGTTTCAGCACGGTCCTCTCGACATCCCAGCGCCAGCAGGCCGAAGGATACCTCCGCGCGAAATGGTTCGGCACCGACCCCGTCCCCGCCGCCAGCAGCAACCTCCTGCCCACCGCCACCAGCGTCATCCTCAGCAACGGCGCGACCCTCGACCTCGGCGGCACCGAGCAGACCGTCGCCGAACTCATCGGCGAAGGCCTCGTCACCAACGGCACCCTCACCGTCACCGGCCGCCTCGCCATCAACGCCAACCCCGACGGCTCCTATGACGCGCTCGCCATCGCCGCCACCCTCATCGCCGAGCAAGGCGCAGTCATCGAAATCACCAACCCCCACCTGCTCTCCACCGGCCGCATCGTCATCCCCTGCGAGAACCTCGAAGGCGCCTTCGCCCGCGTCATCCCCGGCAGGTTCTCCTACACCTACGCCAACGGCGAGATCACCCTGAGCAACCGCGCCACGATGATTCTTCTCAAATAGATGATGGCTGAAAATCCTATAATTACTGCTCTAATCGAGGCAATTAACAAAAAAGCGATGCATGAAAATTGGGAATGATGCATAAGAACTTCTCTGTCCTCGTCATGTCAACGGTATCGGCATTTTGTGTTTTTGCAGCAAGCTCGGGGACTGCCCAGCAAAATCAAGAATCCGCGCTTGAATTAACGGAGCAAACAGCAAAAGAGTTTATCAATGTTCATTTGCAGGTTGAGCCTTTGATGAGGGACAACCCTGCAGGCAGCAGTGTGCATTGCACCGTTTCAATCTCCAACAATGTGGCAGAGTCCATTGCTGTGTTGCTGGCGCATTTGTGTGGCGCGTTTTTTTGACAGGATTTAACAGGTTTACAGGTTTTTTCTTTCGGGGCATATATGCCTTCTTTTCTAAGCAACGTAATCCTGAAAATCCTGTCAAAAATGATGCTAAGGTGAAATGGCGTCGGATAAGGGTACTGGCCGTGGCGGACGCGCCGTGTGGCTGGCGCTCGGTATTCTTGCGGTTACGTGGCGGTTTAACACAGAAAAAAAATTCATCCCGTGCGAAGACTCTGTTTGACATCGCCCGCCATTTGTACTATTATATCAATCACTTTTTCCACAAGGGGGATTAGCTCAGTTGGTTAGAGCACTTGCTTGACATGCAAGGGGTCGGTGGTTCGAGTCCACTATCTCCCACCAGTCCATGGGATGAACCTAAGCTGAAAGGGAAGTTATGAAACATGTGTCAACGTTTATGATTGCCACGGCAGTAGTGGCAGCCTGTGCCCTCCACGCGCAGGATGATCTCGCCCCCATCACGCTCAAAGCGCCCAACCTGAACAGGCCCGGGACGCTCATGCAAGCCTTCAGCAAACGCGCCTCTGCGAATGAGTACGACGGCCGTGCGCTGGAGCTTCAGGATCTGTCCGACCTGCTGTGGGCGGCCAACGGCGTGAACCGCCCCGATGTCAAGAAGCGCACCGCGCCCTCCGCGATGAACGCGCAGGATGTTGACATCTACGTGTTCCTGCCCGAGGGCGCGTACCTGTACGATGCCTTCGCGAGTGTCCTCAAGCCGATCGCGAAAGGCGACTTCCGCGCGGTGGCCGTCAAGCAGCCTCCGCCGCAGGGTATGCCGCAGCCGCCCGTGCTGCTGATACTGGTCAGCGACATCTCCCGCTTCACGCGCCTGAATGACGACGCGGCCAAGCTCATTAACGCCCGCTTCGACATCGGCATCGTCTCGGAGAATATCGCGATGTTCTGCGCCGCGGCCGACTTGGCGACGCACACGCGCGTCGCGCCCGACGCCGCCAAGCTGAAGGAGATACTCAAGCTGTCCGACACGCAGTACCCCATGATCGACCATCCCGTCGCCTATCCCAAAAAATAAGCTGGCGCGAAGCGTTGGGGCAACAAAGAAACAGGGGCGAATGATTATTCGCCCCTGTTTCTTTATCAGTCCCGGCTGCCAGTAGCTAGCGCAACACGCTGGCTAGCCCGCTCCGGTGTGAGGAACCCGGTCAAGGTCGCTTGCGTCGCCCTTCCGCATTAAATACCCTGCCGCGCCTTCGCTGAGAGGCTGCCCGCTGTAGGTGTCCGCAACCTTCCGCATCACCGCGAGGACTTCCGCGTTGCCTTCCTCGAGCGGGTTTGCCGAAGCACGCGCAAGTGTCCCGACCGCGATGCCCACATAGAGATCATCCCTGATGTTCTCCTCAAGCGCCTTGCATATCTCGGGGAGCGCGTTATCGCCGAATGTCGCGTATAGCCCTGCTATGTGCGCATTGACGGCTTGGCGTTTCGCCGTTATTTCAGGCGGGTCAACATGCGGGCTCGCCGACAGGTTCGCGCATATCCCGCACAGGCACAGGGCTGAGCCGAATGGGCTTATCCGTTTTCTCTTCTTTCCGTCCTTTCTCATCTCACATTCCTCCTGTCGCCTGTCTCAGTGCAGGTATTTACTCCATCCTTGCCCTTGCTCACGCATACGGTCAATCTGTCCCGCCGTGAGCCGTTTGCTTGCAAACACATTATTTCTTATCCGACTGTATCCTTGCCTTCACTGCTGTTCCGGAGGTGGGGCTTTTTTCATGTCCTTGTACAGGCCTTTCCAGTCGGGTGCCTCTCTTTTCATGTCGAGCCTTACCTCGGCAGCCTCGGCGAGATCGGAGAATTTTACTGTGATTTTCGGGGGTGCCTCATAGCGCAACACTTCCTTGTACACGCTAAACATGTTCCAATTTGGTTTCGGCTCGATGACGGGCATAGAAAGGCCGTGCTTCGCCAAGTCCACGGAGCAGACGGGGACACCTTCCGCATCGAACGACACGACCATGGTCAGGAGTTCTTGCGGGATTTTTGACGCGTCCCTGCCGTTCTCCTCCCAACAGCGGTACAGGATCTCGCGGACGTACACGGCCTGCGGCCCCGTGTTCGCGACCGAGGGGAAGAACGTCTTCGGCAACCCCAGGAATCCCAACGGTTTTAATTTGTCCGCGTCGTAGCCGAAGACGTTCTCCCCCGCCACACGCCGCTCCAGCAACGCGCCGAGGGTGCCGCTGTCGAACCGCTTGACCACTTCAAGGTCGCGCGCGTCCCCCTTAAACGCCAGATAGGCGAATATCTGTCTCCTCTTGACATCAAAACCCTGTTGCCGAATCAGTTCCTCATAGAGGAAATGCTCCACTTCCCTGTCATAGGTCTCCGTCTCCTTGGGCGGATAGAGCGCCACATACTTCCGCGTCCATTCAAGGGCTTCTTTCAACCCTTCGGATGCAAGGTTCATAGCATCCGTGCGTGCGAATGTCATGACATATTCTGTCGCCTTGTTGATATCCCCGATATCCGTTTCCAGCTCCTTATAGTATCTGCGGAATTCGCGGAGACTAGCATCATAGCCGATGAAAATCTGCACGCCAAACGTCATCGCCGCCGTATTGATGGCAGCGCATATCACCAATGTCTTCATCCGTTTTGTTCTCATTGTCATTTTCCCTCCTTTGCCTGTCTCAGTACAGGTATTTGCTCCATTCCTGCCCTTGCTTGCGCATACAGGAAATCTGTTCCGGTGTGAGCCGTTTGCTCGCAAACACGCTGTTCGTCTCTGTCGGCCCGGGCCTCATCAAGTGCCGTTACTTTTCCGCCTCCGCTTTCTTGCGCCTCACCTCGGCGTTGTCGGCTTCTGCTCTCTGCTTGCGCTCGCGCGTCCACTTGCCGAACACGTCGTTCTCGTCAGGGCCTTCCGTAAGGATGCTTTGCCCGTCCTGATAAATCATGGGCTTGTCGCCGTCCCAGATTTTGTAGAGCCGTTTTCCGTCATGCGGCTCGACACGGATTTCATTCGTGAGGCTGAGGGGGCAGACGGAGAAATAATACCCACCCCCTTTAGAATATAACCACCGCTCGCCTTTATAGGTGACCGCCACCAGATCATGCGAACCATTGATGTCGGTGATTACCCCCACCTTCTCTTCTGATTCAGGGGCAACCCCTTTGAGCATCATCGGCTCGGAGTCCAACCAAAAACCATTGCCCAAATACACCGAGACCGTGAATCGCATCTCCTCGGAGAAAGGAGGTTGCTTGTCTATAAGAAACTTGAGCGCCTCGTACATGTGTGTTTCCCCTACGGGAAGTTCAAAGAAATGCTCGTTGCCTTTGGGTATAGTTAGTCGGTCGCCTTTACCGTGTAATTCGCTCTCGCTATAATCGGGTTTATGAGGCAACGGGCGCATAGCGAGTTGCCAAGATGAAAAATAGACACGTTTTTTTGCAAGGGGAATCGGGGCTGTCCCTGTGTTTTTAATGGCAAGGTTGAAGTTGCCTCCAAACTCCTCCCCTTTAATAACCCACTCCTTGAAAAGTTTCACCTCTATCAAGGCGTTGGTCTCCGCGAAAGCGGACATTTGAAGTAATCCAAGCGTCGCCGTCAGCATCATCTTTCTCATTGTGTCTCTCTCCTTTTCCCCTTTCATTTTGACAGGATGGACAGGATTTTCAGGACTGATTTTGCCGTTACTTTTCCTCCTCCGCTTTCTTCCTGCGCACCTCGGCGTTATCCGCCTCCGCCTTCTGCTTGCGCTCGCGCGTCCACTTGCCCAGCACGTTGTTTTCGTCTGGACCCTCGATGAGGATGCTTTTGTACATATCGTAAATCATGGTTTTGTCGCCGTCCCAGATTTTGAACAATACCTTGTTGTCGTACGGTTCGATACGGATTTTGTTCGTGAGGCTGAGGGGGCAGATGGGGAAACAAAGGTCTTTACCCTCGCGTATAGGACGGCTGGGAATGGTTTTATAGAGCCAGCGTTCGTTTTGGTAAGTGACCGTTATCAGTTTCCACATATCGCTGTCTATTGTCCCTAGATGTTCCTCTGAATCAGGGACAACCCCGTTGACGGTCAACGGCTCGGAGTCCAGCCAGAAGCCTTTGCCCAAATACACCGAGACCGTGAAACGCATTTCCTCCGAGAATATATATTGATTATAGTCTCCCAAATGAAATTTGCGTCCTTCGTACACATGCGTCTCTTCAGGGAGAAGGTTAAAGAACTCGCCGTCCCACCGTATGACCTTATAATGTTCCTCTTGCGCCCGGTCTGCATAGGGGTCTCGGGGCAATGGACGCGCCTTCAATTGCCCAATCTCAAAATAGACTGGGTCTTTAGCGAGATGGATGGAATCCGTCCCTGTGTTTTTAATTGCCAAGTTCCCAAAATCACATTCCCCTTTTATCACCCAGTCCTTGAAGAGTTTGACCTCTATAAGGGCATTGGTGTCTGCAAAAACAGATGTGTGGAGAGAACACAGCACCGCTGTCATTATCATCATTTTCTTCATGGTGCTTGCGCCTCCGCTTTCTTGCGCCTCACCTCGGCGTTGTCGGCCTCCGCCTTCTGCTTGCGCTCGCGCGTCCATCTACCATACACATTATTTTCGTCTGACCCTTCTAAAAGCATCATTTTATACATATCAAAAATCATAGGCTTGCTGCCGTCCCAGATTTTGAATAATCCTCCGCCGTCATGCGGTTCAACTCTGATTGTGTTCATTGAACTAAGAGGGCAGACTGAATAGTAGAGGTCACCCGAAATGCTTTTGACATATAACCAACGCTCATTCCTGTAAGTAACCAATGACAACTTTCTGGAGGGTTCATGGGTGTTTCTTGTTTTGTTGTCGTTGATGGTTGCCAACTCCCCCTCTGAATCAGGGGTAACCACTCGATACACCAGCGGTTCGGAATCCAGCCAGAAGCCTTTGCCCAAATACACAGAGACCGTGAAACGCATTTCCTCGGAGAACGGAATCGGGAACTTTGGCAAAAAGAATTTGCGCCTCTCATATACATGTGTCTCTTCTGGAAGAAGGCGGAAACATTCACCCTCCCCTCCCATTATTTTATACTCCTCTTCTTGCCTTGAATCCTTTTGGGGATCACGGGGCAATAGGCGTGTAGCCAATTGCCCGATTTGGAAATAGCCAGGGTCTTTGGCGAGAAGGATAGGGGCAGTCCCTGTGTTTTTAATCGCAAGGTTGAAATTGCCGAAGTTCACTTCCTCTTTTATCACCCAGTCCTTGAAGAGTTTCACCTCTATCAGGGCGTTCGTTTCGGCGTAAGCTGGGACATGGAGAGAACACAGCACCGCTGTCATTATCATCATTTTCTTCATGGTGCTTGCGCCTCTGCTTTCTTGCGCCTCACCTCGGCGTTGTCCGCCTCCGCCCTCTGCTTGCGCTCGCGTGTCCATTTGCCATAAACATTGTTTTCATCTGGTCCTTCAGTAAGCATCACTTTGTACATATCAAAAATCATAGACTTGTCACCGTCCCATATTTTGAACAATCCCTTGCCGTCATGCGGCTCGACACGGATTTTGTTCGTGAGGCTGAGGGGGCAGACTGAAAAAGGATTAGATGAACCTTGAAGAGTCGAGTACAGCCATCGTTCATTTTTATAAGTGATTAGTGTCAACTCTCGTAACCCAATTGTAGTCAACTGTTCCACAGAATCAGGGACAACTCCTTGGAACATCATCGGTTCGGAGTCCAGCCAGAAACCTTTGCCTAAATACACCGAGACCGTGAAACGTATTTCCTCCGAGAAAGGAAGTCGTCTGGAGAGAAAAAATTTGCGTCCTTCATACACATGCGTCTCATCAGGGAGAAGGCTGAAAAATCCGTTGAAGCCTGCGCTTTCATCCGCAATTAGTTTATGCTCTTGTTCCTGCCTCTCATCCGACATCTTGTCAGGCGTGTGGGGCAACGTGCGAGTCCCCAGTTGGCCGACTTCAAAATCAAAAGGGGTCTTGGCAAGAAGGATCGGATCAGTCCCTGTGTTCTTAATCGCAAGGTTGAAATTCCCGAAGCTAGGCTCACCTTCGACAACCCAATCCTTAAAGAAATGGACTTCGACTAAGGCATTCGTTTCTGCAAACAGCAATGAAGCTGTGTTAAGAAACATGGCTAGTATGATGTGACTCTTTCTCATGGTGTTCTCCTTTTATGGTAATGGTGGTTTGATTGATTACTGGTTGGGAAGGTTAATCTCCCAAAGTTCTTCGGGTTGGATTGTTATCCCGCCCAGCGGGCTGGGGGGGCCGCTGAGCCAACCTTTTTTCGTGGGCCTGTCTGTACCCCCGATAAGGTGGAAATCCTCGTGCGCGACACAGAACTCGATCACATCAATGAAGTTTGTTGCCGGACTGTGCGCCCCTGTCTTTAAATACGTTTCCTCGGCGATGTTCACGACGCTCACGTGCGCGCCTCGGAACATGGTGTTCGTCCCGAAATACTCCTCCGCGTGACCGCCCGTGTCAATCCGGTATTTCCCGTTTGCAAGGCGAATGCCGGTGCGCGAGGGCAAAGCTAACTTCACGTAGTCCCCGTACTGCGTGTCGTTCCGGTTCGTCGCGATGAATCGTCCAGCCTTATACTCCCCGGAAAACGTTTGTTCGCACATTTGCAGATTATCTAGCTGCAACTTGTAGTCGTAATGAATCCACATACTCCCGTTTTCGATTGTGAGCCCGTTCGGGTGCTGCTCGGTTGGCGGGTATTCAATCTCTCCCTTGTACTTATAGAAGTTGGTGGTGGTGCCGTCGTCGAGGATGGTGACAGGCATATCGAAGGGGGTGACAACAAATTCGACATCGATGCCGCAGCCGCGGTCGGGGTGGGCGTAGAAGGCGGCGACGGTATTCATGACGTTGTTGACATTGAACATCGCCACGGCGCCCCCGTTGACGGCGGTGCCGGTGCCGAGGCCCGCCATGTAGTCGTCCTCCGCCATGACCTGCACCTTGAGCGTGTCGTGGCGGGTAGTGATGAGCAGGGTGTCGGAATGGCTGAAGCCCTCGGCGGGGCCCGTGCCCTCGAAGGCGATGGTGAGGGTGGCGTTGCCGCGCCGGGCGGCCTCGACCCACACCTCTGTGAAGTCGTACTGGGGGTAGGAGAAGATGACGGGCTGGCCGTCGATGACGGTCACGCCGTTGGTGACGGTCTGGCCGCACTCGAGCAGGGGGATGCTGGTGGGCGGGGAGGTCCACACCTTGACCGCGCCGGGGGAGCCGTTGAGCGAGAGGGTGAGGGTGCCCGGCATGTGCGCGTCGTTGTACAGGCGCACGGGGTGGAGTAGGCGGCGGACGGGGAGTTCCCAGCCTACCCCGGGCGGGAAGGCGAGGCGCTTCTCGACGCTCTGCTCATCGGAGCCGAGGTTGGGGACGGCGCGGACGCTGCAGACGGTGGCTTTGTTGGTGAGGGCTTTGGCCACGCCGCCCTCCTGCCATTCGAAGACGCCCTTCATGTCCCACGGCGCAGTGCTGGGGGAGACCCCCCTGAGATAGACGGCCTCGCCGGCTGCGACGGGGCCGCCGGGGGCGATGGGCTGGTAGGCGCCCCCGGCGTCCTTGCGCAGGTAGCTGATGCCGCTGCTGGCGGAGGCGAGGCGGCCGGCGGTGGTGTTGCCGCGGCTGTGCTCGGGGCAGGCGCAGCAGCCGCCGCCGTGGCCGCCGGGGA
>WRJS01000122.1 GCA_009778475.1 Kiritimatiellota bacterium | reverse complement strand
CGCGGATTTTTTTGCCGCCGCCCTCCCCCCCCGACTCTTCATTGGGCTTGCTGCGGAATGATATAGTGACGTTACTCAACATTAGTACACAAGGGGCGAAGCCCTGCAAGCGTACATCGCACGGATGGCGGCGTTCACGATACGCATGGGGAACAGGCGGGAGAGCGCGTAGAGGGCGCGGTATTTCGGGCCGACCACGAGGGTCAGCGGGAGGCGGCGGCGCAGGGAGGCCGCGTAGATTTTCCCGGCGGCGTAACGGGCGGTCATCCCGTGCCGCTCGTCCGCCTCCATCACCGCAACGCTTCGCTCGGCCATCTGCGCGTACACGCCCTCCGCGGCGCCCTTCTTGCGGTTCGCGGTGAAGGCGGTCTGCGCATCGCCCGGCAGCACGCAGCAGACCCCCACGCCGAAGGGCGCGACCTCGCTCGCCAGCGCCAGCGAGAACGCATGGACCGCCGCTTTCGTCGCGGAGTAGAACGCCTGGAACGGGATCGGCAGCAGCCCGGCGACGGAGGCGACGTTGACGATCCTTCCCCGGCTGGCGCGAAGGTGCGGGAGCGCGGCCTTGACGCAGTGGAACACGCCGAGGAAATTCACGTCCGTGATGGCGCGGGCGTCGGCCCCGGAGACGTTCTCGACCGCGCCGGAGATACCGTAGCCCGCGTTGTTCACCAGCAGGTCAATCCGCCCGGCGCGGCGGATGATCTCCTCGAAGGCGGCCGCGACGCTCTCGGGGGAGGCGACGTCACAGGCGATCTGCGTGAAGCCTTCGTCGCACGACGTCCGCGCGAGGCCGAACACCTCGCAGCCGTTGCGGTGGTAGAGTGCGGCGAGCTCGCGGCCGATGCCCTTCGAGCTCCCCGTGATGACGACAACCCGCTTCATGGCCGCCTACACGTCCTTCAGTGTCTGGGCGATGATGTCCATGGCCTCGTCCATCAGCGGGCGGGTATGGATGGCCGTGCAGCTGATGCGCGCGAGGCACTCGCCCGGCGGCGTGGCGGGCGGGATGACGGGGTTGACGTAAACCCCGCGCTCGAACAATGCGCAGCACACGCGCAGGGTGCGCTCGACCTCCCCCGTGTAGATGGGGACGATGGGTGTGGCTGATTCGCGGATGGCGACGCCGCGGGCGCGCAGGCCGTCGCGCACGTACTGCGCGATGTCCAGCAGGGCCGTCAGGCGCTCCGGCTCGCGTTGGAGGATCCGCATGGCCTCGCGCGTCGCGGCCGCGTTCGAGGGCGGGACGGCCGCGCAGAAGATGAGCGGGCGCGAGGTGTGGCGCACGTAGTCCACCGCCGCCGCCGTGCTGGCCATGAAGCCGCCGAGGCTCGCGAAGGATTTGGAGAACGTGCCCATCACGATGTCCACCTCGTCGGCGAGGCCGAAGTGCTCCGGGGTGCCGCGCCCCGTCTTGCCCAGGACGCCCAGGCCGTGCGCGTCATCGACCATCACCCGCGCCCCATAGGCCTTCGCGAGGCGCACGACCTCGGGGAGGTTGCAGATGTCGCCGCTCATCGAGAACACGCCATCGGTGACGATCAGGCGGCCCTTCGAGTCCGGGATGTTGCGCAGGCAGGCCTCGAGGTCGGCCATGTCGTTGTGGCGGTAGCGGGCCATCTCCGCGAAGGAGAGGCGGCAGCCGTCGTAGATGCTCGCGTGGTTCTCCTTGTCGCAGAGGATCACGTCGTTGCGTCCGGCGATGCACGAGAGGATGCCGAGGTTGGCCTGGTACCCCGTCGAGAATGTCAGCACGTCCTCCTTGCCGAGGAACGCGGCCAGATCGCGCTCGAGCTCGCGGTGGAGCGAGAGCGTCCCGTTCAGGAACCGCGAGCCGGACACGCCGCTGCCGAACTGCTCCGTGGCGCGGACCGCGGCCGCGATCACCTCGGGATGCGAGGTCAGGCCCAAGTAATTGTTCGACCCGGCCATGATCATCCGCCGCCCCTCCATCGTCACCACGCTGTCCTGCTTGGACATCAGCTCGTGGAAATACGGATAAATGCCGGCGGCCTTCACCTCCTGCACTGCCGTATAAGCGAGACATTTCCTGAATAAATCCATGCGCCATATATTATTCGGAGACGGGGGTGGAAGTCAAGCCCACTTTTCCCGTCTTTTTAATTGAACGTAAAATTTTACACTTGTTTGGCTTTACTTTCACCCCGCAACGGGTTTACAATTAACTGGCAAAAGGTATCGCAGAGGGTTTAAAGCATGACACAAGACTTGCAGCAGCTTTTAGAGAGGATTAACGCGGAGGGCGTCGCGAAGGCGAACGCGGAGGCGGAGCGCATCATCGGCGCGGCGAACGCGCGGGCGAAGGGCATCGTCGAGGCGGCGTCGCGCGAGGCGGAGCAGGCCGTCGCGAAGGCGAGGGCGGAGGCCGACGCATTCAGTCGCCAGGCGGAGGCGACCGTCCGCCAGGCCATGCGCGACACCCTGCTGGACATCGAGAAGAAAGTCGAGGCGCTGCTGACGAAACTCCTGGTGCAGGAGGCCAGCGCGGCCATGAGCAACCCCAGCCTCGTCGCCACGCTGGCGGCGGAGGCGGTGCGCGCGTACCTGCCGGGGCACGGCGGCGCGATGGACGTGCTGGCCGCGCCGGAATTGGCGGACGCGCTGCGCGCGAAACTGGCGCAGGAGGCGCGGGGCGGTGGCGTGACGGTCGTGACCGACGAGCGCACGGGCTCGGGATTCAAGGTGCGCCTCGCGGGAGGCCGCGTCGAGCATGACTTCACGGGGGCGGCCGTCGCGGACGCGCTGGCGCGGGGGCTCCGCCCGCGTCTTGCGGAATTGCTGAAATAGTTTTTAGACAGGACTGACAGGATTGTAGCGGGATTTTTTTGACAGGATGAGCAGGATTGTAGCGGGATTTTTTTGACAGGATTAACAGGATTTTACGGATTAACAGGATTGCGTTAGAGAAGAGGACAGAGATGGAGCATTTGACGGGTTTGTTTTTTAGACAGGACTGACAGGATTGTAGCCGGATTTTTTAGACAGGATTAACAGGATTTTACGGATTAACAGGATTGCGTTAGAGAAGAGGACAGAGATGGAGCATTTGACGGGTTTGTTTTTTTGACAGGATGAGCAGGATTGCAGTGTGATTTTTTAGACAGGATTAACAGGATTTTACGGATTAACAGGATTGCAGTGAGATTTTTTGGACATGATGAACAGGATTTGCAGGATGATGATGAGTGGTTTCTTAAAAAGAACTCTGCGGCTCTGCGCGAACATTCTCAGGACATTGCAACTAGAAACTAAAAACTAGAAACTAGAAACTGAACCCAGAAACTTCTTCCTCATGAGCCGCTATTACCTTATCGCATCGCTCCCGACGCTGAGCCTTGAGCAGCCGCCGCAGATTACGGCGGAGGCGTTCCTCTTGTCGTGCCGCGAGCAGCTGGGGCGGGCGGAGGCGGAGGCGGCGGAGGCGCTGATGACGGGCGCGGGTTCGGCGCACCCGTTCGTGTCGGCGTGGCGGGAGAAGGACACCCTTCTGCGTAACGCGGTCGCGAAGGCGCGTGCGCGGGCGGCGGGCGCGGATGCGTCGCGCTGGCTCCGTCACGCGCAGGGGTGCGACGCGCAGGTCGAACGGCTCGCGGAGGACGCGATGCAACAGCCTGACCCCGCCAAGCAGGAGCGTGCGCTAGACAAGGCGCGATGGGTTGCGGTGGAGGGGTTGCAGGGGCTCGACCCCATGGGCGCGAATGTCCCGCTGGCGTATGCGGTCAAGCTCGCGCTCGCGTTGCGCTGGGCGGCGCTGGACGCGGGGCGCGGGCAGGAGGCGTTCGACGGGCTGACGCGGCTCCCCGAGGGGCTTGTCACTTTATAGAAGGGAAACGGAATAGACTATGTCCACAACTGGAAAAATTGTCGGCGTGAACGGTAACATGATTACGGTGTCGTTTGCCGGGGCCGTGGCGCAGAACGAGGTGGGGTACGTCTGCCTCAATGCGCAGGGGGGGGACGCGCAACGTCTGATGAGCGAGATCGTGCGCATCCGCGGGAGGCTGGCGGATATGCAGGTGTTCGAGGACACGAGCGACCTGCGGGTGGGCGACACGGTCGATTTCACGGGGGACCTGCTGGCCGCCGAGCTCGGCCCGGGCCTGCTCACGCAGATTTACGACGGCTTGCAGAACCCGCTGCCGCAGCTTGCGGAGCAGTGCGGATTCTTCCTCCAGCGCGGGACGTACCTCCATGCGCTCGACCGCGCGGCGCGGTGGGACTTCACGCCGGAGGCGAAGCCCGGCGACCGCGTGACCGCCGGAGAGACGCTCGGCGCGGTGCCGGAGGGCATCTTCCGCCACCGCATCATGGTGCCGTTCGCGTTCCGCGACGTTTATACCGTCAAGACGGTCGCGCCCGCCGGGCAGTACACCGTCGAGCAAACCGTCGCGGTGCTGACGGATTCGGAGGGGCGCGACCATGATGTGCAGATGATGCAGCGCTGGCCCGTGAAGATTCCCGTCACCTGCTTCGCGGAACGCCTGAAACCCACGGAGACCATGACCACCTGCATACGCTCGGTGGACACGTTCTTCCCTGTCGCGCTCGGCGGGACGTACTGCATCCCCGGGCCGTTCGGCGCGGGCAAGACGGTGCTGCAGCAGATCACCTCGCGCTATGCGGACGTGGACATCGTGGTGCTGGCGGCGTGCGGCGAGCGCGCAGGCGAGGTGGTCGAGACGCTGCGCGAGTTCCCCGAGCTCACCGACCCGCGCACGGGCAAGACGCTGATGGACCGCACGGTCATCATCTGCAACACGTCGTCCATGCCCGTGGCGGCACGCGAGGCGTCCGTTTATACGGCCGTCACGCTGGCCAGTTACTACCGCCAGATGGGGCTGAACGTGCTGCTGCTGGCGGACTCCACGTCGCGCTGGGCGCAGGCGTTGCGCGAGCTCTCGGGGCGGCTGGAGGAGATCCCCGGCGAGGAGGCGTTCCCCGCGTACCTCGAATCGCTCATCGCGAACTTCTACGAGCGCGCGGGGATCGTGCGCCTGAAGGACGGCACGGTCGGCTCGGTCACCATCGGCGGCACGGTCTCGCCCGCAGGCGGCAACTTCGATGAACCGGTTACGCAGGCGACGCTCAAAGTGGTCGGGGCGTTCCACGGGCTGTCGCGCGCGCGTTCCGACGCCCGCCGCTTCCCGGCCATCGACCCGCTCGAGAGTTGGAGCAAGTACACGAGCGTCATCGAGGCGGAACGCGTGGAGCGGTTGCGCGGCATCCTGCGAACGGGCAACGACGTGTCGCAGATGATGAAGGTCGTCGGCGAGGAGGGCGTCAGCATACAGGACTTCATGGTCTATCTGAAAGGCGAGCTGCTCGACGCGGTGTACCTCCAGCAGGACGCGTTCCACAACGCCGACGCGGCCACGAATGCCACGCGCCAGCGCGAGATGTTCGCGGTCGTCGAGAAGGCGATGACGACCGATTACGCCTTCACCGAGAAAGTGGCGGCCCGCAAGTTTTTCCAGGGCGTCGCGCAGTCGTTCATCGACTGGAACCTGACGCATGACGACCAGCCGGAATACGCGGCCGGCCGAGAGGCGATCTTTGCCCTTATCGAGGAGGCAGCAAACCATGGCTAGCAAGGCGACAGCGCTTTACAGTGTGCGCGACGTGATCCGCGTCATCCGCAACCAGCGCGTCATCCTTGACGCCGACTTGGCGAAATTGTACGGCGTGGCGACCAAGCGCCTGAATCAAGCCATCAAGCGGAACATCTCCCGCTTCCCTCGCGATTTCATGTTCCAGATCAATCAGGCAGAGGCCATGAATTTACAGGCCATTGACGTTGAGAGCAACACACGTTCAAGGTCACAATTTGTGACCTTGAACGCGCAACCCGTTGATTACAAGAAGGTTGCGAAAGAGGTGCTTCCCCCAAAGCGCGGCCTGAACGTCAAATATCTGCCGTATGCTTTTACGGAACACGGCGCAACGATGGCGGCCATGGTGCTGAATAGTCCGAAGGCAACCGAGATGAGCGTTTTCATCGTCCGCACATTCATGCGGATACGCGAGCAGCTCTTGGCAAGCACCGCCCACGCCAAGCGGCTGGCGGAGATTGAAAAGACGCTGCTGACGCATGACTCCGCGCTCATCGACCTCTACGAGCAGATACGGCCCCTGCTCCTCCCGCCGCCCGAACCCGAGCGGAAGCGGATCGGTTTCTGCGCCAAGGAAAAGCAAGCGACATACCGCGTGCGCCCCAGCAAAAAACGCCGCGCGAAGAAGGAGGCGGCCGACCATGGATAGCAAAACGACAGCGCGTTCAAGGTCGCAAATTGCGACCTTGAATGCACAACTGGCTGGCAATGCTGGAGTTACAGGCGGCGGTATGCGTCACGCTGGAATTGTCCAGCAATTTTTCGGCGGCAGGGCGACCCTGATGCTGGGGGATGCCTTGAACGCGTATGCAGATTGGGACGCGCCGACGGTCATCATCGCCGATGGCCCCTACGGTCTGGGCAGTTTCCCAGGTGACCCTTTTTCCGCGGAAGGGCTGGCGGCGTGGTACGAGCCTCACGCCAAGGCGTGGTATGAGAGCGCGTTGCCGTCCGCCACACTGTGGTTCTGGAACTCTGAGCAGGGTTGGGCGAACTGCCACGCTACGCTGGAGGCGTGCGGCTGGGCGTTCAGAAACTGCCACATCTGGGACAAAGGCATGGCGCACGTCGCGGGGAACTGCAACACCAAGACAATCCGCAAGTACCCGGTCGTGACGGAGGTCTGCGTCCAGTACACGCGGAAAAACCGACTGGTGTCGGGCGGCAAGTCGCTGCCGCTCCGCGAATGGCTGCGCGCCGAATGGGTGCGCGGCGGGTTGCCGCTGTCGATGGCCAATCAGGCCTGCGGGGTGAAGAACGCCGCCACGCGGAAATACTTCACGGCGGATCATCTCTGGTATTTCCCCCCGCCGGATGCGTTCGCCCAGTTGTGCGCGTTCGCCAACACGCACGGGCATGAGGCGGGGCGCCCGTATTTCTCGCTGGATGGGAAGCGACCGATGAGCGCAGAGGAATGGAGAGGGATGCGAGCGAAATTCGTCTGCGAGGCGGGCGTGTCAAACGTCTGGCGGATGCCCGCCGTCCGAGGGCATGAGCGGCTGAGAGTCAAGGGCAACTGTGTCCATGCGAACCAGAAACCGCTCGCCCTGCTCGAACGCATCATCTGCGTGTCGTCCGACGCTGGGGATGTGGTTTGGGAGCCGTTCGGAGGCCTGTGCTCCGCCGCGCTCGCGTCCGTCCGCACGGGACGCAGGGCGTTCGCCGCCGAAATCAATCCCGTGTATTACAACGCTGCAAAGGAAAGGCTGACGCATGAAGAAAACGAGGACAGTCTCTTTGAAAACACCATCGGCTGAGCCGCGTCCGCAGATGCCGCCAGAGACATGGGAACACACCGCCTTCTGGCGGCGCGTGAAGGATGCGCTGAACGCGCTCCCCGTCCATTTCCGCAGCGACACGTTCATCGAGGGCATCAACGCGACCGACATCTTTACGCTGAACTCCGCGCTAGGCGAAAGGCAGTCCATGTCCTTATTAAGCCGTACGGCAGAACGGATGATGGGAACAAAGGTTGATTCCGCATCGGGCGACAGAATACGCCGCGCGTCAGGGCAACGCCCTGAAATCAATAGCACAGGGCAACGCCCTGAAATCAATAGCACAGGGCAACGCCCTGAAATCAATAGCACAGGGCAACGCCCTGAAATCAATAGCACAGGGCAACGCCCTGTGTTGGCGACGAATAAGGCCTGTAGGCTGAAAGCCTACTATCAATGGCGCCGGACAATGCCCTGCGTACATGATGCAAGGCCTACAGCCTTGAGTTTTGATGTGTTCCGCTCCGTAGGGCGTTGCCCTACGCTATTGAGTGACGCCCTTTCAGGGCTGAGACCATATCACGACGAAAAGATGAGCAAACAGATGGGAATCAACACCTGTTCAAGGTCGCAAATTGTGACCTTGAACGCGCAACATACTTATAACCAAGGCACTATGAATTTCATGTGTATTCCAGACATGAACATGCAATCCAAAGAGTAGGCGAGGAGACACGATATGCATAAACTCTACCATTCCATCGACAGCCTTGCCGGGAGCGTCATCACGCTCCGAGCGGAGGGCGTCCAGTACCGCGAGCTCGCGGAGGTCTCGTCGCGCACGGGCACCTCGCTCGCGCAGGTCATCAAGCTCGACGGCGAGAGCGTCACGCTCCAGGTGTTCGCGGGCGCGCGCGGCATCGCCACCGACGCGAAGGTGCGCTTCCTCGGCGCCCCCATGCGCGTGCCGTTCTCCGACGCGCTGCTCGGCCGCGCCTTCACGGGCAGCGCCCAGCCCCGCGACAAGGGCCCCGCGCTCGCCGACAACCTCATCGACATCGGCACCCCGTCCGTCAACCCCGCCAAGCGCATCATGCCGCGCAACATGGTCCGCACCAACATCCCGATGATCGACGTGTTCAACTCCCTCGTCGAGTCGCAGAAGCTCCCCATCTTCGCCCGCGCGGGCGAGCCGTACAACCCCCTGCTCGCGCGCATCGCGCTCCAGGCCGAGGTGGACATCATCATCCTCGGCGGCATGGGCCTGAAATACGACGACTACCTCTTCTTCCGCGACACCCTCGACGAGAGCGGCGCGCTCTCGCGCACCGTCATGTTCGTGCACACCGCCTCCGACCCCATCGTCGAGTGCATGCTCGTGCCGGACATCTCGCTCGCCGTCGCAGAGCAGTTCGCGCTCAACGGCAAGAAGGTCCTCGTGCTGCTCACGGACATGACCAGCTTCGCCGACGCGATGAAAGAGATCGCCATCACCATGGAGCAGATCCCCTCCAACCGCGGCTACCCCGGCGACCTCTACTCCCAGCTCGCCTCCCGCTACGAGAAGGCCGTCGACTTCGAGGGCGCCGGCTCCATCACCATCCTCGCCGCCACCACCATGCCCGGCGACGACGTCACCCACCCCGTCCCCGACAACACCGGCTACATCACCGAAGGCCAGTTCTACCTCCGCAACGGCCGCATCGAGCCCTTCGGCTCGCTCTCCCGCCTCAAGCAGCAGGTCAACAAGAACACCCGCGAGGACCACCGCACCATCATGGACGCGATGATCAAGCTCTACGCCTCCTACAAAGAGACGCAGGAGAAGCAGTCCATGGGGTTCCGCATGAGCGCGTGGGACGCCAAGCTCCTCAAATACGGCGCCCGCTTCGAGGCCGAGATGATGTCCCTCTCCGTCAACATCCCCCTCGAGAAAGCCCTCGACCTCGGCTGGCAGATTTTAGCCGACTGCTTCAAACCCGACGAGGTCGGCATCCCCACCAAGCTCACCGCAAAATTCTGGGGCGGGGAGAAGGCATGAGCAAGGCTGTAAGTTTGTCGCCCCGTGTCGACTCGAGCCGACACGAATCGACACTCGGAGGGCAAGCCGTGAAGGGCGAAGCCCTTCCGTATCATAGCGTAGGGCAACGCCCTACGTGTGGGGCGCACAAAAAAAATCAAGGCTGTAATCTTCGCGGTATTCAATTAATTATCTACAAACAATAGAGAGGCAGAAAATGACGATTTCTAAAACTTGCAAAATAGTAGCAGTTATATTCATTGCGTTGTTTGTCCTAATATACATGGGCATCGCAATGAGGAAAGTTAACGTTACCGATATTAGTGGCGCAATGATAACGTTTGTTTATTGTGACACGAATATAAATGAAAAATTAACAAGCGAAGAGGCAGAAATCCTGAAGAATATTGTAAATGGCAAAAGATTGGGATTGGGCGGTGGTTTTTCTTGTGGTTTTACGCCAGACATATCATTTCGGTTTGTAAATATGTTTTTTTTGCCAGCTAATGATACATGCGAAATTATAAAAGTTGAAAAACAATATAAGAACGGCAAGCGTAAGGATTCCGATATATACATATTGATTACAGAAGAAGAGAAACAAAAAATATATGATATTTTCAAAAAATATGGAGGTTATTTTCCGTGCGTTTAAAAATTTTCGAGAAAGGAAAGGCTATAAGCGATGTCAAAGATTAAGTTGACGAAAACAGAGTTAAAGGCCCAGAGCGACGCGCTGAAACGTTTCCAGCGTTTTCTGCCGATGCTGCAGTTGAAGAAACAGCAGCTGCAGGCGGAAATCGCGCATATTACCGCGCACATCGAGTCCGTCGCCACGCAGGAGGAGACGGAGCGGCGGCAGCTGGGCGCGTGGGTATCGCTGTTCTCTGAGACCGTCCACGACCTCGCCGCGCTCGTGCGGCTCGACGGCGTGGTCACCGACACCAGCAACATCGCGGGCGTCGCCATCCCCGTATTCAAATCTATCGAGACCACGTCCGCCGCCCTCGACCTCTTTGCCACCCCCCCGTGGCTCGACGCCGCAACCGCCGTCGTCACGCGCGTGCTGAGCCTCAAAGCCGAGCGCGCGATCCTCGAGCGTCAGCGCGAGCTTATCACCGACGAACTCAACATGACCTCCCAGCGCGTGAACCTCTTCGAGAAAGTCAAGATACCCGAATGCCGCGAGAACATCCGCGTCATCAAGATCGCCATCGGCGACGCGCAGACCGCATCCGTCTCGCGCGGCAAAATAGCCAAGGGCCGCAGCCGCAAGGCAGAGGAGGACGCCGCATGATTGTCCCGATGAAACACGTCACGCTCCTCTGCGTCGCCGACGCGCGCGAGGCGACGCTCGACACCTTGCGCGGGCTCGACCTCGTGCACCTCAACATCGAGGCCGCCGACTCCGAGAACTTCCGCGATGCGCAGCGTCTGCTCGCCGCGAACCAGCGCGCGCAGTGGGCGCTTTACGCCGCCCACACTGGCAAGCCCGTCACCGCCGCTCCGGCTGCCGCGCACCATCTGACCCCCGAGCAGGCCGCGCAACTGGAAGCATGGCTCGCACAACCCCTGCCGCAGATCGAAGGCACAAGCGAGGCGAAAACCACGGCTATCCTTGCCCTCGCCGGGATTCGCCAGGATCTCGTCAACGAGACCGACCGGCTGCGGCGTGAAATCCAGCGCGTGCAGCCCTTCGGCGATTTCGACATCACGCTGCCCGCCCGCCTCACGGAGCAAGGCATCCCCGTCACGCTGTTCCGCGCCCCCCCGGGCCGTTTCCCGCCCGCCCCCGAGGGCGCGGCGATCCAGCGGCTCTCGGAAGACCCTGCGGCCGCCTACGCCGTCCTCATCGGCGACGCGACGCTCCCAGCCCTCTGCGAGGCCGTACCGCTGCCCGAGATGCGCCTCAACGACCTGCTCGCGCGTGAGGGGGCGGTGTCCGGCCGCGCCGCTGAAATCGAGGCCGCGCTCAAACAGGCCTTCCCCGTGCGCGACGAGCTCGTGAAGGCGGAGGCGGATCTGAAAGACCAGTGCGTATTCACGGCCGCCGTGGACACCATGCGCGAGCACAGCGCCGTGGTCTGGATCTCCGGCTGGTGTCCGGCAAGCCAAACGGACAGGTTGCGCCAGACCGCCAAGGACAACGCCTGGGGCCTGCTGCTCCGCGACCCCGACGCGACGGAAAATGTCCCCACGCTGTTGGACCCGCCGCGCTGGCTGCGCCCGACGCAATTCATCTTCAAGGGACTGGGCATCTCGCCGACGTACCGCGAGGCGGACGTGAGCCTGCCCTTCTTCATCTTCTTCAGCATCTTCTTCGCGATGCTCGTCGGCGACGCCTGTTACGGGGCGCTCATCCTCGCCCTCGCGCTGTGGGGGCGCCGCAAGGTCCCGCCCACGCCCGCGGCCCGCGCACCGTTCACCCTGCTGATCGTCTTCGCCGCCGCCACCGTCGTCTGGGGCGCACTGTCGAACTCATGGCTGGGCTTCCACCCAGATTGTCTGCGGCACCCCGTCTGCGACTGGCTGAGCGACCCCCACACGGGCATGGGCAACACGATGCTCCTCTGCTTCACGATCGGCGTCGTGCACCTCAGCATCGCCCGCCTCTGGAACGCCGCCGTGCTGTTCCCGGACACGAAATGCCTCGCGCAGATCGGCTGGGTGGGCGTGATATGGTCCATGTACTTCATTTCTGGAAGCGTCGTCGGCGTGCTGCCCATGCCGGGGTTCATGAAAATCGTGCTGGTCGTGTCGGTGCTGCTCATCGCGCTCTTCATGCTCAAGAAGCACGAGCTGAAAACGAACGGCGCAGACCTCGGGATGCTCCCGCTCAACGTCATCGGCTGCCTCGGCGACATCATCTCCTACGTGCGCCTGTTCGCGGTCGGTCTGGCCAGCGTGAAAGTGGCGGAGAACTTCAACGCCATGGCCACGGGCTTCGACTGGCCCCTGTACCTGAAGATCGTCCCCATGCTCATCATCCTCCTGCTCGGGCACGGGCTCAACTTCGCCATGGCCTGCCTGAGCGTCCTCGTCCATGCGGTCCGCCTCAACACCCTCGAGTTCTCCAACCACAAAGGCATCACCTGGTCCGGCACCCGCTTCACCCCCTTCCGGCAAAACATAAAAGACACCTGAACAACGCAAAGATATCCGCACGGGCAATCAAACGCCACCCCCGAATAAGTGGCGCGTATTAGTCTCGCTGATGCCCCGCAGAAAATGCCTCATAGGCGGCGAGGGTGTCGCGCGCCATGCGATGGATGGAGAAGTGTTGCGTGACGCCATGCGGAATATCCCGTGGGGCTTCCAGCAGAAGAGTAACCGCATCCGCCAATGCATCTGCGTTATTCGGCTCGAACAACACGCCGCCTTTTGTCAAGGCGAGGATTTCGGGA
>WRJS01000121.1 GCA_009778475.1 Kiritimatiellota bacterium | reverse complement strand
GTCTCCCGCAAACTTCGTGCCCTCCGTTTCCACGCTCACCCTCGCGGCGGGCGCAAGCGACACCTTCACCGTCGCCCCCGCCACGGGACTCGCCGCCGGAACATACGCCGCAAACGTCATTGTTCGCGGTCCCGCCATCTTCGGCAGCACAGGAACCCAGAAGTATGCCTATTTCTCCTTCACCGTCCTCCCCCCCTAACCCTTCGGCGCACGCCAGACGACACCCTACACCTTGGCGCCAGATGTTGTTACAGTGCGTTGGAAAATGTCTGGAGGGCGAGCGTCCCCGCGAGCCGAACAGCACATGCCGGGAGCGCAGGGCTTCCGCCCTGCAACAGCGCATCGAGCGAAAATCGGTGTTTTAATCCATTGTGCAGGGCTTCCGCCCTGCAACAGCGCAATTCGAGCAAAAACCGGTACTTTAATCCATTGTGCAGGGCGGAAGCCCTGCGCTCCCGGCACATACATAGGCCGTCTATTACTCGAAGAGCAGTGCGGAGAGGATGGCCTTCACGCGTAGCTTCGAGGTGAACGTGGGACCGCTCTCGATACGGACGTTGCGGAACGTGAAGACGCGGTCTTCCTCGAAGACGGACTGGAAGAAGGTGTAGAGGTGGTCGAAGTCAACGTCGCACTCGACGCGCACGGGATACTCGGAGAACGTGGGCTGGTCTTTCGCGTCAACGTGCTGGATGGGGGAGAGCGGGTAGATCTCCACAAGCTTCTGGATTTGCCTGTCGAGCGTGAGGTTGGCGAGGAGCTCGATGGCCTTGAGCTGCAGGATGCGGGTGCGGACGGATTCGTCGCTGGTGAGGGTCTCGTCCATGAACTCCTCGGGGACGAGCGGGATATTCAGTTGCGTCGATTTCTGCTGGAGGTTTGTGCGGACATGGTAAATCTGGACTTTGAAATCGATGACGTCTCCCTTGACCGTTTCGCCGTGGATGGATGCCAGGCGCTCGGCGATGCGGAACCACTCGTTGGACAGGGTCTGCAGGTTGCCGAGCTCTTGGTCGGCGATGGCCTGCATATTCGCGAAGGACTGGTTCGCGTAAGGGCTGGACTCAAGCTGCTGGCGCATATTCCTGTTCTCCTCGGCGGTCTCGCGCTGGGGCAGGACGACGAAATTGACGGTGAGGATTGCGCTCAGGACGATGAACAGGAGGACGAGGATGACCTGCATCCGTTCGGTCTTCAGAAAGTCAACGATGGTCTGTATCTGTTGGTTCATAGTCGGTGGACTTCGATTTTAATGACAAAGCGGCGGTAGGTCAGGAGTTTCAGTGTCTCGGGGTCGGATATCCCAGTGGGGTTCAGGACCTTGTCGTCGCGGAGCAGGTCAACGGCCTTTATCACAGGGGAGGTGCGCAGGCGCTCGATGAGCTCCTGAACGGTCTTCAGGCTCGGGGTCGAGGTGTAGCCCTCGACGATGAAGACGGTGGAGAGCGCGTCAATGATGTCTTTCTGGGCGGCGGCTTCTTTCGGGTTCGTGGCGGTGGGCCGTGGCGGGGCTGGCGTGGCGCCTTGCTTTAAACCGCCTGTGCGGAAGAGGTTGAACGGCTGGGGCGCTCTGGTGGGCGCGGCCGCCGGCTTGGCTCTTGACTCCGCGACCTGCTCATTCTTAGTGTAGATGCTCTCGTCGCAGAAGAGGGTGATCCAGTCGCCGAGGCTGTCCGGGTTGTTCGGGTCGCCGGGGGAGATGGCGGAGGCGACGAGCGTGAGGATTTCACGCGCGATGGGCCCGTTCATCAGGAGGTCGGCCAAGGGGACGGCGTTGGTCTGAACCTGCCCGCCCTGCGCCTTGAGGCTTTGGATGTTCTTGTCAACTTTCTCGCGTTCTTGGAAGCGCTGGCGTTCCCTTGCCAGCTGGTCCTTGTCGCGCGCGTTGGCGTAGAGGCCCACGGCGGAGTAGATGCCCATGCCGATGAGGAACAGGAGCGCGGTCGCGATCCACCACGGTTTCTTCTCCTTGAAGACGACCTCGTCCTTGCGGTCCTCCGGGAGGAGCGAGAGATAGCTGACGCAGGTGCGCAGGGCGGTGACGGCGAGCCCGTAGGCGATGTCGAAGGTGCCGGCGTGGGGGCGGAAATGTTCGGGGATATCCGGGAGCTCGGCGGAGGTGACGATGGGCAGGCCCAGCTTCTGCGCAAGGTACTCTTTGAGGCCCTTCAGCTGCGCGCCGCCGCCGGTGAGGACGATCTTGCCGACCGTGAAGCGGCGGTCCTGGAACTGGCTGCGGTAAACGCCCATGCAGGCGTTGAACTGCGAGACCCAGCGGTCCGCGGCCGCGCGGAGCTGCTCGGCGCAGGTGTCGCTGTCGCGCAAGCCGCATTCGGCGTGTTTGCGGACTTCGGCCTTGACGGGGGAGAGGCCCAATGTGGCGACGACGGCATCCGTGAACATTTTCCCGCCGACGGCGATGGAGCGCGCGAAGGCCAGTCCGTTTGAAAGCCCGATGGCGACTTCGGTCTGGAGGTGCCCGATGGAGACGTAGCACCACGGCTCCTCGTGACCGCCGGAGAAGGGTTCGAGCGCGTTGTAGAGCGCGACGGGCGCGGCGATGAGGTCCGCCGGGCGGAAGTGGTTTGCCGTGGCGTCGCGGATGGCCTCGTCGATGGCGGCGGGGCGGGCCATGGCCATGGTGTAGCGGCGGATGCCCTGCTCGTAGGCGGGCTCGTAGGCGAACACGTCGTAGGACATCGCGTCGCCGGCCATCTCGCTGAATTGGGCGATGTCCATGGACGCGACCTGCTCGGGGGTGCGCGGGTCGTTGGGCATGATGCGGCCGCTCTGGAACACGGCCTGAGAACCCGGGAGCGCGGCGGCGCAGAAGTGCTTGGCCAGCCCGACGCGCGCGAGCCACGTGGAGATGAGCTTGTGCGGGTCATCCTCGTCATGCGGCAGGGCGAGCGATTCCGCGCGCGTGACGACGGGCTTGTTGCCGCGCAACTGCACCCAGACCGCCCGCACGGAGCAGCTCCCGACGTCCAACGCAACCATCTGTTTTTTTCGAGCCATGGTATTATAATAGAGTGGAGTGTGGAGGGTGGAGAGTGGAGCTATTGCAGGAGCGGCACGGGCGCGACGGGCGGCGCGACAGGCACGGCGGGCGGCGGCGCTACGGCGGGCGCAGGATCCGCGAGGAGGGCAACAGGGGCGACTACGGCGGGCGCAGGCTCAGGCGCGGGCGCAGGTGCCGGCTCAGGTGCGGGGGCCACCACGGCATCAGGTGCGGGCGCATCAGGTGCGGGGACCTCCTCGGGGGCGGCATCAGGGGCGGGTACGGGCTCGCCATCACCTCCGCCATCACCTTCGCCTCCGCCTTCGCCTTCACCGTCGTCTTCACCGTCGGGGTCGGGCGGGGGGTTCAGGAACACGTCGGGGATGGTGAGGCCTTCGGGGACCTCCAGCCCGTAACGCTCCATTTCCTGCAAGGGGATGAGCTCTTCGCCGATGTCGCTGATGACGGTGGCTGTGACGAAGATGAGGATGTTGTTGTATTCCTCTTTCTTGGTCTCGGTCTTGAAGAGGTAGCCGAGGAGGGGGATGCGCGAGAGCCACGGCGTTCCTTTGGTGTTCTCCTGCTTCAGGGTGTTGACGAGGCCGCCCAGGACGATGGTCTCGCCGCTGCGGATGACGACCTCGGTCTCGATGTACTGGCGCGTGAGGGTGGGGATGCGGATCTTGGGCTGCTCCGTGGCGCCGCTCAGGTCGGTGTAGCTGGTGGTGGAGATGATGTATTCGGTCCACTCCTTGATGGCGCTGATCTCGGGGCGCAGGACGAGGTTGATGGTGGCGAGGTCCGAGCCGACGCTGGGGGTGACGATGAGCGAGTAGCCGGTCTCGACCGTGGAGGGACGGTTGTAGTTGAAGGTGGAGTCGCGGGAGTTGCCGCCGCCGTAGCCGGAGGTGCTGGAGATGGAGGTGTTCACGTCGTCGAAGTAGGTGGTGTCCTCGCCGACGCGGAAGCTGGCCTCGCGGTTGTTGAGGGTCGTGACGCGCGGCACGACGATGGTCTTGGCGTTGCCGGTCTCCTGAAGGGCGTGGAGGGTGGCCTGCAGGGCGGTGTTGCCGAGGACGAACTGCCATGCGAGCGAGCTGCCGGTGGGGTCTGCGGCGGCGGTGAGCGCGTGGCGCGTGAACTGCATCGTGTTGGCGAATGCGTCGGGCCCGCTGTGGGTGGAGGGGTCGGCGGCGAAGGCGCGGCGCTGGCCGAGGAAGTCATACACCTGCTGGTTGTAGTCGTACCGGGCGTCCCGCATCGTGGCGGCGTCGGAGCCGGCGATGGTCGGGTCCCGCCAGATGGGCGGCAGGCCGGGGACCATGCTCGCGTTGCGCGGCGCGCGGCGGTCGTCGAGCATCCATTCGATGCCGAGGTCGCGCAGGTCGGAGAGGGTGGTCGAGATGAAGCGGGCCTCGATGAGCACCTGCAAGGGTCGGATGTCGAGGGCCTCGATGAACTCTTCAACCTGGGCGAGGTTCTCGCGGGTGTTCTTGACGATGAGGACGTGGGCCTTTTCGTTGAAGAGGAAGTCCGCGCCGTCGGGCTGGGGGACGAAGCGCTCGATGGTGTCGAGCAGGCCGACTTCCGCGTCCTGCTGCTGGGGCTGCTGCTGTTGCTGCTGCTGGCCGCCCTGACGGCTGCTGCTCTGCACGCCTTGGAACGGCGTGCCGCCCGCGACGGACTTGCCGAGCTCGGAGCCGATCATGCCTTTGCGGAGCTTGTAGATGCGCGTCTCCATCGGCGGGCCGGCGGGTGCGGGGTCGGGCTGATTGCGCGGCTGGTATGTGACCCAGATGAGGTTGTTGCCGACGGAGAAGCTCACTTCGAGGTTGCGGCCGATGTATTCAAGGATCTCGATGAGCGGCGTGTCCTCCGCATAGATGGAGACGGTCGGCGGTTCGCCTGTGTCGGGGTCGGGGGCGCCGACATTCGCGTCGGCGATCATGTTGATGCCTTGGGTCTCGCCAATCTGGCGGATGATGGCGGAGATGTCGGCGTTAGAGAGGTTGATGCTGACGGTGCGCTGGAGCATCTCCTGCATGGCGGTGGGGACGGCGCGGAGGGGTTCGGTCTCGCCGACGACGTGCTTTTTGACGCGGTACATGTCGGGCATGACGCCCTGACGCTTCGCGTCGGCGGTGCTGGCGTTGAGGGTGGGCTCGGAGCGTTTCATGGCATTGGCCATGCGCTCCTCCGCGAGCTTCCGGGCGATGCGGTACTGGAGGTCCGCGAGGCCGTGGGCCTGCGGGTTCTTGCGCGTGATGTCCACGGCGGCGATGGTGGCGTCCTGAAGGCGGCCGGCGGTGAGGAGGCGTTCGGCGAGGACGACCTCCTCGGCCGGCGCGACGACCTTGGGCGCGGCGTCAGGCTTCTTGGGGTCGATGCAGCCGGTGATGAGCGCGAGGCCTGCGGCAAGCACGGTTGCGTGTGCGGCGATGACGGCGTGTGTGTGTGTGTGCGTATGCATAGGTGGCATTTGACTTTCTTAGGTTGGTAAGGGGTTAGTCATCCCTGCGGTTACGGCCCATGCTCTCCCACCACGGGCCGCTCGCGTAAACGTTACCCGCATAGGTGACGTTGATGACGATCGGCATTTTTGCAATTGCCCAGTTCTGATCGCGCGGCCACCAGATAAACTGGTCTTTCCAATGGTGGCAACAGCGAACGATTGGTATCTTAGAGGCGGGGTAGGGCATCTGGATGCCGTTGCGGTTGTTGTTCTCGTCCCCGTACTTCATCTGGATTTTCTTGTATTGGCCGATGGTGGTGAAACCTTGCTCATGGTCGGGGAGCGGCTCGCCGCTATACCATCTTGCGGCGCCGGGCGCGGCGGAGAACTCATAGCAGTAGCTGCCCC
The DNA here is from genome assembly GCA_009778475.1 of Kiritimatiellota bacterium. GTDB lineage: Bacteria > Verrucomicrobiota > Kiritimatiellia > RFP12 > UBA1067 > WRJS01. The sequence goes on along the minus strand of WRJS01000121.1, from coordinate 7,136 downwards.
GCGTGATTGCCAAGGTGCGCGTCTGCCCCGAGCCGCGCTCATTGTCCCACGCCCCCGTGTTGCTGTAAAAGTTCCCGGACATCTGGCTGATTTTCTGAAGGTAACCCGGCGGCACGGGGGCGTCCGAACCCTTTTTCTCGTCCGCATAGCAGACGTATGTGGCGAGGTCGTCAATGTACTCGGGATACAGGTTGGAAATCCAGTCGGGGACCTGATCGTCATGCTCGCCACGGTAGATGGTGATGGCGACGCCGAGCTGGCGGAGCTTGTTTTTGCAGTCCGCCTGACGCGCGGTCTTGAAGCCCGATCGCACGCTGGCGATGAGCGCGGAGGCGAGGATGCCGATGATGCAGATGACCGTCAGCAACTCCACCAGCGTAAAACCCTTGCACAGGGCAGGGTGTTTTTGGCATGATGTTTGCAACGGGAAATACCGTGTTTGCCTGGAACCGGGTTCCGGGCGACACTCGCCTTTCTGTGTATGTGTCACTTGCATTACCATTTGTAATGCACAAAGTATGCCAAAAAGGTGGCAGGTTGCGCAAGTGTTTTCTGTGCGGAAAATGAATTAATTTTTGCCCGCCGGGCGATGGGCGGGTTGCGAGGAGATGGCGATGAGGAGAAGAAGACTGGGAATGCTGGGAATGCTGGCGAGCGGACTGCGTGGATGCGGTGGACGGTGTGGGCGAAGTGGACTGCATGGACGGGATGGACAGGGCTTCCGGGCCGTGAACCCCGCGATGTCCCTGTCGTCCGCCCCGTCCGCCCTGCCTGCGCGGCGCATACGGTTGTATGCGCCTTGCGTGGCGGCCGCGGCGTGCTGCGCGGCGCTGGCCGGGATGTCCGCGACGCTGCACGAGGGGCGGCTGCGGACAGCGTGGAACGTCGAGGAGGCGCCGTGCCGCATCGTCGCGCGCAAGACGGGCGAGACGTTCGCGCTGGCGCGTGTCCCGGCCACGGTGGGCGATAGGCCCGTGGCCGCGGTGCGCGTCTTTTACTCCACGAACGAGCTCCCCGCGTCCGTTATCTGGGCGGACGCGGATGAGGGCGTCACCATCCTGGCCGACGTGACGGCCGCGTCGCGCGGCGCCAATTTGCGCATCTACCCCGTCCCCGGCGACGCGCTCGCCACCCCCGCCCCGGCGGACGCGCGCGTGAGGGACCCCACGCCGCTGTGGGGCGTGGCGCGGCGCACGGGCGGCATGGATTTCCCGCGCTCGATGGACGATGTGAGGATGCTGGAGACGCGCTTTGACAGGGTTCCGAGGTATTTCGCGGTGGCGGATTTTGCGGGCCTTCCGGCGACGGCCACGCCGGTCGCAGAGGGGGGGTGGGTCCAGACGGGGTGGGACCGCCCGAACCATCTGGTGGACCTGCAGACGTGGCTGCTTGTCCCTGCCGATGCGTCGCTCCGTTTCGGGCTGGTCGGCACGACCCCGGCGTGGCTGCTGCTGGACGGCGAGCCTGTGCTGGAGCACCCCGCGCGCCGTGCGCCCGACGCATGGACGGCCAGCAATGACCTCCCCTTCAAGGCCGGGCTGCACAGGGTGCAGGTGCGGACCGCGTGCCGGGCGCGGATCGACACCGCGCTGGCGTGGAAGCGCGCGGGCGAGGAGGCCGTCGCCGCGGACGTGGTGATGGTCACCGGGAGCGGGCTGTTAAACGGGCGCACGGAGTGGCGCGACCACCGCATACACCCGTATGCAGGGGTGGAGGCCGGCAAGGCCTACCGTTTCGCGGGAATCGAGGGCGCGTTCGTGCCGTTCACCTGCGTGAACGAGACGACGCTCGCCCAGGCGGGGCCCCTCGAACTGACGTGGCACATGGGCGGCGCGGCCATGGGCGAGGGCCCCACCAACACCGTCACCCTCCGCACCACCGGCCTGCCCGCCGAAATGAAACTGGCCGTGCGGGCCGGGGAGGAGGCCGCCGAGCACACCGCCCAACTGACGTTCGACGGCCCCATCTGGGCGGAGTACGACGTGACCTCGCGCATGACGGGCATCCCCGCCGTGTGCTACCCCGACGACGTGGTGCAGCCCATCATCCGCGTCCGCACCACCGCCCCCGACGGGACGGCCTTCGCGCTGGAGACCCGCGTGGACTGGTGCGCGGGCGGCGCGACGAACATCACCGCCGCCGTCGCCACAGCCAGCGGCTGGGCGCAGGTCTATCTGTGCCCGTTCGAGGCCGCGGCCGCGGCCTCGCTGACGTGGGAGCTGCGCCACGCGGGCGCGGCCGTGAGCAGCGGCAAGACGGTGTTCGCGCGGGAGCCGTTCGGGGTGCTGCCGGACGCGGTCTCCGGGGACACGCTCAAGGCCGGCGACGACACGGTGGTGCTGGTGGCCGCCAACGCGTCGCGCGGCGAGCCCGTCGCGGCCGCCAGACGCGGCCGCGAGGTCGCGCTGCTGGACGGCTTCCTCGCGTCCGAGGCCGGGCTGGACGAGTCGAGCGTCCCGGCGGAATGGAACCGCCTGGATCTGCGCGCGCTGGAGCGGCGCGAGGGCACGGCCGGGATGACGTGGCTGGTGCCGTTCGCGGAGGTCAAGGGCGTGCTTCCGGCCGCGACGATTGTTTACGCGCCGTCCGTGAGCGAGGCAGGGCTGCACGGCGGCGTGGATGCGTTCGCGCGGCGCGTGGCGGCCATGGCCGGGCTGCTGTCCGGCCCCGCGTGCGGCTCGCCGCGCGTGATCCTCGTCGTGCCGCCGGAGTTCGACGTGCTGCCGGGGTGCGGGTGCGTGGCCGGGGAATCGCCCTGTTCCCACGCGGCCGCGGCCGGTGCTTATGCGGAGGCCATCATCCGCGTGGCGGACGTGTACGCGCTGGAGACGGTCAACCTCTACAACGCCTTCAAGACCCTCCGCTCCGCCGACACCCCCTTCGTCCGCGACGGCGGCCTCACCCCGCAGGGCGCATCCATGGCGCTGGGCCTGATTTTCAAGAAGATCAGGAGGTGATGCTTACTCCACCGTGCGCTCGCGCTGGTCGTCGAGCCAGCGCGGGGAGAGGCTGGCGCCGGGGGTGTTGGGGTCGAGGAGGAGGGGGAGGTAGTCGGGGGCGATGTCTTGCGGGGGCCAGAAGATGCCGGCCTGCACCCGTCGGATGACGTGCCGGGCGGTGGCTTCGGCGGTGTCTAGGAGGCCGGAGAAATCCCATGCCGCGACCCGCGTGTCTGCGGCGGTCTCGCCCAGCACGAAGTAGCCGCATTCGACGGCCGCGCCGCTCGGCACAAGCCCGCCCGCGTGCGCCATGAGCAGGTAGAGGGGCAGTTGCAGGTCGGTCCACACGCGCGGCCGGGCGCCCTCGCCCAGCGTGAAAGCGGGCAGCCCGTTCACGGCGGCGAAGTCGAGTTTCGCGCGTTTGCGGGTGGAGAAGCGGTCGAGGCCGTTGTTGTCGCCGAGCCGCGCCCATGTCTTGTAGTCGAGGACGCGCCACGCGCCGCTGGCCTCGTGGCGGTCGATGCGGTCGATGCGCCCGCGGATGGTCATGCCGCAGCCTTCCAGCGTCTCGGTGCGCTCCGCGTGTTGGATGCGCCAGCCGCGCGCGGCGAGCCGGGCCTGCTCCTGCGCGGCGAACGCGAGGCGCTCGCACGCCGCCGCGCCTTGCAGGTGCAGGACGGCGGTGAGGCGGTTGCCGAAGCGCCCGCGCAGCGTCTCCCAGACGTGCCCCTCCAGGAACGCCTGGATGGCATCGGGGTCGGCGGAATCGTTGTCGGGCGATTTGGCGAACGCGTCGAGCGCGTCGTGGATGAGGCCGCCGAAGGCCATGGCGTCCAGTTCGCGCGCGCGGTCGTCCTGCGCCTCCATGCGCAGGACATGGCGCAGGTAATAGGTGAACGGGCAGGCGAGGTAGTCCTTGAACGCCGTGACGGGCAGCGCGTCGGGCGCGGGGGGGGGCAGGGGGAGGTCGAGGCGCCACGCGGGCGGCAGGGTGCGCGGGTGGCCGGCGGGCGCGGCCTGCGCCTCCGCGAACAGGCGCTGGGCGCGCGCGACGAGCGTCGCGTCGTCGCAGAGGAAGAGGAGGCGCGAGGGCTTGCGCACGTCGTTCCGCGCCGAGACGCGCTCGAGGAAAATATGCACGGCGGCGGCGGGGCGCGCGCGGAGGAGCGCGTGCAGGAGGCAGGTGTCGCGGGCCATGCGCTGGTCGTTGCTGGCCAGCCCCAGACCTTGGCGCAGGCGGTCCGGGAGGAACGCGTGGCCCGCGACGGCGTCCGGCACGGCGCCTTCGTTAAAGCCCGTGATGATGAGCGCCGTGTCGGCGTTCCATTGCAGTTCGAGCCAGCCCTCGGTCAGGACGGTCCCGGGGATGTCCGGCTCGAGTTGGTACGTCGCGGCGGTGACGCGGGACGCGAAGAGTTGCGCGGTCTGCGCGGGGGAGAGCGCGGTGCGCAGCGCGTCCGAGTCGAACGACTCGATGAGTGCGCAGGTGGCGGACGCGGCGGCAATGAGTTCGCGGTCGCCGGGGGTGCCGTGCTGGACGGTGCGTGCGGCAAAGAGCGTCTTCAGTGTCGCGAGCAGGTGGCCGCCGTAGGTGTCCGTGGCGGGCGGGGCGAGCAGCGCGTCGAGCCGCTTCAGGAGGCGGGAGAGGTTGGGGAAGCCGCGCGTGTCCGCGCAGTGGCGGCGGACATCCGCGAGCGTCTGCGGCAGGTGTTCGTTTTGCAGGTCGTCGAGTTCGCGCAGGGCCTTGGCGTAGTTGAAGGGTGCGCCGCCGCGAAGCGCGTGTTCGGCCCAGCGCTGGACATCCGCCTCGCGCAGGAATGCGGAGAGCGCCGTGAACGTCTGCCCGCCGGCAAGTTGCTCCAGCAGGCGGAGCAGGCGGCCGAGCGGCGACACCGCCACGGGATAGGCGGCGGGGTTGTGGAGCGTGAGGCCGCGCGCGAGGAACGCGGACTGCAAGTCGCTGAACAGCGCGTCGTCCGCCATGGCGAGCGCAGGGGCCGCGCCGTGCGCCACGCACGCGGCGTAGCGCTCCGCCGCGCGTTGCGCTTGCTCGAGGCTGTTGGCAGCGAGCGTGATGTGCGCGTCCGCCAGCGGCAGGTGCGGCGCGTTCTCGCCCGTCCACCGCTCGGGGATCGGGCAGCCCCACACGTCGAAGCATTCATCCTGCGAGGGGTCGGCGTGGAGCAGGACGGTCACGGGGATTTCATGCGCGAGCCGTTTGAGCGCCGTGTAGAATGCGGGCAGCGCGTCCGCCAAGGCCGGCAGCACGATTTCCTCAATGCCCTCGGGGACGGCGGGGTCGTGCGCCGCGTGCTGTTGCGCGCGCGCGGCGGGGGTCAGGCGCAGACGCTCCAGCGCGGAAAAGAACACCGCCTCCAGACGCGCGAGGTCGCGCCAGCGGCGGATCTCGGAATCAAGGTTGTCGCCGCCCAGCAGATGCCCGACGCGCGCCGCCACGTCCGCCATGGTGAGCGCGTTCTCCCCGAGGATCCGCCACAGGTCGTGAAGCTGGCGCGACACGTTCAGCGCCCACGGGAACGTCTGCCCGCCCGGCCGCCCCGCCTCGGGGAAGAGGTCGGGGAAATCCGCGAGCGCAAGCCCCGTCAGCAGGTGCGCGAGCAGGCCCGTGCTTTCCGTCTGCGTGGCCACGGGGAACGGGGGTTCGCGCGCCGGAGCGATGAGGCTGTGCGGTAGGCGTATCTGCGGCGGGATGCAGCCGCCCGTCCGCGCCGCGAGCGCGAGGCGCAGGCGGCGCCCGGCCTGCCGCGTCGGCACGACGACCAGCAGGTGGTCCAGCGCGCGCGCGCCGCCGGGGGTCACGCGCATCCTCGCCACGAGCCACTGCGCCACCGCATTGACCAGCAACGCCTTCGGGTCTAAAAATTCACGTTTCATAACACTACGCCCTCGGGTGCCCCCTGTGATACTCCTCCTTCAAGCGCTCGATGGAGACGTGCGTGTAAATCTGCGTGGTGGAGAGGCTCGAATGCCCCAGCATCTCCTGCACGCAACGCAGGTCCGCCCCGGCATCCAGCAGGTGCGTCGCGAAACTGTGGCGGAGTTTGTGCGGCGTGACTTCAGGCGGGAGCCCGGCCGCGTGAAGCCACACCTTCATCTGCCGCTCCATCGAGCGCACGGTCAGCGGCCCGCCCTTGAGGTTCAGGAAGAGCGGGTGCGTGTCGCCGTCCCTGCCCTGCCACAGGACGCCCGCGCAGCCGCGCAGGGTGCGCAGCGCGTCGCACGCCGGCTCGCCCAGCACGCACAGGCGCTGCTTGCGCCCCTTGCCCTGCACGACGACCGTTCCGAGGCGTTGCTTGACCGCGATCTCGCCCCACGTCAGCGCCGCAGCCTCGCTCACGCGGCACCCCGTGCTGTAGAGCACCTCGAAGATGGCCGTGTCGCGCCATGCCGCGTACTCCATGGGCGGCGGCACGACCCCGTGGCGCTCGCGGTGGCGGCGCATCGCGTGGAGCGGCGCGGCCAGGAGGCGCTCGATCTCGGGGACGTTCAGGACGGCCGGGAGGCGCTTACCCATGCGCGGCCCGCGCAGTCCCGCAAAGGGGCTGAGCGTCACCTTCTCCTCGCGCTCGAGGTAACGGTAGAACGTGCGGAGCGAGGCCAGCTTGCGGCGCGTCGTCGCGGCGGACGCGCCCGAGCGGCTGGAGGCCACGAGGAACGCGCGGGCCTGGTCGCGCGTGACCGTTGCCCACGGGAACGGCGGCGCGGCGTCACGCGCCGACGGCCAGAGGAACGCGCAGAACTGCCCCACGTCCTGGGCGTACCCCGAAAGGGTGTGGGGCGAGGCGTTGCGCTCCGCCTCCAGAAAGCAAGCGAACGCGCCCACGGCCGGATCCGCGCCCGTGTCGCGCACAGGCATCGGCTCGCACGGTGCGCTTTCGCCGGCACGTGCCTCCAGCCTATCGAAATCATCGTCTGTGAACGGCTTCATTTTTCATTGCCTCGCGCAGAGACGCGACGGCGCAGTTCCATCCTGTAAAAAGAGTTAATAGTATGTCATACTCGAATCCTCCCGCACAACCCAATTCGCTCTCCTTGTTTTCCTCTTTTTTTTTTTTGGGGGGGGGGGGGGGAATTTTTTCGGGGGGGGGCGCCCCCTTTTTTGAAAAAAAAAAAATCCGAGTTTTCCCCCCCGCTTGGAGTGCGACAACAAATAAGGAATTCAACCCTGTTTTTTTG
>WRJS01000120.1 GCA_009778475.1 Kiritimatiellota bacterium | reverse complement strand
GGGGGCGGGGGGGGAGAAAGAAGAGGCGGGGGGGGGGGGGGGGGGGGGGGGGGCTTCCGCTTTGTTAACGGCGGGGGCGTGAGGCTTCCGCCTTGCTAACGCTTGGATTGCTCGATGCAGGGCGGAAGCCCTGCGCTCCCGGGAAGCCCTACACTCCCGGGAAGCCTCGCGCTCCCGGCTCGCCGGTTCACTTCACGTTTGAGGGATAGGGCATGGGGACGTTGTAGGCTTGGCTGTGCTGGCGCATGGCGTTGAGCGTCTCGTCTTTGCTCTGGGCGTCGCGCGAGTAGATGCTGGCGAGGTGGAACATCTTCTGCCGCGCCCAGCGGTTCTTGATGTCGGCCTTGCCGGGGGCCGCGCCGGAAAGGGGCAGCCGGAACACGGAGTCGTAGCCTTTGTCGAAGGCCAGCCCGCGGGCCTGGAAGAGGATCTCGCCCTGGGTGGCCGGGCAGACGCCGAAAATCTCCATCGGGGTGTTCTGGTAGAGGTTCATGACGCGCAGGGGGTAGGTCTCGCTCTGGGAGGCGGAGTCGAAGTGGAGGCTGACGTCGCTCATGATGGGGTTGCGGAAGCCGAGGTAGAGGCCGGCCATGGTGGTGGGGATGTCCCAGCGGTTGCCTTTGACGACTTCGGAGGTGCCGCGGTTGGAGTAGGTCAGCATGTCGATGAGGTAAACGTTGGCGTCCTTGTGCGTGCCGTACATGTAGATGGACATCATGCCGTTGTTGAGGCGCGAGAAGGCGCCGATGATCTCGGAACTCTCGGTCATGCCGGCGGTGGGCTTGCCGTCGGTGACGATCAGCACGACCATGGGGCGCTGGGGGTCGCGGGGGAGGGTCATCAGCGTCTTGAGCGAGCCGAAGATGTCGGTGGAGCCGAAGGACCTCATGCCGCCGATGAAGGAGGAGGCGGTCTTGATGCTCTCGTCGGTGACGGGCTGCCAGCCTTGGGAGGCGGTGAGGATGGTGTTGCGGAAGGCGATGACGGCGAAGCGGTCCTGGGGGTTCATGGTCTCGAGCGCGGCGGTCATGGCGCGGCGGCAGAAGAGGAGGCGCTCTTCGGTCATGGAGCCGGACACGTCCTGCACCCACACGATGTCCTTGGGGATGACGGGCATCTGCGCGTCGGGGCGCGGCTGGACGGCGATCCTGAAATAAACCTTGCCCGGCTCCTGGGGGTCGCGGAAGGTCTCGAGGGTGGCGCGCAGCTGGTCGTCGATGGAGGTGTATTCGACGGTGTCTTTCAGGGTCTCGATGCCCTGCTGCGCTTGCTGGACGATCTGCTCGGTCGGGGTCAGCGGGCGCGTGGGCCCGTCGGGCGTCGGGAGGACGGGCGGCTCGTAGCCTTTGGCGGTGCCGCCGTCGCCCGTGGTCTTGGCGGTGGGGTCGCCGATGAGCTCAATGGTCTTCTCCGGCGTGACGACGCCGCTTGCGTCCGGCGCGGGGACGGAGAACGTCCCGCGCGCGATCGCGGTGTCGAACACCTCTGCGGCGCGGATGGGCGCGGGCGGCTCTGGCTCGCTGCCGAACTGGCGCCCGGCCAGGTCAATGGCCGGCACGACGTCGAGGGCCTGCGGCACGCGCTCGATGACGGGGATCTCGTGGCGCGGCATGGCGGCGAGTTCGTCCTGGACCTTGCGGTCGAAGATCTGCTTGATCTCCTGGCGCGGTATCCACGGGGTGGCGTCAACCTCCTGCGGGGCCTCGCGCACGAGCGAGTCGGGGGAGATGGCGTCGCGCGGCACGGGCGGGGGCGTGACGAGCGCGGGGGGGGCCTCCTGGCTCAGGTCGCCGACTTTGTCGCTGACCTCAATCGGGCCGCGGCTGGGCGTGTCGCGCTCGCCGGGGACCTTGTCTGCGGTCTGCACCGGGTCGAAGGGGATGATTTCGACGGGCATGGGCAACATGCGGTCCGTGCCGTACTCGCGCTCGGGGCGGCTGTCCAGCCCGTCCCGCAAGAGTTTCATGTCCGCGAAGTAGCGCATGACGACCACATGGAAAACCGCCGACAGCAGGATGGCGATGCTGGCGAGCATCCAGTTGCGGTCGCTTGAGCGCTGGTGGTATCCGAACCCATCTGGCATCATGACGCTGCTCTCCCTTCTGCCCCATCGGCCGGGGCGGGCCCCGCATTCGGGTAGCGGGTTTTCAGTTCCTCCCGCATGGCGCTGGCCTCGCCGCCGCGCCCCAGTTTATCCAGGAGCGTGGCGGCCTTAGCCATGGACTCCGGCACGAGGACGGGGTCGTCAAACAAGATGCCGACGCTGATGTAGTAGCGCAGCGCGCCCTCCACATCGCCTTTCTTTTCGGCGTTGCGCGCAAGCCCGCCGTAGGCCAGCGCGCGCCAGCGCAGCTGGTCTTGCGGCGCGGCGCGAAGGGCGGCCTCGTTGAGGCGCGCGGCGGCCTCGTCGTGCTTGCCCGCCTCCGTGAGCAGTTCGCCCAGGCTCAGCGCCGCCTCCGTGCCATAGACCGTGGACGCGCCTGTCGCGAGCGATTCGGTGAACGCCTGCATGGCCGGGTCGCGCTCGTTCTTCAGGCGGCGCGCGCGGCCGATGAGCGTCCATGCGGTCTGCTTCCAGCCCTTGTCCGCCGAGGGCACGGCCAGCAGCGTGTTCGCGGCGAGGATGGCGTTGTCGTACTGCTGGCGGGCGCAGTCGAACTCGGCCAGCCACGCGAGCCTGTCCACGCCGATGCGCTCCGCGATGGGGGCGTTCAGCAACTGGCGGAAATAATCCGCGGCCTCCGCCTTGCGCTCGGACTGCAAGAGGATGAGGCCGAGCTCCAGCATGATCTCGCGCTCGAACTCTTTGGGCGGCGTGGCGGCCAGCGCGGCGAGGTACATCTTCTCCGCCTCGGCCGTCTCGCCGAACTGGCGGAAGATGCTCGCGCGCCAGTAGAAGATCTCGGGCTTGCGCTTGTCCTCGGGGAACCGCCGGTGGAACTCGTCGAGCGTCGCGCCGGCGGCGCGGTGCTCCTTGATGCGCAGCTCCTCCATGGCCTTTTGGTAAAGCGTCTCGGCGACCATGTCGCTCTGCGGGTATTTCGTCAGCAGCGCGGTCCAGTCGCGCAGGGCGGCCTCGCCCTGCGCCAGGCGCGACATGCACACGCCCGACGAGTACAGCGCCTTCGGCGCGAGCGCGTCCTCCGGGAAACGCTCCGCGACCTGCCGGTACCAGCCCGCGGCCGCCTCCCACGCCTCCTGCTTCTGCAGGACGCGCCCCAGGCGGTAGAGCGCGTCTTTCATGAACTGGCTGTCCGGGCATTTCTGCGCCAGCAACTGGCAGTTCTGCACCACGAGGTCATCGCGCTTCAGCGTCATCGCGGCCTCCGCGTTGATCCAGTAGAAGTCGTCCGCGAGCGCGGGCGGCGGGTTGACGAACTGCCCGGAGACCGCCAGCACGTCCTCGTACTTCCCGTCGCGGTACAGCACCATGATGCGCTCGTACTGCGCGGAGACGTTGAACTTCCCCTGCGGGAACGCGTCAATCAGCTGCGTGTAGAACGGCACCGCCTCCGCACGCTGCTCCAGATGGTTCAGCGCGTTCGCCTTGACGTAGAGGGCCTCCTCGCGCGACGCGGGCGGGAGCTGCGGGTTGGTCAGCGCAAGCCCCGCGGCCTCGGCGGCCTCCTTGTAGCGCTTCGCGTAGAGGTTCGCCCACGCCCTGGGCAACGCGCTCGACAAGAGGCGCGGCGAGTCCGGGTACTTCGTGCGGAACACCTGAAACAGGTTCGCGCTCTCTTCGTAGCGCCCGCTCACCAGCGCGACCTGCGCCGCGAAATAACTCGCCTCCTCGGCCACCTTCGCGTCCTTCGCCTTGTGCGTCAGGTCGAGGTAGATGCCCATGGCGTGGCGCTGGTCCTCGGGCTTGCCCGTCTGCGTCAGCAGCCATGCCGCGCGCAGGCCCGCATACATGCCGTAGTCGGAGTCCGGGTACTCCTTCAGCACCTGCTGGTAACGCGCCAGCGCGTCGGCCGTGCGCGTCATCCGCTCCAGCGTCTCGCTCAGATGATACAGCGCGGCAGGGCGCACCTCCGGGGCGGTGTCCGCGGCGGCGAGCGCCTCGAACATCTCCGCGGCGGCCGGGAGCGCGTCGCCCCCGCCATCCATCAGGCCCAGCGCCAACTGGAGTTTCGCGCGCGACACCTGGGGGCTACCCGGGAACTCCTGCGCCAGACGCAGATAGACCTTGCCCGCGTCGTCCGCGCGGTTCAGGCGGCGGTAGCACTCGCCCAGGCGGAAGAGGACGACGTCCAGCTCCGGCGCGCCCGGCGTCTCGGCCAGCGCGGCATACTCACGCGCCGCGAGGTCGAACATGTTGCGGCGGAAAAGCCCGTCCGCCAGTTGCTGGCGGTCGCGCACCTCCATCGCGTCCGGCGCGGCAAGCGCAAGGCCCGCCGCCGTCAGCGCACACAGGAATGTGAGTTTTTTTCGCATACGGTCACTTGCCCGCGGGCTCAGCCGCGCCGCCCTTGTCCTCCATCGTCGCCATCGAGAAATTCCAGATGTCCGCGAGGCGGCAGGAGTCCACCACTTTGATCAAATCCTCGTAGCGCGTGTCCTTGTCCGCGCGCAACACGACAGGCTGGCCGGGGAAGAGCCGCGCCAAGCTGCTCAGCCGCTTCTGCAGCGCGTCGTGCGTCAGGTCCTGCTCGTTCATCGAGATGCGCCCGTCCTTGGCGATGTTGATGATGACCTCGCCCGGCAGGCGGTCCGGCACCTTGCCGCTCTTCGCCGACGGCAGCGCGATGTCGATCTTGTACTCCCACTGCGCGAACACCGACGTCACGATAAAGAAGCACAGCAACAGGAAGATGACATCCATCATCGAGGTCATCTGAAAACTCGGCAGCATCCCGCGACTCTTTTTCCGGAAATTCATGTCCCCCCTCCGCCTTTCCTAAATTCCTAATTCCTAATTTCTAATTCCTGATTTCTCACTTGGTCTGCTCCAGCGCGATCAGGGCGGTCACGACCTCCGAGGACACCGCCTCCAGATTGGAGATCTGGCGGCTCGCACGGCGGCGGAACAGCGCATAGCACGCCATGCACGGGATGGCCACGATGAGCGCGAAGATGGTCGTGACGATCGCCTTCGACACGCCCGCGGCCAGCACCACCGGCTTCGCCGCCTCAATGCCGTCGGCAATGCCCCCGAACGCCTGAAACATGCCCAGCACCGTGCCCAGCAGGCCGATCAGCGGCGCAATCGTCGAAACGTCCAGCAGCATCTCCGTCTGCCCCTGAATGGCGTCCGCCTGCCGCGTGCCCTCCGCCTCCATCGTGCTGCGCAGGAGCGACGAATCGCAGTTCGGCACGTTGCGCAGGCAGTTCAGCGCCGCCAGCACCACGGACGCGAACGGGCACGGCGTGCGGTCCGCCAAGCGCCGCGCCTCGTTCAGGTCGCCCGACCTCACGCGCGAGAGCACATCGCTCACCAGCGCATGGGGTATCACCGCGCCAGCCCGCAGCGCCCAGATGAAATACAGCACCATCGCCAGCGCGAAGATGGACAGCGCCGCCAGCACCCACATCACCCAGCCGCCGCACGCCCACACCTCTTTCAGCGACATCCCGTAGGTGCGCTCCAAGAGACCGATTTTCTCGCCCGCATCAGCAGCTTCCTGCGCCACCGCAACGGCCGCGCCTCCCATCACCGTCAGCAACCCCGTCATCCACTTCATCATCCTCATCATCATCTCCTTTTTTGTCCTCCGAATCCTAATTTTTGTAAATCCCAAATTCACAATTGTAGGTTTTTACGGCTTCAAAATCAAACCTAAAATTTCAAATCCTCAACTCCCTCCGTCGCCCAGCAATTTGCCCAGCGTTTTCGCCGACTGGCCCGTGCGCCGCTTGACCCACTGCCGCGCGTCGCGGATGCGCTCTTTATACAAATCGAAATCCAACCCCGCCGTCCCGCCGAGGTGCGTCTTTGCGGCGATATGGGCGTTAATGGTTTTCGCATCCGGTTTTTTTTGGTAATCTCCAGACTCATCATCATGGCAATTCTCAAGCGCGATAGCACCATTAGAGTCTATTACGGTTTTAGTTGGATGTTCAATGATGTCTTCGCGCAACATCTCATAAGCCTCACGGAACGGTGTTCCCGATGCAACGAGATCTAACGCATAATCAGTCGCAAATACATCAAACCTAAACGCGCCATACAGACGTTGCTCATTCACGCTCAGTTTATCCGCCATCAGTTTCATGATGCGCAGCGACGCGCGGGTGACGCGCAGGCCCTCCATGTAGAGTTCCTTGCTCTCCTGCAGGTCGCGGTTGTAGCCGCCCGGCATGGCCTTGAGCAGCGTGTTCGCCGCCGCGCCGAGCCCCAGCACAACGGCCGTCTTCGCGCGGATGAGCTCCAGCACGTCAGGGTTGTTCTTCTGCGGCATGATGCTGCTGCCCGTGCAGAGCTCCTTGGGCAGCGCGAAATAGCCGAACTCGGGCATGGAGAAGAGGATCAGGTCCTCCGCCAAGCGCGAGAGCGTCAGCATCACCTGCCCGCAGGCCGAGAGCAGAATCGCCTCGTTCTTGCCGCGCGTGTTGCTCGCGTGGAAGACGTTGTGGTGCGGCGCGGAGAAGCCCAGCAGACGGGCCGTGAGCTCGCGGTCAATGTTGAGCGGCACGCCGTACCCCGCGGCCGAACCCAGCGGGCAACGGTCGTTGTAGGTGTAGGCGGCCTCCGCCAGCACGAGGTCATCGAGCACCGCCTCCGCATAGCCCGTCGCCCACAGCCCCACGGTGCTGGGCATCGCGGGCTGGAGGTGCGTGCGCCCGACCATGGGCAGCATCGCGTGACGCTTGCCGAATTTCACGAGGCTTTCCGCCAGCGCGACGGCCTCGCCCATCAGCCCCAGCAGCTGGTCGCGGATGTGCAGGCGGATGTCCACGGCCACCTGATCGTTGCGGCTGCGCCCCGTGTGCACCTTGCGCCCGAGGTCGCCCAGTTTCTCCGTGAGACGGCGCTCCACCGCGAGATGCACATCCTGATCCGCCGCCGTAATCGTGAACGCCCCGGCGCGCGCGTCGCGGATGATGTTCGCCAATTCCAGAATCACCTGCTTGCGCTCGTCAGCGGTCAGGACGGTTGTTTTGGATTTCGGCGCGTTCGGCGTTTTGGACAGCATCGTCACATGCGCGGCGGTCCCGTAACAGTCCCACACCGCAAGGTCAAGATCCAGCACCGGATCCTTCCCAACGGTGAACGCCAGCACATCCGGGTCAATCTTCCCGACAATCGTCTTCTGCATCTCTGTTGCCCTCTTCTTACGCTAGTAATTTCCATGTAGTGTAGCACGGGTACGGAGAGGGAGTCAAGCGGCGGGGGCATGGTGCCCCACATTTTTTACCCCCTTTGTTTGGGGCGGCGTGACACAAAAATACAGATTTCACGATGGAGGGCGAGCGTCCCCGCGAGCCGTTAGACACATTGCGGTTTAAATGACGATATATGCTTCTGCGGCTTCCTGCCCCATTGGCCGCACGCCGCGCCAATGGGGACCCCTGTCTCGCCCTCCATATCACGACAAGTTTAATGGTAGAGACGGATGATTATCCGTCTCCCCGTGTCATTGCCTTCAGGAGACGGATAATCATCCGTCTCTACGACGCTTGCCATTGAGGCGCTCAACGGTGTCAATGTTGCAGGGCGCTGTGGGGCGCCCCGCTCTTTTGAACCATGCGGTTACTCCATGCCCGGACGCCACTCTTCGCTCTGCGCGAAGGCATCGTCGAACGCGGCGGCGAGGCCGACGAGGTTCTCGCCCGGCTTGAGGTCGGTGACGCTCAGGTCGCGCGTGAGCTCGGCAAGCTGGCCCTCGTTCATGGTGACGGCCTTGATGCTCAGCCCGATGCGGCGTTCCTCGCGGTCAATCTTCACGATGCGCGCCTCGACGTCCTGACCGGCCTTGAGCGCGTCCTTGACCTTCTCGACGTGCTGGTCGCTGATCTGCGAGATGTGCACGAGGCCGTCCACGCCGTCCTCGAGCTCGACGAACGCGCCGAAGGAGGCGATCTTGGAGACCTTGCCCGTGACGATCTGGCCGATGGCGTAGCGCGAGGTGATGGTGTTCCACGGGTCGTCGCTGGCCTGTTTCAGCCCGAGGCTGATACGCTGGTCGGACGGGTTGACCTCCAGCACGACGGCCTCCACCTGCTGGCTCTTCTGGAGCATCTCGCTGGGGTGGTTGATCTTGCGCGTCCACGACATATCGGAGACGTGGATCATGCCGTCGATGCCCTCTTCGAGCTCGACGAACGCGCCGTAGGTGGTGAAGTTGCGCACCTTGCCCGTGACGCGGCTGCCGACGGGGTAGCGGTCCTGCACCGTGTCCCACGGGTTGGCCTCGGTCTGGCGGATGCCCAGCGCGATCTTCTGGTTGGCCGCGTCGATGCTCAGCACCACGACATCCACCTCATCGTTGAGGTTGAGGATGTCCGACGCGCGCGCCACGCGCTTCGTCCACGAGAATTCCGAGACGTGGACAAGCCCTTCGATGCCGGGCTGTATCTCCACGAACGCGCCATAAGGCACGAGGTTGACAACCTTGCCGCGCAGGCGGCTGCCGACGGGGAACGAGAGCTCGATGTTCTCCCACGGGTTGGGCGTGGACTGCTTCAGGCCCAGCGAGACGCGCTCGCGGTCCATGTCGATTTCCAGAATGACGACGTCCAGGTCCTGCCCGACCTTCAGCATCTCGCTCGGGTGCTTGATGCGCCCCCAGCTCATGTCCGTGATGTGCAGCAGCCCGTCCAGACCGTCCAAGTCCACAAACGCGCCGAAATCGGTGATGTTCTTCACGCGGCCCTGCCGCATCTGCCCCTTCACGATGGAGCTCAGGAGCTCGCGCTTCTTGTTGGCGATGCGCTCCTCGATCAGTTCGCGGCGCGAGACGATGATGTTGCGGCGCTCGTTGCTGATCTTGATGATTTTGAACTCGCAGGTCGTGTTCAGGAACGGGTCGGGGTCATGCACCGGGGTCACATCCACCTGCGAGCCGGGGAGGAACGCGTCCACACCGTCCACATCCACGATCAGACCGCCGCGGACTTTCGTGCGGATGATGCCCGAGACAATCCCGCCCTCCATATATTTGCTCAGCACCGCCTCCCAGCGCAGCTTGTCGTCCGCGCGGGACTTGCTCAGGATGACCATGCCGCTGTCGCTCTCGAGCTCGACCAGCAGCACGTCGATGACATCGCCGACCTCGGGGGTCTCCTCGCTCTTGAAATCGCTTGCCGGGACAGCGCCTTCCGATTTGTAACCGATGTCAACAAGAATTTCGTTCCCCTTGACGCCGCTGATTGTACCCTTAATGATGGAGCCGGCTGAAAACTGGTTCATCTGTTTCGCCAATGCCTCATTCATCATTTCGCGCATTGCGTCCGATTGAGGGTTCTTTGCGGCCGTGGGTTTGACCTTCGCCATAATGCTATTTTCCTGCCTGCCGGGAAACCCCGCCAGACGTTTTTTTGTTAGTGTCTCCGTCCGCAATCGCTTCAGCGCTCCCGGTCACCCGACCGGCCGCCAGCAACTGCCCGCCCCTTTTAGGGGCAAGAGATTAAACATATCAAAAATGGTGCGGCGGTGGCAACAGAAAAATACGGGGAAATTCGCTTATGGCGTGAGGCGGCTTGCCATCGCCCGAAGGCAAGGATGGCTGGTGTTGCTTGTGCGCAGATCCCAAGCCCTTTGCGTCAACACGCCCTCGTGTCCTGTAAAAGACAGATAACGATGTGCTCATACAAAGGCGATTACGATGACATGAACACATCACGCAAAACGTCTTTTATAGGACACGAGCACGTCAGGACTTCTTCCTCCCTTGCCTTTCGCCAGCAATTATGGCATACTGGCAGTTCAACTAGGGGTTAAAGCGCAAACGAAAAGGACGCCGATGAAAAGGGTGGTTGCAATTGCGGCGGTGCCGTTCAGGGAATCGCAGGAAGTCGGATATGTTGAGGAGCATGAAGTCGAGTGGCAGATCAGATGCCAGAACCACGGCGCTAAAGAATGGTCGCCATGGCAGGAGTCTGACAAGTCCCAACATGAGCTCTACCTGACGTGGAAGAAACCCCTCCTTAATGAAAATATTTATGAGACCGTTCTCCATGTCGGGTGTTCAGAGGCAAACGAGGCATCCGCAGAAAACCAAATTATCGATAAAGTATGGAGCAGAGCATTTAAGGAATTGACTATAAGGCGAAAAGGATCTGAAGTAACGTTGCAATATTACGGTAACTATATGGATACTGGAGAGATTAGCACTACCGCGGGACTTCTCTCAAATGATAATTGAATGTGATGCAGTGGGACAAGAAGGGGTTCACCCGCAAAACGGGATAAACGGACAAGGTCCAAATGAGAAACCCCTGTCGCACCTTAACTTTCATGCGTTAGTCCAAGTCGGGGCAACAGTTTATGACCCATCTTACGGGAATGTTTATGTTCGGAATGAATTAGAGGAAAGCTTTCGGACGAAAAGCCTCCAAGGGTTTTATATCAAGCGCAATCAGGAGTTTTGGGCAACTGACTCAATTTCGTCAACGCTGTTTCCTCTTTATGTAGATGAGAACCCCATCCAATGAGACAACTATTTCTTTTAGCGATGACGCTTCCCTTGCTGGGTAATGCTTCGACCCTGACCGAGGACATATTTCCTTTCCTTGAAGGCAAAACCGTTGTCTTGCGCAAGGAGATAGATAAGGGTATCTGGAGAAAGGAGCTATATGTGTCCCAACTTGAAATTCAGGGGACGAATCCTGCGGGAAAAGGAAATCGCTCTTTATGGAAGGCAAGTTTTAAGAATCCAGCAGAATCAGGGGTAAATTGGGGGCTTTTACAGGCGTATGCCCCCTGTACAAACGAGTTGCAGAATTTCTTTCTCATGCTTGCAACAGGGCAAGATAGAATCAAAATCATCAGCGTCGATGTTGCCCATGATTTCAAAACAACAGAATCATCGTTTCGGGTTGACCATTCAAACAATGGGCTTGGGTTTCACCTGGATTTAATCCCCCAGAAAGCAAGCGATGACTCAATACGGATTGACGTGAAGGGAAGGCTGCACGAAGATTTACCCTTTGCCTTTCTGGCCTACTTGTACAACCATCAGGCGAATCTGCTGTCGTCGCTGCTCTCGCGCTGGCAACTGGTCTATCCCGCATTGCCTTTCGAGCTCGCGCTTCTTGTGAAGCAGCCCGAAAGCACTTCCGCCCCCGACTGGCCGCCGTGGCCAACAATTAAAATTGACGGCGTGCCTGCTGCCTGTATAAGCGACTGCTTTGAGGCATTTGAGAAAGCGTATTGCACCACCTTCACGAACCGCTCAGTTGCCGCCAATATCGACTGGCGCGGCTACGTGCCTAACCCGTCATTGGATTTCATGGAGAACTTCCATAACTACGTCCCATGCCGGGTTAGCCCCTATAAGGTTTACCTCATGGTCATGGGCATTGCCGAATACCGCCATTTACTTGACAAGGCGAAGCAGCTGAAAACGCCGTTGCCCGAGCCGACAATAAACATCGTTGAAGGCATCACTCCACTCGCCGAGACACCGCAGGATACGGCAGTCGAACAGGGGAAGCAACTCATTAACCGTTACCTGTCCGCATTGACGCCTCAAAAAGTGACAGAGCCAACCACTCAAGAAATCGGGCATTTCTATGAAAACTACAAGTGGGCTTTCAGTCAGGCGTTTTCAGAGGAAAATTCGGAATACTATACGCTTGACGGCATGAAGGATTTTATCACTATGGAAATCAAGCGGCTCCGCTATTATGGGTTGGACGGGCTGATCACATCGCCGCCGAAAGTGGAGATAATATGGCGTCCTCCCCCGCCCCCGCCCACGCCCGAGGAGATTGCGCAACGAGAGTGGATACGCGCCAACCCGCCGCTGGACGACCTGTTCACGGAAGAGGAGATGGCGGCGCTCTTTGCCGAGCCGGACTACGAAAGCATCAAGGACCTGCACGCGCGCGGCATGGCCTACGACTGGCACCTGAAGTTCACGGAGGCGGAGAAGTGCTTCCGCGAGGACGGCTCGCCGATGTCCCATTTCATGCTGGGCAGGTACTACCGCCACGACCGGGCCGGCGTCCCCGCGAACCGCTGGAAGTCCATCGGGATGTTCAACGAGGTCGCCCGGCGCGTCACCGAGGAGACCAAAGCCCCCACACCCGAGGAACTGTGCCTCGCCGCGCGCGCGTGCCTAGAGATTGCCTCCCAGATGACGGGGGCGGAGCTAGGGCAAAGCCAGGCCCTGCGGAAACAGGCGCAGCAGCTGTTCACGGATGCCGAGAGGCGGGGGTGCCGGCAAGCCGCCCTCTACCCGCTGTATTACGAATGCCACATGGAAGGCTGGGGGCTGGCCGCCGAGCAGAGGCGCAGGCTGACGGATCTGGCGGCCATGGACCCGGACAAGGATCTGGCGTTCATGGTCCTTGCCGCAGGCCAGAACCTGTGCGACTCCGCCGGCTACGACTACCAGCCGCAGAAGATTGAGAATATGGCGATCCTCAAACGGGGCATACAGGAACACCTGCCCATTGCGGAATACTTCCTCGGGGTACTTTTCAAGAGCGGGTGTGGCACCGGAGAGGCGCTGAAGAAGAACCCCGAGCGTATGAAATTCTGGCTCACCCGCGCCGCGAGGCGCGGCGACGACCGGGCCGTCCGGGAGGCGAAAGCGCGGCGCTCGCCCGCCAACCTGAACCCCTACTTCCACATCCCCGCCACGGACGAGGAACTGGGATTTGGGGAGGAGCAGCCGTGAAGGGGAAGTTTTGAGTTTTTAGTTTCGAGTGTCCTGTAAAATACAGATGACGGGATAGAGGATTACCCTGTTTTGATGGCGTGATATGGAGGGCGAGACAGGGGACCCCATCGGCGCGGCGTGCGGCCAATGGGGCAGGAAACCGCAATGTGTTTAACGGCTCGCGAGGACGCTCGCCCTCCATGTGCCGGGAGCGCAGGGCTTCCGCCCTGCATCGTGTCTGACGACT
>WRJS01000119.1 GCA_009778475.1 Kiritimatiellota bacterium | reverse complement strand
GAGGGCGAGCGTCCCCGCGAGCCGCGAAGGCTGAAAGCCCTCAGGAATATCCAATAACCAACACGGAATATTCAACGCCCAAGTTAGATGCGCTACGGGGCAATGACCGGGCTGGAGGGCGAGCGTCCCCGCGAGCCGCGAAGGCTGAAAGCCCTCAGGAATATCCAATAACCAACAGGGAATGTCCAATGTCCAAGTGAAATGCGCCGTGAAACGGAGGGCAGGCTTTCCAGCCTGTCACCGCGAAGGCTGAAAGCCTTCGGGAATATCCAATAACCAACACGGAATATTCAACGCCCAAGTTAGATGCGCTACGGGGCAATGACCGGGCTGGAGGGCGAGCGTCCCCGCGAGCCGCGAAGGCTGAAAGCCTTCTATCAATAGCACAGGGTAACGCCCTGTGTACGGGGCGGATAGCGTTTGTAGGCTGTAGGCCTACCATCAAAAGGATACAAGCCCTTCAGCCTTGAAATACTATACGTACACCTTCATAGAGCGTTGCCCTGTGCTGCTGATATACCCCCCTTCGGGGCAAAGGGACTCATGGCGTTGCCCTTATTTTCGGGACGGGTTCTGATTACCGTTGGCTGCCATTTTGATTGCGGCTTTCATCAAGTCACATTTTGAACAGTCCTCCCTGCTACCTTCGCTTTTTAGAGCAGCACCGTCTTGCGCAGACGGTTTTATTTTCAATCCCAAAAGCCAATCTGCTGAACAATTTAACCGCTTGCAGATGTCATGTATCGTTGTCGCATTTAGCTCACGCTTGTTCGTCTCCCAGGCTTGCCAGCAAGGCTGGGAGACGCCCATGGTCTTCGCAATGCTCGCCTGACTGCTCTGACCTCTCAGCGATCTTAATTTGTCTCCAATTCTAACTTTCATGAAAATAACAATCTGCTATTGACATCAATCACGAAGCGTGATATTATCTGTTTTAATTGTCATAACCCATAGGGCTTATTGTAGGCTAAATAGGTGTGCAAGGCAAGAAAGAATTGTGCTATTGAGCACGCGCGAAGGAGGATAAGTATGTCAAATGCTGATACAGGAAGGAAACCTAGCGGTAGTATTAGTCGAAAGGTATTGCTGGGATGGGTTGTTTTTGTGGCGGTTGTAATAGTTGCAATTTGTGCAATCTACTTTTGTTTCTTTAGAAACACAAGCAATTATTACACCTACGACTACGGCCTCCTTTACGATTACGGTGTCTTTGACTCTAAAACAAACAACATCCCAGAAAGGAAGGAGTAGATATGGCACTTTATGAAGTAATCCCTGTGCCAGACGCTGGCGGTGGCGAGGGCGAGGGTTGTGCGCTGCTGTTCGGAATATTACTACTCGCCGTTATTGGGAGTTGCGCAGACAGGGCTTCAGGACAAAGGAGCCATACCCAAAGAGCTGAACCGCTCCCTATACGAGAGGAGGTGACTCGTCCTGCGGGAAAACAGGATGTTGAGTCGCAATATCCATCAGGTGTGCCTCCGAGGCAACAGTATCCACCAAGTGCGCCGCCTGAGTCTGTGGACGCGCCTCCTGGATATATAATACAGACATGTTCACAGTGTGGAGAAAAGGCTTTAGTTCCGCCCCCAGGAAGGGGAATAGATTCATGGGCATGTCGGAAGTGTGGAACGAGGCACTTTTTGAGTGTGCCTCCCGGATATACAATACAGACATGTTCACGATGTGGAGCGATGGGTTGTTTCCCTCCATTGTTGCCTCCAACAAGGGGGGGGGACAGCTTCATGGACATGCCGGAAGTGTGGAAATACGACGAAAGTGTATTAAAGAGTGCATAATCTTCGGCTTCTAGTTTACAGTTGGCAGTTTTCGTGGCATTGCTCTAAAAACTAAAAACTCTTTCTTCATAGTCCCATGTCCTCGTTGACGACGAGGACGTGGGTGTCGGTGAGGGGGGGCTTGCATTCGAGGGCGGTGGTGATGCGGCAGATGCGCTGGGGGGATTTGCAGTCGGCGCAGGTGCCGGTGAGGGCGCAGGGGGTCTGCTTGCTGAGGCGCATGGCGTTGGGGGGCGAGGCATGGGCCTTGACGCGGCGGAGGGCGGCGCAGAGGTCGCCGTCCACCAACTTGTTGCGCCCGGCCACGATGATGACCTTGGCGGGGCCGAACATCATGGCGGCGACGCGGTTGCCGTTGCCGTCGATGTTCACGAGCAGGCCGTCGAGGGTGAGGGCGTTGGTGCCGGTGAGGAAGAGGTCGCAGGTGAGTTGGCGGCGCATGATGCTGAGTTTCTGCTCGGGGGTGAGGTCGGGCAGTCCGTGGTTGAGGAGTTCCTTGCCCGTGCCCGCGAGGTGCGCGGCGATCTTGAGGTCGGCCACGGAGAGCGAGCCGCCGAAGCCGATGGTTTTCGCGCCTTCGGCGTGTCTGAGGATGTAGTCGGCGGCGGCTTGCGCGTCGGCGCAGTAGAGGGCGGTGAAGCCGCGCTTGGCGAGCGCATCGACGGCGCAGCGGCAGTGCTTCTCGGTTGTCCAGTTGATGAGTTCGGTGGTTCGCGGTTGCATGGTGTGTCCTTTCTTTTAGACAGGATTTTTTTAGACAGGATTGGTTGGGGTGTTTTTTTTGACAGGATTGACAGGATTTTTCAGATTGACAGGATTGGCTGGGGTGGTTTTTTGGACAGGATTAACAGGATTTTTCAGATTGACAGGATTGGTTGGGCGAGGGGATATGAACTTTCGTTTGATTTGGAGAGAAGGCGAGCCGAAGTTTAAGAGCAGTCCGGTGTCTTTTTGCAATGCGTTCAGGTAGTTGACGAGTTGCACCTCATGTTGGGTAACGAGTGATTGCGTGGCTTTTGTTTCAATGATTATTGTGTTTTCAACCAGCATATCTGCAAAAAAGTTTCCGACGGCGATATTATCATAATAAACCGTCAGCGGGGCTTCGCGAACGACAGACAGTCCTGCTTTTTGAATTTCATGCTCAAGCGATTTCTGATAGACAGATTCCAGAAAACCAGGTCCTAACGTATGATGCACTTTCATGGCGCATCCGATGATAACCGATGTCAATTTCTCATGTTCCATAGCAATCCTGTCAATCTGCAAAATCCTGTCTAAAAGCAATCCTGTTAATCTGAAAAATCCTGTCAATCCTGTCAAAAAAACAACATAGCCAATCCCGTTAATCCTGTCTAAGTCGATCCTACGTCCACCATGAGGTGGATGTCGCGGACGGTGGTGTCTTTGGCGAATGAGGTGACGGCGCGTTTGATGGTGTCGCGGGCGGTGCGGCGGATCTCGAAGAGGCGGGTGTGGGTGGCGACGGCGACGTAGAGGATGCCGTTGTCCCATTTGGCGGGGCGGGTGTCGCGGGCGATGTCGGGGGGGAGGAGGCGCACCCAGGCGGCGGCGAGGTCGTCGAGGAAGGGGCTGGCGGTGATGTCGAGGCGGCGGAGGGTCTGCTCGATGACGTGCGCGAAGGGCGTGGCGGGGACATGCAGTTGCGGCGCGTCGGTGTCGATGGGCAAGCCGGGGATGAGATTACCGAAGAGGCGCGAGACGCTGCGGTCGTAGGCGCGGTCGCTGGCGCGCGGGGGGATGCGCTTGCGCTCGCGCCGATACTCCTCCTTGCGCCTGTCGTGATAAGCGAGGTAGGCGGGCTCGTCCGGCGTGTACGCGGCATCGGCCGGCTCGTCACCGCTTTCGTTTTCCGTAAACTCTGGTTTGCCTTTTCGCATGGGGATAGTGTATCATAGTTGGCGATGAAAAGGGAAGGGATTAGTCTGGCGAGTTTCTAGTTGCTAGTTTCTAGTTTCTAGTTGCTAGTTTCTAGTAGCAATGAGACGAAGGGAATGATTCCGAAGCAATGTGCTAGCCACTAGAAACTAGAAACTAGCAACTAGAAACTGAAAAGGGAGGTGCAAGATGTCAAAGGGAAATATGCTGATCGCGCAGAGCGGCGGTCCGTCGATGGTGATCAATCAGAGCCTCGTGGGGGCGGTACTGGCGGCGCGGGAGAGTGCGGCGGTGGGGAAAATCTACGGGGCGCTGCACGGCATACAGGGCATCCTCGACGAGCGGTTCATCGACCTGCGTAAGGAGTCCCGCAAGACGCTGGAGGCGGTGGCGGTGACACCGTCGTCCGCGCTCGGGTCGGTGCGGCGCAAGCCCACGGCGGCGGACTGCGCGGCGATTTTCGCGGTGCTTCGCAAACTCGACGTGCGCTACTTCTTCTACATCGGCGGCAACGACTCCGCCGAGACCGTCCACATCATCAGCGAGGAGGCGGCGAAGGCGGGTCACGCCCTGCGCTGCTTCCACATCCCCAAGACCATCGACAACGACCTGCGCGAGAACGACCACACGCCCGGCTACGGCAGCGCGGCGCGGTTCGTCGCCTGCGCCGTGAAGGGCGACGACCTCGACAACCGCGCCCTCGGCGGCGTGAAGATCGACGTCATCATGGGGCGCAACGCGGGCTTCCTCACCGCCGCCGCCGCGCTGGCGCGTGACGCGGCGGACGACGGTCCGCACCTCGTCTACCTCCCCGAACGCGCGTTCAGCATCGACGGCTTCGTGCGCGACGTGAAAGCCGCCATGAAGCGATACGGGCGGTGCGTCGTCGCCGTCTCCGAAGGCATCGCGGACAAGGACGGCACACCCGTCATCGCGAAGTTCACGCAGGAGGTGGACTCGCATGGCAACGTGCAACTCAGCGGCACGGGCGCGCTCGGCGACCTGCTCGCGGGCGTGGTCAAGGAGAAGGCGGGCATCAAGCGCGTGCGGGCGGACACGTTCGGGTATCTGCAACGCTCGTTCCCCGGCATCGCGTCCGCGACCGACGCGCAAGAGGCGCGGCTCGTCGGCGCGGCGGCGGTGTGCGCCGCGCTGCGCGGCGACCTGCCCAGCGGCTCCGTCGCCATCAAGCGCAAGCCCGGCAAGAAATACGCCGTGGCTTTCGAGACCGTGCCGCTGCGCAGCGTCGCCAAAGAGACGCGCCATGTCCCCGCCGCGTTCATCAACAAAGCCGGCAACAACGTCACGCAAGCCTTCATCGACTACGCCCGCCCGCTGGTCGGCGCGTTGCCGAAGTGTGCGCGGCTGGCGCAATTGAAAAAGTAGTGAGGAGTGGAGGGTGGACGGCGTGGACTTTGTGGACAAAGTGGACGGTGTGGACAAGAGCGGCAAGGCATTTCCCTGTGAATCCTTTGTCCACCCAGTCCACAACGTCCACCATTGTCCACCGTCCACTCTGTCCACCTTGATCCCCAAAGAGAAAAGCGAAGGCTGTCCGCGATGAGGGTTCGGAAGAAACTGGCAGCCCTTTTCGCCGCGGGATGGTTTATCCCGTTCCCGATTGAGGGGAATTGGCAGGGGATTTGCCTCTGTGTTGATCACAACATCTTGCGGTTTGAGAATGGGAAAGTTCTCATCGTGGTGGAGCCGGATCCTCCCCCTGAATGGGTTGCCACGTATCGGAAAAAAGGCTGGGGATTGTATGAGTTTAATGGCAATGAGAATCTGTGGATACGTTCAACTTTCCTTCGCCTCATACCGCGTAATGATTCCAAGGATTTTCAGTTATCACAACTACGAGACCCGTTTATATTCGCTTCCAGAAAAATGCTGAACGACCCTAAGAACGACTGGATATATGACAGGCAAAGATACAATCGCCGTGTCATGGGGACGGCGGATGAAAGGCTGTTTGCGGGACACAGCGAGACGAACACGCCGCTGGAAATGGAAGCCATGCTGCGCAGGTCCGTGTACCCCGAGCCGATGCGAATCTACACGGCGAGCAATGAGGTGCCGCCTTGCGTCATTGAGGCGCTCGCGCAGAACGGGTTCGGTTGTCAGATACACGCCAACCAGCAATGGGTCGCAGATGAATGGGAAGAGTCCCCGTATTACGCGTATAACTGGAAACGAAGAAAAACGGGTGATGGCGAGACCGTCCCCGACTGGAATCCCGTTTGGACGAACAAGGGGTTCAAACTCATCATCCGCCCGCTGGCGGAGAATGACCCTGCGGAAGACCCGGACATCTATATCAGGGGGGAGCATAAGCACACGTTCAGCGCTTTCACAAACGGGCTTGCGTTTCTTCAGCGTCGTTGTGGAAACATAAGGACGAATTTCCACTTCTATGCCGAGGGCGGCGTGTTGCCCGAGGACGTGCGGCAGATGCTCGAGCCGCTGGGGATGGACTACCACGTCCACGACGAGCGGGTACTGTACCGGGGCAAGGGGAATGAAAAATGAGGGATAAAAAAAGGAACGCATGACGACGAACCCGCGCATGACGTGGAAGGGGCTGCTGACGGCGGCGGGGTTGATGGCTGCGGCCGGGAGCGTGCTGGGGTTCGGGGGCGCGTGGTGGTGGTTCCTCGACCTCTTCGCGCATTTCCGCATCCAATACTTCTGGGGGCTGCTGGCCATCGGGGTGTGGCTTCTCGCCCAGCGCAAACGTGCGTGGGCGGCGACGTTCCTCGCCCTATCGGCAGTGAACCTCGCGCTCATCCTGCCGTTTTACCTCAATGCGCCCAATCCCTTCAATCACGGTACCGCGCCGTACCGAGCCATGCTTTTCAACGTCAACTACGGCAACGGCAAGCATCTGAAAGTCCTTGATGCCATTCGTGCCTACGACCCCGATGTCATCGTGCTGGAGGAAATCGGCATGACATGGTTTAACGCCGTCAACCCCGCGCTCGCCGAAAGCCATCCCTACCACGTGGAGGAATTGCGCAGCGACAATTTCGGCATCGGGCTCTGGAGCAAGCGCCCCTTTGCCGCGACGAACATACTCCATAGCCAGAACGCCGCCGTGCCGTCCATCCTCGCCGAAATCGACGGCCCGTGCGGCAGGTATGCCGTCCTCGCCACGCACCCTGTGCCGCCGATCACCCCTTTCTATTCCGAATACCGCGATGCGCAGCTCGCCGAGCTCGCCCTCCTCGCGCGCGACACGCAGCGCCCCCTGCTGTTCATCGGCGACCTCAACGCCACACTGTGGTGCGCCGCGTTCAAACGCCTCCGGCGCGACGGCGGCCTGCTCAACGCCTCGCAGGGCCGCGGCCTGTTCCCCACATGGCCGGCCTGCTTCCCCGCCTTCCTGCGGATCCCGATCGACCACGTCCTGCACACGCCCGGCATCGAGATTGCCTCGCGCAAGACCGGCCCCCGCGTAGGCTCCGACCACCTGCCCGTCATCGTTGATTTCCATCTTCAACCATTTGACAAAAATTAGCGTGTCATTCAGAGCGCCTTTGTGATAAACTGTTTCCCAATTCTGTGAGGAGGTGTTATGAAAATCGGATGCTTTGCGTGTGTTGAGCCGTTCGCGCCGCTGGCGCGGCAGCTGAAGGCGATTCAGGAGATGGGGTTCACGTTCGCGGACGTGACGGATAATCATGACGGGGGGGCGCTGGGGGAGGAGTTCGGCTTCGCGCCGACCGTGAGCCTGGACAGCCACCCGTCGCATTTGCGCGCGCTCGCGAAGGACGCGGGCATCAGGCTGAGCGCGTTCTGCGCCCACGCGAACCTGCTGGACCCGTCGTCGCCCGCGACCTACGGGACGGCGCAGATCGTCAAGGCCGTGCGCCTCGCGAGCGACCTGGGCATCCGGGAGGTCATCACCTGCGACGGCGAGCCGCACACCGCGTTCGGCAAAAGCCTGAAACCGAAGGAGCGCGTCCTGATCGCTTGCGAGAAGTTGCAGTTCCCCGTCCAGTGGGCGGAGGAACTGGGCGTGAGGCTGCTCATCGAGACGCACGGGCCTGTCACCGACAACCTCACGCTGATGGGCGACCTGCTCGAACGGCTGGGGCATGAGAAGACCGTGGGCATCTGCCTCGACACGGGCAACTGCTGGCTGGGCGGCGGTGACCCGCTGGCGTACATCAAGACGTTCGGCAAGCGTATCGGCCACGTGCATTGGAAGGACATGCCGACGGAGATGGAGAAGCAGCGCGGGAAGATTTTCGGCTGCGGCATGGCGCTCATCGCCGCAGGTGACGGCGTGGTCGGCATCGAGGGCATCGTGAAGGCGCTGAAGGCCGCGAAAATCGACGTGCCGACGACGCTGGAGATTGCGGGCGCAGAGGCGGTGATGCTCTCCGCCAAGCGGTTGAAACAGTGGGAGCGGAGGGTTGACGCATGAGAACGTTTGCGGTTGCTTTTCTTGCCGTGATGGCGGTGTCGTCTATTCATGCGGAAAAGCATGAATTGCAGATAACGCCGACGGATGTGTTTACCGTTGAGGACACCGATGATTGGGGCGTGACCATTGAGCGCAACCGGGCTTTGTATTATGCGGATGTGGCAATCCGCCCTAAGAAAGGCAAGTCGTTTAGCTTGAAGCTGTTTTTCAAGGCGGACTTGCGGTTCTTCATGGATCACAACCGTTTTAACACGCCCGAAACCATGAAGGTGAGGGTGGTCGAATCTTCCGAAAGTTACTTGCCGCACACGGTCGAAAAGAGCATCGAGGTGGAGGAAATCACCAATAAGGGCTGGTACGGTTTCAAGACCACGCTCACGGATGCGGATCTGGCGGGCAAGCCGGTCCCGAAGGGCGAGTTCCTCTACATAATCCGCGGCATGATCCGTTTGTCGGATAGGGCGGCGTTGGGGTTCAGCCTGATGACCAACGACCCCAAATCCCCCGAGACCAAAAAAATCATGGATTACGTTTACGGTTTTGCGAAAGAGCGGGAGACCGCTCCAAAAGAGAAATGAATCTGTTTATTGGAAGGAGAAGCATGATGAAACGGGATGTGCCTCGTAGAGGTTTTTTGAAGGCCGCGCTGGCGGCGGGCGCGGCGCCGATGGTGGTGCCGTCGTCGCTGCTGTATGGCGAGGCGGCGCCGTCGAACCGCGTGAACATCGCGAGCGTCGGCGTGGGGGGGCAGGGCAGCGGGCTGTTCGGCACGTTGCTCCAGCCGGATTGGATTCGCGTGGTGGCGGTGGCGGACTGCTTCAAGGATCGCCGCGAGTCGCGCACCGCGCAGGCGAATGAGCGTTACAAGGGGGACGTGTGCAAGGCGTACCGCGATTTCCGCGAAATCCTCGCGCGGTCGGATGTGGACGGCGTCGTGTGCGCGACGCCAGATCATTGGCATCACCACGTCGCGGTATTGGCGATGCAAGCGGGCAAGGATGTGTATGTCGAGAAGCCGCTGACGCTGAGCATCGACGACAACAAGCACGTGCGCGAGACCGTCCAAAAACTCGGGCGCGTGTTCCAGTACGGGACGCAGCAGCGCTCGTCCTCGCACATCCGCACGGGGTGCGAACTGGTGCGCTCCGGGGTGCTGGGCAAAATCAGCCGCGTGGAGGTGGACGCGCCCGGCGGCGTGCTGGGCGGCGGAAGCCTCGAGCCGATACCCGTGCCGGAGGGGCTGGACTACGATATGTGGCTGGGGCCCTCGCGTGAGCGCCCGTACACGAAAGACCGCTGCACGCCGAACGGCGCGTACCACAGTTCGGACTGCTCCATCGGCTTCCTCGGCGGGTGGGGCGCGCACCCGCTCGACGTGATGTGCTGGGCGATGGACGACGCGCCCGCCTCCGTGCCAATCGAGATCGAGGGCGCGGGCGAGCGCGGCCAAGGGCTGTTCGACACGTTCGAGCGGTGGGACTTGCGCGGGCGTTTCGCGGACGGCGTGGAGTTCGTGTTCAAGCACGGCGGCGACCGCACCACGTTCATCGGCGAGAACGGCAGCATCAGCATCGCGCGCGGCTACCTCAAAGCCGACCCCGTGGACATCCTGCGCACCCCCCTACCCCAGCGACTGAACCCGCTCCGCGCAAACACCACGGGCTTTCACCACACCGCCGACTTCGCGCAATGCATCAAGACGCGCGAAGTCCCGTGCAGCGGCATCGAGGCCGCCTACCACTCCGACAACATCAGCCACCTCGCGAACATCGCCTGCCACACCGGGCGCAAGATTAAATGGGACATCGCGAAGCAGACCGTCATCGGCGACGACGAGGCGCAGAAGATGATGCTCCGCAAAATCTCCCGCCCCCCGTATGTGGCGTGAGGGGGGGGCAGGGATTAACGAAGAGAGGAATGAGGACTTATGAAAAAATGGATTTTTGCTTCACTACTAACGCTGGCGTGTGCGCCGGTCATCGCGGCGGTTGACGTGGGGGCGGTGAGGGCCGACCCCGCGCTTGTGCCGGAGGCGTTGGCGGCCCTGACCAAGGAGGGCGATGAGAACGGGAACGCGCGGATTATCGTCGCGCTCACGCCTCACGCGGCGCGGGCGGATGTGAAACAGGCGTTGCGCTCGGCGTTGACGCATGAGGGCGAACTGGTGCGGGTCGTGGCGGCTCGCGCCGCCGTGATGGCGCGGGACCCGCTGGCGTTGCCAGTGCTGTTCGACCTGTGTTCGTCGAGGGGCGAGGACGGGCGTTGCGCGGCGCTCGCGATGGCGGTGCTGACGACGGAGGGTGCGGATGCGTTCCTGTTCGAGCGGATGAAGCAGGAGGGCGCGGCGCGCGCGAAAGCAATCGAGTTGCTGGCGGCGCGCGGGAATCCCATGCTCGTCACGCGGCTCTGCGATGCGTCGCTCTACACGGAGCGGGGCGTGAGCCAGGCGGCGGCGGGCGCGTTCCGCGCGTGTCTGCGGGAAGCGCATTTCGCGGAGGCGATGGCGTTCGTTTTCGGGTCGCTGTCCGCCGAACAGCGCGAGCCGCTGGTGGCGGCGCTGGGGTCGGTCGTGCAGCAGTTGCCGGATCAGGCGCGCGTCGTGGATGAGGTCAGCGCATGCGCGGAGAAGGTCGCGGCGGAGGCTCGGGCGGGGGTGCTGGGGCTGCTCGCGGGGATTCAGACGGAGAAGGCTTGCGGGGTGCTGGTGCGTTTCGGGAAAACGGAGGATGTGGAACTGCGTAAAGCCGTCGTGCGGACTTTCGCGAAGTGGAACTCTCCGCTCGCGCTCATGCCGCTGGTGCATTCGGCGGGGAATGACGCGGATGCGGGTGTGAAGGTGCTGGCGTTGCGCAGTGCGCTGGCAATGATGGAGAAGCCCGGCGTCGCATCTACGGATGAGAAGTTGAAGGCGTTGACGGTGCTGGCGGAGGTCGCCGAGCGGAAGGAGGAGCGGAAGATGCTGCTTGCCACGCTCAAGTCGCTGCCCAGCGCGGAGGCGGCGGCGTTGCGGCTGGCGCTTACGGAGCGGTTCGACATTCAGGACAACGAGGTGCCAGTCGCCTCCGTCAACATCGGCGGCAAGGAGGTCGGCACGTTCACGTCGGATGCGCGGGTTCAGGGCGGTAACGTGTATGCGGTGAACAACCCGATTGATGTGTCGGGTGCCGCCGATGCCGCGCCCGAGGCGGTGTACCAGAGCAGCCGTTTCCAGAACATGACGTGCCGCTTCGACAGCCTGAAGCCCAACGCGCCGTACCTGCTGCGCCTCCACTTCGCGGAGCTTTACCACCAGAGCGCGGGGCAGCGCATCTGCGACGTGATTGCCAACGGCGTGAAGGTCTTGGAGAATTACGACATCGTCGAGCGGGCGGGCAAAGGGCTCAAGGCCATCACGGAGACAAGGTCGGTCACGTCGGACACGGAAGGGAAAATCCTCGTCGAGTTCAAGACCGTACGCGACCATGTGCTGGTCAACGGTGTCGAGTTGCTGGAGGAGATTGCCGCGCCGCCAGCGGGCGGCGCGGTGGCGGACAAAATCCGTGTCCTGATTCTGTCCGGCGCGAACAACCACGACTGGAAATCCACGACCGCCGCGTTGCGGACGACCCTCGCCGCGAACCCGCGCTTCGCCGTGTCCGTCACGGAAACGCCGTGGGCGATGAAGCCTGCCGACCTCGCGGGCTACGACGTGCTGATCTCCAACTGGAACACCTTTGGCATGAAGCCCGAGGACGTCAAGAAACACGAATGGAACGACGAGATGAAAGCGGCGTTCCTCGCGTGGTTCACGAACGGCGGCGGGTTCTTCGTCCTGCACTCAGGGAGTTGCATCTTCTACGATTGGGACGACTTCCAACGGCTGGCGGGCGGCGCGTGGGGCGAAGGGACGTTCCACCCGCACAACCAGAAATTCACGCTCAACATCATCGACAAAGAGCATCCCGTCACCAAGGGCATGACCGACTTCGAGACCTTCGACGAGCCGTGGCAGAAACTCACCAACCCCAACCCGAAACGCCGCGTGCTGGTTTCGGGCATCGTCAGCAAAGAGAACAAAGGCAGCGGCGAACCCGAGCCCTTCGTGTTCGTGACCGAGACCGGCAAAGGGCGCAACTTCACGCTCATGCTCGGGCACGACGCACAGACGATCCTCAGCAGCCTCGGCTGCAAAAAACTCATCCTGCGCGGCACCGAATGGGCGGCCACGGGTGCGGTGAAGGAATAAGCTTTTTACCACGATAGGCGTAATGGCAATGACACACCATCTTGAAAAACGAGACAACCCCGAAACCTTTTAGGCGTGGAGCGTCAGGCATGATACGACGGTTGGTGATGATAGGGCTTGTGATCGCGGCGGAGGGGGTTGCGCAAGCGGCGCAGGCGGAGACGGACATCGTTGTGAAAGCGAAGGTGTCCCTTATCGACGGGTCGCAATTCTTAGGGAGCCCGCGCTTCGCGTTGGTCACGCTCGCCTTGGATTATGGGAAGCTGGAGATACCGCTGTCGCACGTCGCCTCACTCAGCTTCACCAAAGACGTGGCCAAGGTGGGGTTCTACAACAAGGATGTCCTGTCCGGGAGGCTGGAGGGCGTTCCGCTGGCGTTCGACACGGCATTCGGCGAGGTGAGCCTGACGCATACGCAGATCAAGTCTGTCACCTTCTCCAAACAGCGCGACATCGCGCGGCATGTGGGCGAGCCGGGGCTGCTGCTCTACGCCCCGCTTGACACGGAGCAGTCCAGCCTTGAGGCGTTCGGCGCGCGGATGGAGTCAACGAAGGCCCGTATCGTCGAGGGCCCCTTCGGGAACGCCATGCTGTTCGACTCGCCGGACGCGAGGCTCACCATCCACCTGCCGTTCTCGCCGCACACGATGTCCGAGGGTACCATCGCGTTCT
>WRJS01000118.1:1752-13047 GCA_009778475.1 Kiritimatiellota bacterium | reverse complement strand
AGGACCCCGGGAGCGCAGGGCTTCCGCCCTGCCAAATGATAGATGCAGGGCGGAAGCCCTGCGCTCCCGGGGCCCTGCGCTCCCGGCATCATCCACGACACGCGGTTTGCGTGCACACAAAAAAATGGTGGAGGCGGGGAGAGTTGAACTCCCGTCCGAAACAGATTCCACCCAGCATCTACGCGCGTGTCCTGCCATTAAATCTCGTCCGCAGGATGCCGGCAGACAGGCTCACCTGCGGACCAGTGTCCACGATTCGTCAAGCACGGGCGTCCGGTCACACGACCCCCGGCAGGGCCTGCTAGTCGTCGCCTCCCCGCTCAGCAGACATCGGCGGTTCAACGTCGGGCCTTTAGTTAGGCCGCGAGTGCGAAGTTATCGTTCGCAGTTAGGTTTTTTCCTGCTTTTTTACGAGGCTACAGGAGTCCTCGGCGCGCCGCCAAGTTTCCACGTGCCCCGTCGAAACCGGTCGCCCCCTTAAAAGAGAGGACACCAGTATTGCCGAAACGCGGCGGAATGTAAAGCGGAAAATTGAACATAGGGCCTTTGATTTTTTTGGGCGAATATTTTTGAGGGTGTCGTAGTTTAACCTGATGTTGTTGCATAGCGCCGCAGGTGCTAGTGTCCTGTAAAACACAGATTTCACGATGGAGGGCGAGCGTCCCCGCGAGCCGTTAGACACATTGCGGTTCACGGGGACGCTCGCCCTCCGTCATCAGGTTAGCCGCTCGGCCACGAGGCGGCCGACAATCTGCGGGTCGGCTTTGCCTTGGCTGAGCTTCATCACCTGCCCGACGATGAACCCGGCGGCGGCCGTCTTGCCGGCCTTGTAGCTCTCGACGGATTTTGGGTTCGCGGCGATGACTTGATCGACGAACGCCTCCAGCGTCGCGGTGTCGCTGACCTGCCCTAGCCCACGCGCCTCGACGAGCGCGGCGGGCATTCCGCCGTTCTCGAACAGCTCGGGTACGAGCTCTTTGGCAATCGTGCCGTTGATGACGCGCTTGCTTACGAGCGTCACGAGCTCCGCCAGCGCCTCAGGGGTCATGGCACATTCGGTGATGGTCTTGCCCGTCTCGGAGAGCAGCCGCATGATCTCGGTCATGAACCAGTTGGACACTGCCTTGCCCTGCCCGCACGCCCGCGCCGCAGCCTCGAAGAAGTCCGCGTTCGCTTTCTCGTCCGCCAACACGCCCGCGTCGTATTCGGGGATGCCGTACTCCGCGACCATGCGCGCGCGCCGTGCGGCGGGAAGCTCAGGCAGCGCATCGCGCCACGCCTTGATCTGCTCCTCGCTCAACACGATGGGGGTGAGGTCGGGGTCGGGGAAATAGCGGTAGTCGTGGGCGTTCTCCTTGGCGCGCATAGATTGCGTCTCGCCGAGATCAGGCTCCCAGCGGCGCGTCTCCTGCACGAGCGTGCCGCCGTGCGTGGCGGCGTGGGTTTGCCGCGCGATCTCGTATTCCAGCGCGGCGTAGATGCCCTTGAAGGTATTCATGTTCTTGATCTCGACGCGCGTGCCGAGCTTCTCCTGCCCCTCGGGGCGGATGCTGACGTTGATGTCGGAACGCATCTTGCCTTCCTCGAGGTTGCAGTCGCTGACGTTCGCGTACACGAGTATCTGGCGGAGCGTCTGGAGGTACGCCATCGCCTCGTCGGGCGAGGAGATGTCCGGCTCGGTGACGATCTCGATGAGCGGCATACACCCGCGATTGAAGTCCACGCCGCTGAACCGCGCGTAGTGGTTGATTTTCGCCGCGTCCTCCTCCATGTGGATATGGTGGATGCGGATGAATTTCGAGCCGCCCGGCGTCTGTATCGTCACCCCGCCGCCGCCGAGGCAGATGGGGTTCTGGTTCTGCGTGATCTGGTAGTTCTTGGGGATGTCGGGGTAGAAATAGCTCTTGCGGTCGAACGTGCTGCGGCGGCTAATCTCGCACCCCAACATCATGCCCGCCGTGACCGCCAGCTTCACCGCCTCGCGGTTCACCACGGGCAGCGTCCCCGGGTAGCCGAGGCACCCCGGGCAGGTGTTCAGGTTCGGCTCCGCGCCGAACGCCGTGCTGCACCCGCACCACAGCTTGCTCGCTGTTTTCAGGTGCACGTGCGTCTCCAGCCCGATGGTCGTCAGATACTTCATGAACGCACCTCCTGCTCATACGCATACGCCGCGCGCAAAATCAATTCCTCGCCGAACGCGGGTCCCAGTATCTGCAAACCGACTGGCTGCCCTCCCTTTGTCTTGCCGCACGGGACGGACAATCCGCAGATACCCGCCAAACTCGCTGGCACGGTGAACGCCCTTTCCAGATTTATACAGGGCCTGACCGCCGCCGGTCTCACAGGCGGCGTCATCCATCTCTCCCCACCACGTTTGGTCAAACAGAGCGCAAGCGTCGGCCTCACAGGCATCATCATCACATCGCATTTCTTGAACGCTTCCTCGAAATCCCTGCGGATGAGCGCCCGCACCTTCTGCGCCTGCACGAAATAACGTTCGTAACACGCCTTGCCCAGCAGATACGTCCCGAGGATGACGCTCTGTTTCTCTTCCGCGTCGAACCCTTCTCCACGGCTCTTCGCAAACAGATCCGCCACCGAGTCCACATTCTCTGCCGTGCGGTGGCCGTAACGCACCCCGTCGAAACGCCCGAGGTTCGTTGCCCGCTCCGCCGCCAAGATGATGGTATAGACCGCCACAGCATACTCCGTGTGGGGCAGATTCACCTCCACGATTTCCGCCCCAGCCTTTCCGCAATTCTCGACCGCCTTGCGAACCTCCTCACCCATGTCGACCTCAAAATATTCTTTCGGAAACCCGATACGCAAACCCTTCATCCCCCCCTGCAACGCCGCCCGATAATCCGGCACAGGAAGATTCGCGGACGTCCCGTCCAGGGGGTCATGCCCGGCCATCACCTGCAACAGATCCGCAGCATCCCCGACCGTCCTCACAACCATCCCCACCTGATCCATGGACGACGCATAAGGTATCACGCCATAACGCGACACCCGCCCGTATGACGGCTTCAGCCCCACACAGCCGTAGGCCTCCGCCTCTCGACAGACCCTGCCGCCCGTGTCGCACCGTATTTTGAGCGACGGGTTATTATACGTGGTTTCCGTAACCACCGACGCCCCCGCCTGACGCAAACGCGCCACCACCGTAGCATCGAACAGGGAGACGCATCTCGTCTTTGAATCATACGTGCAAGGCTTGTCCTTGACGTTAATCTGCCCCAAGACCTTTACGGGGACACCCTGCAACAAACCTGAAATGTCCATGGCTATGCGTCCTCCACGATCTTCGGCAGCTTAAATTCATTCCCGTGACGCGCCGGGGCCATGGCAAGCATCTGCTCGCGTAGCCCCGACGGCTCGACCGTGTCCTCGCGGAACGCGCTCGCCGCCTCCGCCAGGCCATAGACCATCGGCTCAACGCCGGACACATCCACCTCGCCGATTTTCCCGACATACTGGAGAAGCCCCTCCAGCTGCCCCTGCAGCAAAACCACCTCATCCGGCGTCAGCGCGATATGCGCCAGATCCGCCACATAAGCCACATTAATGGTCTGATTCACGAACACTCCTTGCCAAGCGAATTCTTCCTTGAAATGAATTCACCATAATACCCTTTCCCCCCCGCCTTTTACAAGAAAGAAGGGAATTAATTTTCAGGGATGGCGGCTGAGAGTTGGTTTAACAATTCACACGGGAGATGACGGCAGTGACATCGGACGGTGTATTTTTGATGCGATTTTCAACAAGCATAACGGTTCCCGAGACCGAATATAGCATTTTAACCTGATGTTGTCCGTTTTTCCCGAATGCGTAATCGGCGTTCATTTTTCATTGCGTGCGGCACGCAAATCCCGTACAGTGGTGTCCGCGCTATGGGGAAAAAGAAAAAGAAATACGTCACCCGCTCGCCGCTGAGCGTCAAGGGCGGTATCCGTGCGCAGGGTGCGCGCGGCGATCCGTTGCGCACGTGGTGGTGCCGCCGCTGGACATCCGTGCTGGAGGCCTTCCGCATGGGCCCGCGCTTCGGGCGCGGGCGGCACTACGCCGCCAGCGGGCAGACCTCGGAGCTGACGCTCGCCCCCGGCCGCATCACAGCCTCCGTCCAGGGAACCGTCGCCACGCCCTACCTGTGCGAGGCCACGTTCAGGCACCTTGACGGCGATGCCAAGACGCGCATCGTGGCAACCCTGCGCCAACGTCCCGTGCTCTTGGCGCGCCTGTTCGCCGGGGACCTTCCCCGCGAGATCGAACCGCTTTTCCAAGCCGAAGGCTGCCCGCTCTTCCCAGAGCGCGAGAACGACCTGAAAAGCCGTTGTTCCTGCCCCGACTGGGTGAACCCCTGCAAACACCTTGCCGCCGTCTATTGCCTCTTCGGCGAGACCATCGGCAAGAACCCGATCACCTTGCTGACCATCCGTGGCGTGACCCGCGCCGACCTTGTCGGGGAAGACCTTCCGCCGCCGCCCGCGCAACCGCCGCCGCCCGCGCAACCCTGCGCAGACAGCCTCACGCGCGAGGCCTTCTACGGAAGCCCCCGCCCGCCGTTCACGGATTTCGGCGCCGCACCCAAGACGGACGTCGCCGCGCCGCTCGTGAGCCGCCTCGGGGCGCTCCCGTTCTGGCGCGGGCAGGAGCGTTTCGCTGACACCCTCGAACATCTCGCGCACCGCGCCGCCTCCCGCGGCTGGAGCGTCTGGACGGGCGAACCGCTCGACCTGCGCCCCGCCGCCGAGAAAGTCATCATCACTGGCGCCTCCCTCCGCCTGAAGCAGACCTTGCGGATTGACAAGTTTTGATCGCTGGCGATTCCTTGTTGGATTCCGGCATCCAGTGTGCTATATTTATCGCCCAAGCACAGGTGGTTCCGGATGACGCTCACACTTCCAGAGATATGCACCGCCGAGGCCGTGGCGGCCTTGTGGCAGGGGCAGATGGCGCAGGTCGCGTGCATGGGCGAGGGCGATGCCCTGACGCTCGACGCGGACGCGGTCAAGGCCTACGACGGCGCGGCGGAGGCGCTGGTCATCGAGCTGCACCGTTGCGCCGCGACGCAGCGCTTCGCCATCCGCTGCCGCGATGGCGCGGGGATGGTGGCGCACACGCTGAAGGTCTTTGACCCGGCCGTTTTCGCCGACCATTCGCGCGCAGACGTGCCGAAGCGCAATGCGCACATCCCCGTCCAGCTGGGCGAGGCCGCCGTGCGCATCTGGGACGACGCGCGCGACCAGCTCGCATTCCTCGGCGAGGCAACCTCCGCAATCTTTTCCCTCATCATCAGGCCCGGGCGGCTGCGCCTGCGCGACACGATGCTCTGCTTCGAGCGCGCGGGCATGGACGCGCTGCCCATCACGCTGCTCATCGGTTTCCTGATGGGGCTGATCCTGGCGTTCCTCTCCGCGTCGTCGCTGCGGCAGTTCGGCGTGGAGGTGTATGTGGCGGACCTGATCGCCATCGGGCTGTTCCGCGAGCTGGGCGCGCTCATCACCGCAATCATCCTGGCAGGGCGCACAGGCTCGGCGTTCGCGGCGGAGCTCGGCACCATGAAGGTCAACGAGGAGATTGACGCGCTGACCACGCTGGGCCTGCCGCCCGTGGTGTTCCTCGCGTTGCCGCGCGTGCTCGCGTCCATGCTGGCGCTCCCGTTCCTGAGCATCTTCGCGGTGTTCGCAGGGCTGCTCGGCGGGCTGGCCGTCCTCACCGTCATCGGTGTGCCGTCGGTGACCTACTGGCAGCACGTGGTCTCCGCGCTCACGCTGGCCAACGTCTGCATCGGCCTGATCAAGGCGGTGACGTTCGGCCTGCTGGTCGGCATGGTCGGGTGCGCGCACGGCCTGCGGGCGAACCGCACGGCCGACGCGGTGGGGCAGGCCGCGACGGCGGCCGTCGTCGGCAGCCTCGTGCTGATAACCATCTTCGACGGCATCTTCGCCGTCCTGTTCTATGTCCTGAATGTATGAGTTGTTAGTTTCTAGTTGCTAGTTTCTAGTTATTCGTTTCAACCCTGTTAATCCCGCAAAAATGCCCTGTTTTTATTTCACCGCAATGAACTCAACAGAATGCGCAATGGACACTACCGTTGTGCCTGTTGTGAAACCTATTGTGTCCATTGTGGTAAAACATCACCCCGTCAACCCCGTCGAAAGAACGCCATGGAAAACCCTGTCATAGAAGTGCAGAACCTCGCGGCCGGTTATGACGGCAGGCCCATCCTGCGGGACGTTTCCTTCACGGTGCGGCGCGGCGAGATATTCGTGGTGCTGGGCGGATCGGGCTGCGGCAAAAGCACGCTCCTGAAACACATCATCGGGCTGCACCCGCTGCTCGGCGGCGAGGTCCGCATCATGGGCTGCCGCGTCGAGGGCGGCGGGCAGGATGAGCGCGACCGCGCGATACGCGCCTTCGGCGTCACCTACCAGAGCGGCGCGCTCTTCGGCTCCATGACGCTCCTCGAAAACATCTGCCTGCCCCTGGAGGTTTTCACCGACCTGCCGCCCGACGCGCGGCGCCTCGTCGCGGAGATGAAGCTGGAACTCGTCGGCCTTAAACCGTTCGCGGGCTATTTCCCCGCGGACGTCAGCGGCGGCATGAAGAAACGCGCCGCCATCGCCCGCGCGCTCGCGCTCGACCCTGCGGTGCTGTTCCTCGACGAACCCTCCGCCGGACTCGACCCCGTGACTGCCGCCGACCTCGACCGCCTCATCCTGCGCCTGCGCGACACGCACGGCATCACCTTCATGATTGTCACGCACGAGCTCGCCAGCATCTTCGCCATCGCCGACCGCTGCATCATGCTCGACGCCAAAGCCCAAGGCGTCATCGCCGAAGGCTCCCCCGCCGCCCTGCGCGACACCTCCGACAACCCCGCCGTCCGCGCCTTCTTCAACCCACGCGCGTGCCAAACTAAAAACTAAAAACTAGAAACTAAAAACTAGAAACTCCCCATGAACCTCATCCGCTTCCTCCCGATCGATTCGCAGACCCCGCGCCTCGGCATCCGGCACGCCGACGGCACCGCCGAGCTCATCAGCGGCCAGAGCTGGTTCGAGCCGTGGCGGCCCACCGGCCGCCGCGTGGAGATGGGCCGCATCCTCGCGCCCCTGCGCCCGAGCGTCATCCTGTGCATCGGCCTGAACTTCCGCGCCCACGCGCAGGAGACCGGCCAGCCCATCCCCGAACATCCCGTGCTGTTCATGAAAAGCCCGTGGGTCACGCAGGATCCCGGCGCCCCCATCCTCATCCCCACGCGCCTGCCCAGCACGCAAGTCGATTACGAGGCGGAGCTTGTCGTCATCCTCGGGCGCGACTGCAAAAACGCCACGCGCCAGAACGCCCTCTCCCACGTCCTCGGCTACACCTGCGGCAACGACGTCACCGCCCGCGACTGGCAGAAGAGCTTCGGCGGCAACCAGTGGTGCCGCGGCAAATCCTTCGACACCTTCGCGCCGCTCGGCCCGTGCATCGTCACGCCCGACGCGATCCCCGACCCGCAGGCCCTCACGCTCAAAGCCATCGTCAACGGCGAGACGCGCCAATGCAGCAGCACCGCCGACCACATCTTTTCGGTGATTGATTTGATCGTGTTTTTGAGCGGCAGCACCACGCTCCCCGCCGGTGCCGCCATCTTCACCGGAACCCCATCTGGCGCGGGTTTCGCGATGACGCCGCCGACATTCCTGAAGCCCGGCGACACCGTCACCATCTCCATCGATCGCATCGGCGACTTGACGAATCCCGTCGCACTTGAGCGCGTTAACACGGAATGTTCATTCTGACATTCAATGAAAAACATAACATATTCGCATTTTCTTGATTTTTTGAATCACGTGCACACTTTAAAAATTTTCAAAAAAATGTAAAAATATTCTTGAAATCGAGGGAAACTTGTTGTAATATTGTAATCATTACAGAGCAAATTAGGCATTCTGGGATGATTTGGCTGAGCAGGAACAGAAGGAACGAAGCGGCCCGAGGGTATCTGCGGAGACCCGCAGGCTACAGGTGGAATGACGATTGAGTAGAAAAGGATTGGGGTGTTGCCTTGTGTTACAAGGTGACATTCTGACCTCCGATACTTCCCTGTTTTTTTTCGTGTTGTTAGTTGTACAGGGCGGTGTTGGAGGGCACGCCATCCAGTAAAATATTTTCACTGGGTGGCGTGCTTTTTTTTGCCCGCGATCCGAAGGGCTTTTTGACTGTGCCACGTTTGCCCCGGATTACGCATTCGAGGAAGCCATCGCCTCTGCCGTACACAATAGACAGAGCATTTACATTGCGCCGGGCACGCGCATCCGCAACGCATACAGATATTGCGAGGCGGTGATGAAGAGGGTCTTGCGGTCTTTGCCGCCGAAGCAGACGTTGGCCGTCCAGCCGGCCTCGATGGGGATATGCTCGATCTGCTCGCCCTTGGCGTTGAACACGGTGACGCCCTTGCCCGTGAGATAGACGTTGCCCTCGGTGTCGATGGTCATGCCGTCGGACCCCATGGCGCAGAAGAGGCGGCGGTTGGACAGGAGGCCGTCGGGCTGGATGTCGTAGGCGTAGGTCTTGTTGCCGCCGATGTCCGCGACGTAGAGGGTCTTGCCGTCGGGGGTGCCGATGATGCCGTTGGGCTGCTTCATCTCGGTGTCCACGGGGAGGAGGGTCTTGCGGTCGGACTTGAGGAGGAAGACGTACTCGCCCGCCTGCTGCATGGCGGGGTCGCGCGTCCAGTAGGGTCGCTTGTAGAACGGGTCGGTGAAATAGACGCTGCCGTCCTTGGGGTTGACCCACACGTCGTTCGGGCCGTTCAGCTTCTTGCCGTTGTAGTCCGCGACCAGCACCGTCTTCGTGCCGTCCATGCCGACGCTCCAGAGCTCGTTGTCCATGTCCGAGCAGGTGAGCAGGCGGCCGTCGCGATCGAAGTACATCCCGTTGGCGCGGCCGAAGCTGCCCAGCGCGGAGAGCTTGCCGTCCACCGTCCAGATCAGGATTTTGTCGTTGGGCTGGTCGGTGAAATAGACGTTACCGTCCTTGTCCGCGATCGGGCCCTCCGTGAACTTGAACCCGTCCGCGAGCTTCTCGACCTTCGCGCCGGGCGCGATGATGCCGCCGCCGGCAGGGACGTAGTGGCGGACGTAATCGATCAGGTACTCGCACGGGAAGATGGCGTCGTCGATCGCGCCGCCCCAGCTCCCGCCGATGGCGAGGTTCAGCAGCAGGTAGTGCGGCTTGCGGAAGGGGTTGTCCGCGCCCTCGCCCGCGTCGCTGATGGTGAACGTGAAGTACGGCGCGTCGTCCATGAAGAACGCCATCTTGTCCGCGTCCCACTCCACCGCATAGACGTGGAAATCCTCGTAGGGCTTCTGGTCCTCGATCTTCGACCCCTTGCTGGTGTGGCCGTTGTTGTTGTTCGCGGCGGCCTTCGCCTTGTCCGACCAATGCACCGTGGCGTGGACGGTGTTCTTGCTCGCCCAGACGTGCTCCATGATGTCGATCTCGCCGCCGCGCGGCCAGCCGCCCTCGACGCCCATCATCCAGATCGCGGGCCAGTTGCCCTGCCCGACGGGCAGCTTCGCGCGCACCTCGATGCGCCCGTAGTGGAACGCCTTCTTGCCCTTGGTGTTGATGCTCCCG
Organism: Kiritimatiellota bacterium; assembly: GCA_009778475.1. GTDB lineage: Bacteria > Verrucomicrobiota > Kiritimatiellia > RFP12 > UBA1067 > WRJS01. Next base: position 3,411 of record WRJS01000118.1, on the reverse strand, counting down.
GACGTGTATTTCGCGTCCTGGCCGTTCTCGCTGAAATCCTCCTTCCGCGCCGTGATGACGAGGTTGCCGCCGCGCATCGCGACGTTCTGCGCCCGCCCGGCGGTGTAATACTGCGCCTCCCTGTTGCGGATGAACCCCCGCTCGTAATTCCAGACCGCGCCGTCCACCAGCCCCTCGCCGTTGAACTCCTCCGACCATGCGAGCGTCCACTTGCCCGCATCCGCCGCGCCTGCCGCAAGCGACGCAGCCATGGACATAACCATCACTCTGGCGTATTTCATCCTTCCATCCTCCGTTTTGAGTTTTGCGCCATGATAACATAAACGCGGCGGCGATTGCCAGCGTTAGTTTCGCAGGAAAACCCCAATCTAAAACGGGGAATGGATGAGGGGACAACGGGGAATTAAAGGTTACGGGAGCTTAGGGCGCGGAGGTGTTTCCTGAATGTGAGCCCTGCGCGGCAGTGATGGACTTGAACGGTCCCCTGTCCCGGAAAGCCGCAAGCTCTTTCTCTCCCGCCCCACACACGCCAGCGGCAACAACCATGACGCTCAAAACAATACCGCGCGTCATTTCCACCCTCCCGTTTTCCGTTTCCTGCGCACGACCCACAGGGCGGCGAGGAAGGCGGGCGGGATGAGGGCGTAGGGCCAGAGGGTGCGGGCTTCGGTTTGCGCCTCGGGCTGCGCGTCTTCTGCGCCGTCGGGCGGGGGTTCGGATTCCGGTGGCGGCGGCGGTTCGTCAGGGTTTGGCGGCGTCTCTTGCGGCGCGGCTTCTTCTGATGGAACGGACCGGGGCTTCCCGTGTGCCGTCCATTCCCTCCCTTCCCCCATTATCATTTCGACATCTTCCTCGCCTACCTGCACAGGCGTGTCGCTCAGCGCGACATACATGATATTCGTTGTTGCGGAATAGACGACTTCGCCGTTTTGCAAGGTCGGGCTTCCAGTAGTATAAACAATTCGGAAACCCTTCTGTTTGTTCAGAAACGCGATTGGCGCAAAGCGATACGCTCTTCCTTCACGCGTATAAAACTTCGTCCTTTTGTCCGGGGTTAAAATCAGGGGGTTGTCGCTCCCCTCGTGTTCTCGCGAAGCCTTAAGCTCAAACTCTGGGTACTCGGCGTCACTATCTGGTAGAATAATCCATTTCTCTTTATCAAACCGAATCATCAGGTTTGCCGATGTGACGGAGACAAAAAACGGCTTGCTGTCTTTTTGGACCTCAAACTCGTACGCACCGCGCAGGTTGCCCGCCAGCGCAATGGCAGTGCAAACAGCATAGTAGTTCGCTCTCATGGTTATTTCTCATTATGGGTTTACCCTCGGGCCGTACCGGTAGAGGTGCTGGCACCCCGGGTTCGCCCGGCAGGAAGGGGCGCGGCGGGGCCGCGCCAGTTTTCAGTTTTCAGAGTCACGCCTCCGTCTCCTCGCGGCCCACAGGGCGACGAGAAGAACAGGCGGGATGAGCGCGTAGGGCCAGAGGGTGCGGGGCTGGGTTTGCGTTTCGGGTTGCGCGTCTTCGGCAGCGTCGGGCGGGGGGGCGGCTTCAGGTGACGGCGGCGGTTCGGGCGGTGGCTCAGGGCTTGGCTGGGGTGCCTGTTTCCAACGCTTGTTTGCCTCGATAGCCCGGAGTATGGCCTCGAGAGGCGGGCCCCCC
>WRJS01000118.1:0-1652 GCA_009778475.1 Kiritimatiellota bacterium | reverse complement strand
CGGCGGTTCGTCAGGGTTTGGCGGCGTCTCTTGCGGCGCGGCTTCTTCTGATGGAACGGACCGGGGCTTCCCGTGTGCCGTCCATTCCCTCCCTTCCCCCATTATCATTTCGACATCTTCCTCTCCTACCTGCACAGGGCTGTCGCTCAGGGCGACATACATGATATTCGTTGTTGCGGAATAGACGACTTCGCCGTTTTGCAAGGTCAGGCTTCCAGTAGTATAAGCAATTCGGAAACCCTTCTGTTTGTTCAGAAACGCGATTGGCGCAAAGCGATACGCTCTTCCTTCACGCGTATAAAACTCCGTCCTTTTGTCCGGAGTTAAAATCAGGGGCTTGTCGTTTTCCTTGTACTCTCGTGAACCCCTAAGCTCAAACTCAGGGTACTCGGCATCAGCATCAGGGAGAATGCCCCACCCTACAGCATTGAATTTTATCATTAGGTTGGTCGATGTGACGGAGAGGGAAATATCCTCCCCTTTTTGGACCTCAAACTCATACGCACCGCGCAGGTTGCCCGCCAGCGCAATGGCGGTGCAAACAGCATAGTAGTTCGCTCTCATGGTTATTTCTCCTTATGGGTTTACTCTCGGGCCGTACTGGTAGAGGTGCTGGCATCCCGGGTTGGCCCAGTCGCGCTCGGGATAAACCGTGATTTCCTTGAGCATCTCGCGGCGCCGGCACCGCAGCTCCTGGTCGCCAGTCTGGTAATAACCTTCGTTGGGGATCGCGATGTTCACGTTGAAGGTGTCGGGGTCGATCGGGGATGTCCAGAACCCGTCGATGGCGAGCGTCTCGACTAAGGTCGGTATGCCGTCGCCGTCGGGGTCAGCGATCGGGCCAACCAACAGCCTGTACTGCCTGAAGACGTAGATATGCTCGTTCTCGTGCTGGACGGTCTCCGCCACGCACTGGATGCCCTGCCCGCTCCCCCCGGCGACGACGCTCTGACCCAGGTAGGCCGCGTTGGTGGCGGTGAACGTGTACGGGCTGTCTCGGTCAGACAGGGCGGCGCGTCTGCCAAGATGGATGCGCTCGTCGCCTGTGCTGAGGAATGTCTTCCCGAAGAAATCTGCATTAGGGGCATAGATGCTATCGCCGGGTATCCCGCAGACGCCGCCCTGCTTCCAGTAGTAGAACCAGTTGGGGTCGGTCCTGACGGACCCGTACAGGAGAGGGTGGTTGTGCGCGGTCTTCGGGAAGAAGACGCCGTAGGCGTTGGTGGCGACGGAGACGCCGTCGTAGCGCAGCCTCGCGGTCTTCCAGCCGAAGTTGCTGTTGTGGTTGGGCAGGCGGGTGAAGGTGACGGTGGCGCTCAGCATCCCGTCGGGCGTGCCGACGGGTTTGCCGCCGGGATTTTCCGGCGCCCACGCCATCTCCGAGATGCCCACGCTCGAGACTTCGAACGCGCATTTCTCCGCAATCAGTTCGGCTGCCTTGGCGGGCTCGACGCGCGCCACCAGGTTCATGGTGAATGTGCCGGGTCTGGCGGAGGAATAGGTGTACTGGTTCTGCCCTGGCCCTGCCACGCTCGGGTCGGCGGCGGGGTCTCCGGCGGGGGTGACGAAGGTGAACTTGAGCGCGTGCAGGGTGGCGGTGAGGCGCTCGGCGAGGATGTCGTCGCCGCCGGGGCCCCTGCCGGGGGGCGGGC
>WRJS01000117.1 GCA_009778475.1 Kiritimatiellota bacterium | reverse complement strand
CCGGCGCGGAGGAGGGCCTGCCCGGCCTGATGGTGCTGCGCGCCCTCGGCGGCGGGCTCCAGATCGAATACTCCCACGACGGCATCGCGACCAGCGCCGTGGCCACCGTCGGTCAGGACGTCAAGACCCTCACCGTCGAGGTCGCCGCGATGATAAAGGAAAACGGGAACTGGTGCGTCGAACACCAGCGCGTCACGGACGACATCCGGATGATGAACGAGCGCTACGCCCAGGCGAACATCAAGGTCGTGTGGGACGGGGAGCTCAACCATTTCTTCGCCCCCCCCTCCGTCGCCACCAACATGGCGGGCTGGTTCACGTGCACTGAAACCATCACCGGGTTTGTGATGACGGCGGAGTCCCGCGACGTGATCGACGCCTCCGGCCTCAGTGCGGACAATATGCGCGTTATCTATGTGCCGGAATGGATACGAGGTGAAGCTTTCCTAGGTGATGAGCTAGTGCAGGGGGAGGCCGACGGTGTTGCGTTTGCCACTAATATTTTCTCGAACGCCCTCGACAGGGCTTACATCGACACCTGCTTTATATCATCCCTGTCCACGACAAACACCGTCCCGCCCCACGAAGTCACACATCTTTTCGAGGTAGGCCATGAAGACGACCTGTGGAACCTGATGTATGAGAACACGACATCCGCAGACGACCCCCGAGGCTCGAAACGCCTGACGCAGAAACAAGTGGACAAGATACGCAGTAAAGGCATTGAACGCAACAAACTGAAATGAGGTGAAACATGAAAAAGGCAATGCTAACAATAGCTGGTATGATAGCCCTGCGCCTCCACAGCACCGAAGTGGCGACGGTATCCTTGCCGTTGACGGATGAAACGCGGCAGATAATCCGTGAGTATGTAAAAGAGTTTGCTGAATATGAGAACCCCTTCCGCCGTATGCACTCTACACGATACAGGCAGATTTCATCAGAGTGGAAAGCGATTGGCGGTGATGCCAAAATGGCTGTCTTTCTCGAGATGATTGGGGAGAAACCCGATGACACTGACACCGTGAATTGGATGATGTCAATGTTTAATAGGACCGACGGGGCGGATTTGGCCTCGTACGGGAATCAGGAGGCATTGGAGTGGGTACGGAAGGTGTTGCGAAGTGAAGGGGAACGGTTTAAGAAGGGAGGGGCGGAAGCGTATCTGATGAAGAAAGGCGACGAGAGAGACCTTGACATACTCGGGGGTAAACCCGGAGACACATTGTCGATGCGGGTGGCCGGTACCAATGTCATTAATTATATTCCGTCTGGCGCCGCTATTCTAGAAACAGATGAATGGCTCGGCTGCATCCCGTCCGTCACCAACACGGGGCCGCAGGGGATCTACGTTGAGGCAATCCTGCGCCAGTGCTGGGAGAATCTGGAAACGGAGACCCGGTTTCGGGGCGATAAGCCATACCCTTTCAAGGACAAGGCAAAGATACCCCCCGAGCTGTTGACCCTCGTGGTATGGTTCGACGACGGCGGCAACCCCGTGTGCAACGTGGATTTGGCGAAGTACGGGCTGACCATGCCCGAGCTCGACGTGCCGAACCGCCCCAAGGGGAAGGAGAAATTAGGAATTAGGGATCAGGGATTAGGAATGGGGGATGAGAAATCACGGATGCGCCGCCTCTGGCCCTACGCCCTCACCACCGCGCTCACCGCCCTCGCCACCCTCCTCCTCGCCCGCAGGAGGCGGCGGTGACACCGGGAGCGCCATGCCGGGAGCGCAAGGCTTCCGCCTTGCCGATATGCCGGGAGCGCAGGGCTTCCGCCCTGCATAATAAGCTAAGCGTTGCAAGGCGGAAGCCTTGCGCTCCCGGCATATGCAGCAAACTGAAATGAGTTGAACCCATGAAAAAAGTATTGTTCGTGATGATAGTTATGACCGCCCTGTGTGTCCGCAGCGCGGTGTTTCATGAAGAGGTTGAAGGCAAATCCACCGAGGAGTTGTGCAAACTGCTGGAGGAGAAATTCGACGACCCCGGGGTCGTGAACGCCGCCATGTGGAGTTTCTATTGCGGCGACGGGGCCGACCGCGCGTCGTACGGGAACAAGGAGGCCCTCGGCTGGGCGCGGAGGGTGGTGAAAGAGAAAAAAACGGGGTATCATATAACTACGGCGATGGACTATCTGGGGCAGAAAGGCAACGCGGAGGATATTGCTCTGCTGAGCCAGTATTTAGTGGGACGCAAATTGAGTGCGCGGGTGGCGGGGACGAATCTCCTGAACAACCATTTGACAGACTTTGAGGGTTTATGGTGGCTCGGCTGCACCCCGTCCGTCACCAACACGGGGCCGCAGGGGCTCTACGTCGAGGCAATCCTGCGCCAGTATTGGGAGAATCTGGAAGTGGGGAAGGACCGCCATGGGAACCCTTACAGGGATCAGTCCAAGATACCCCCCGAAATCCAGACCCTCGTGGTGTCGTTCGACAAGAAAGGCAACCCCGTGTGCAACGTGGATTTGGCGAAGTACGGGCTGACCATGCCCGAAATCGACGTGCCGAACAGGCCCAAGGGGAAGGGAAAATTAGGAATTAAGAATCAGGGATTAGGAATGGGAGATGAGAAATCACGGATGCGCCGCCTCTGGCCCTACGCCCTCGCCACCGCGCTCACCGCCCTCGCCACCCTCCTCCTCGCCCGCAGGAGGCGGCGGTGACGCCGGGAGCGCAAGGCTTCCGCCTTGCAACGCTTAGCTTATTATGCAGGGCGGAAGCCCTGCGCTCCCGGCATTGTGCTTCCGCCACGCCCTTGGGGCAGGCGGGCAAGATGTGCGCGGACGGCATAAACCGCAATAAACTGAAATGAGTGGAATCATGAAAAAAACCGCGTTAATAATGATAAGCATGATGACCCTGTGCGCCCACAGTACGACAGTGGAAGAAGAGATTGACGGTAAGTCTATTGAAGAGTTGTGCAAAATGCTTGAAGAGAAATTCGACGATCCAGGGACGGTGTATTTCATCATGCGGAGATTCTATTTAGGCGACGGGCGTAATATCGCCTCCTGCGGCAATCAAGAAGCACTCGGCTGGGCGCGAAGAGCGATGAGAGAGAAACCCAAGGAGTACGGTGAGGCCGGTAGGTATCTGGCATTGAAAGGGGATACGCGGGATATTGACATACTGCCGCCGGGGCAGGAGAGGCGCATATTAGAGGCGCGGGTGGCGGGGACGAATCTTGTCAGCCATCCGTCTTTCGAGTTCCTGACGTTTCGGAACCTCCCGGCACGGTTCACTTTTTTTCCATCCGTCGCGAACACAGGGCCACAGGCCCTTTACGCCGAGGCAATTCTGCGCCAGTGCTGGAAGAATCTGGAAGTGGAGACCCGTGTTTTGGCGGACGGGAGTTCGCGTCCTTTTAAGGACTTGTCCAAAATCCCCCCCGAACTCCTGACCCTCGTGGTGTGGTTCGACGACGGCGGCAACCCCGTGTGCAACGTGGATTTGGCGAAATACGGCCTGACCATGCCCGATCTCGACGTGCCGAACAGGCCCAAGGGGAAGGAGAAATTAGGAATTAGAAATGAGGAATTAGGAATGGGGGATGAGAAATCAGCGACGCGCCGCCTCTGGCCCTACGCCCTCATCATCCCCGCCGCCCTCGCCGCCCTCTTCCTCACCCGCAGGAGGCGGCGATGATGCCGGGAGCGCAAGGCTTCCGCCTTGCAACGCATAGCTTATTATGCAGGGCGGAAGCCCTGCGCTCCCGGCACGCCCGCCCTTGGGACAGGCGGGCAAGATGCGTAAAGGCGGCATAATGCGCAACAAGCTGAAATGAGGTGAAAGCATGAGAAAATTACTGATGATGGCAGCTATGGCGGTCCTGTGCGCTTGCGGGATCGCGCAGGAGGAAGCGGCAGGGGCAGCCGCCCGTGAGCCCTCCATTGAAGAGTTGTGCAAAATCCTTGAGGAGAAATTCGATGACCCGGGCGCGGTGGATTTCATCATGGGGAGGTTCTGTTTCCTTGACGGGCGCGACTTGACTTCCTACGGGAATCAGGAGGCCCTCGGCTGGGCGCGGAAGGTGGTGAGCAGCGGAGACAAACGGTTTAACATGCACCCCGCGCGCGAGTACCTGATGAGGAAAGGCGGCGCGGGAGACCTTGACATAATAGGTTCTTCCGGCTTTGGCTCGGTGCTGGCAAAACGGGTGGCAGGCGTCAATGTCATCAATTATCATCCGTTCCTTACTTTTCACGAACCACACTGGCTCGGCTGCATCCCCTCCGTCACCAACACGGGGCCGCAGGGGGGTTACGTGGCGGATATCCTGCGCCAGTACTGGGAGAATATGGAAGCGGAGACCCGTGTTTTGGGCGACGGGATTCCGCGCCCTTTCAAGGACAAGTCCAAGATACCCCACGAACTCCAGACCCTTGTGGTGTGGTTCGACGATGACGGCAACCCCGTGTGCAACGTGGATCTGGCGAAGCACGGCCTGACCATGCCCGAAATCGACGTGCCGAACCGCCCCAAGGGGAAGGAGAAATTAGGAATTAGAAATGAGGAATTAGGAATGGGGGATGAGAAATCAGCGACGCGCCGCCTCTGGCCCTACGCCCTCATCATCCCCGCCGCCCTCACCGCCCTCGCCACCCTCCTCCTCACCCGCAGGAGGCGGCGGTGACTGCGCCGCCATGCCGGGAGCGCAAGGCTTCCGCCTTGCAACGCTTAGCTTATTATGCAAGGCGGAAGCCCTGCGCTCCCGGCATCGCGCTCCCGGCATGGCGCTTCCGCCATGTCCTTGTGACAACATCAATTTAAATGACTATATGTCTGTCCGTTTCGAGGGCGTGATGCCTGTAGGGAGTTGGGCGGTAGGTTCCTGCGAACCGGGTGTCTGGGCGCGTGTGGGCGGGGGCGCGTTCCCTTGTGTCCGTTGTGCAAAAAAAATCTGCGCACTGAAACGCCATGCCGAAGCCCAAAAAAACTGAAACTTGTGCTTGCGTCCGCTGCGGGGGGTTTGGTATCGTATATCCCCAATCGCGCGGGCTGCCGGGTGGCAAGCCTTGTGCGGAAGCGAGAACGGCGGGGCGTCAGGCGCCGCGCCGTGAAAGCGGATTAACCCGGTGCGGCGGCAGGGAGACTGCCGTGGGTGCATCACGTTAAGAAGGACTATACATGGAAATGCCTGTCTCGAGCCTCACAGGGCTCACGCTGCAGGACCTGCTGGACGCGGGCCTGCATTTCGGTCACCAGACCAAACGCTGGAACCCCAAGATGAAGCGCTACATCTTTGACAAGCGCAACGGTATCCACATCATCGACCTGACCCAGACGGTCACCCTCCTCGACGACGCGGCCGCGTTCCTGCGCGACGTCGCGCTGAGCGGGCGGAAAATCCTTTTCGTGGCGACCAAGAAGCAGGCGCAGGAGGTCGTGAAGGACGCGGCCGTCTCGTGCGGCCAGTACCACATGACGGAGCGCTGGCTGGGCGGCACGCTCACGAACAACCAGACCATCCGCCGCAGTGTCAAGCGTATGCGCCAGATCGAAGCCATGGGGCGCAACAACAACGGCGTGCTGTCCGTCCACAAGAAGGAGGCGTCGAGCCTCCGCCGCGAGCTGGACAAGCTGCAGAAGAACCTCGGCGGCATCGCGGACATGGAGAGCAAGCCGGGCGCGATGTTCGTCGTTGACATCTGCCGCGAGCAGAACGCGGTGGCGGAGGCCTTGCGCCTGAAGATCCCGATCGTGGCGATCGTTGACACGAACGCTGACCCTGACGCGATCGAATACATCATCCCGGGCAACGATGACGCGGTGCGCGGGATCAAGATGATTGCCGATGCGTTCGCGAAGGTCATCAAGGAGGCGGGCGAGGAGTATTCGCGCGTCGCATCCGAACGCCAGCGCCAGCGTGACGCGGAGCAGGCGCAGCAGGACGCGCAGGAACGCGCCACGCGCAAGCCGCGCATCGGCGAAACTTCGGATGAGGCCGAGCGCCGCGCGAAGGCGAAGCTGACCGAGACGCGCAAGCGCGCCGCCAAGGCCGCCAAGGCCGCGGTCGAGGCGAAGGTCACTTCGTTCGAGGCCGCCCCCGCAGACGAAGCTCTGGAGGAGGAGGCGCCAGCCGCCGAGATCCCGGCGGTTGAAGCGCCGGCGGCCGAAGCCCCTGTGGCGGATGACACGCCCGTGACCGAATAACCCATCACAATCTTAAAGGAGTATCACAATGGCTGAGATTTCAGTTGCGATGATCAATGACCTCCGTCAGCGCACCAACGCGGGCATGATGGACTGTAAGAAGGCCCTCATCGACACGCAGGGCGACATGGACGCGGCGATCAAAATCCTGCGCGAGAAAGGTCTCGCGATTCAGGTCAAGCGTGCGGACAAGGAGTCCAAGGAAGGCATCATCCGGGCCGTCGCCTCGGCGGATGCCAAGACGATGGCCATGGCCGAGGTCAACACGGAGACGGACTTCGTCGCGAAGACCGACAACTTCAAGAACTTCGTCAGCGCCGTCACGCAGAAGGTGCTGGAGATCGGCGAGGACCTCGGCGAGAGCATGAAGGAGGCGCTGATGACCATCGTCTCGCAGACGGGCGAGAACGTCAAGATCCGCCGCACCGCGCGTTTCATGCAGGACGGCACGGGGAAGCTGGAGTCCTACATCCACATGGGCGGCAAGGTCGGCGTGTTGGTCGAGGTCGGCTGCGGCAAGGCCGAGACCGTTGACCACGCGGCGTTCGCCGAGCTGGTGCATGACCTCGCGCTCCAGATCGCCGCCGCCGCGCCGCGCTACCTCGTCCCCGAGGAAGTCCCGGCCGATGTCGTCGAGGGCGAGAAGGACATCTACCGCAATCAGGTTCAGGGCAAGCCCGAGAACATTGTGGAGAACATCCTCAAGGGCAAAATCCAGAAGTTCTATTCGGACGTGTGCCTGATCCACCAGCCGTTCGTCAAGGAGCCCAAGCAGAGCATCACGGACATCGTGCAGGCCTGCGCCAAGGCCACCGGCGACACCGTGACCATCAAGCGCTTCGTCCGCTTCCAGTTAGGCGCGGCGTAAGGGAGGGCGCAGGTGTCTAGCCCTGAAAGGGCGGTATCTCCAAGCGTAGGGCAACGCCCTACGCTTGGGTGCCGCCAAAACACCAAGTTTTGGATTGCGCCCCTACAGGGCTTGGTATTCTTTTGACCGCTAACGTAGGGCGTTGCCCTACGCTATTGATTGCCGCCCCTTTGGGGCTAAAACCATGCTAGCAACTAGAAACTAAAAACTAGAAACTTCCCCCCCATGAACATCGAACACCGTTTCCGCGCGCTCATCCCCGAGGCCCGCCGCATCGTGGTCAAGATCGGCACGCGCGTCATCGCGCAGAAAACCGGCCGTCCCGATATGCGCCAGCTGAAAAATCTGGTCACGCAAATCGCGAGTCTGCACCAGCGGGGCTACGAGGTGCTGATGGTCTCCTCCGGCGCGGTCGGCGCGGGCGTCGAAGCGCTCGGCATGAAGCAGCGCCCCACGACCGTCCCTGACCTCCAGATGTGCGCGGCCGTCGGGCAGGCCCGCCTGATGGCGCACTATCAAGAGCTGTTCGGTGCGCAGGACATTTTAATCGGGCAGATACTGCTCACGCACTCCGACTTCCAGCACCGCATCCGTTACGCGAACGCCAAGCGCACCATGGAGCACATGATCCGCCAAGGCGTCATCCCCATCATCAACGAGAACGATGCCGTCGCGGACGAGGAGATCAAGGCAGGTCTCTCGCTGGGCGACAACGACTACCTCGCCGCACTGGTCGTGAAGCTCGTCCGCGCGGACATCCTCGTCATCCTCAGCACTGCCGACGGCGTGCTGGACGCCAACGGCCGCCGCGTGCCGTGCATCGACAACATCGCCGACGCGCGCAAGCTGGTCAACGCCGAGAAAAGCAGCCCCCTCTCCAAGGGCGGCATGGACTCCAAGCTCTCCGCCGCGCAGATCGCCATGAAGGCCGGTTGCGGCGTGGTCATCGCCGGCGGCCGCAAACAGAACGTCCTCACCAACACCATGGCCGGAAAAGACATCGGGACACTCCTGTTGAGCAATGTGCTGTGAGGCAGTTTCTAGTTTTTAGTTTCTAGTTTTTAGTTTTTAGTTTCTAGTTTGCCAATCCTGTCAATCCTATCAATCCTGTTAATCCTGTCAAAAAAACGCAACCTGTCAATTTCTAGTTTTTAGTTTCTAGTTTTTAGTTTCTAGTTTGCCAATCCTGTCAATCCTGTCAATCCTGTTAATCCTGTCAAAAAAACGCAACCTGTCAATTTCTAGTTTTTAGTTTCTAGTTTCTAGTTTTTAGTTTGCCAATCCTGTCAATCCTATCAATCCTGTTAATCCTGTCAAAAAAACGCAACCTGTCAATCTTATCAATCCTGTCAAAAGAGAGAGAAGCCATGACCCTCCACGAAACCATCCGCAAAATCGGCGACAAGGCGCAGGCCGCCTCGCGCAAGCTCGCCACCCGCTCGACCGCGAAGAAGAACGCCATCCTCAACGCCATGGCCGACGCGCTCGACGCACAACGCGCCGACATCAAACGCGCGAACGACATGGACATCGCCGCCGCCAAGGCCTCCGGTATGGCGACCGCCATGGTTGACCGCCTCACGCTCACGGACGCGCGGATGGACGCAATGATCCAAGGCGTGCGCGACGTCGCCGCGCTCCCTGACCCCGTTGGAAAAAAACTCTGGAAGCGCACACGCCCCAACGGGCTGGTCATCGAGAAGAAGCGCGTCCCCATCGGCGTCATCGGCATCATCTACGAGTCGCGCCCGAACGTCACGGCGGACGCGGCCGTACTGTGCATCAAGACCTCCAACGCCGTCATCCTGCGCGGCGGCAAGGAGGCCATCCACTCGAACCTCGCCATCGTGAAGGCGTTGCAGGAGGGCGGTGAACGCGCGGGGATGCCCAAGCACGCCGTCCAGCTCATCGAGACGACCGACCGCGAGGCCGTGCGCCTGCTCGTGCAGATGGACGACCGCCTCGACGTGGTGATCCCGCGCGGCGGCGAATCGCTCATCCGCGCCGTCGTCGAACATTCGCGCGTCCCCGTGCTGAAACACTACAAGGGCGTGTGTCACGTGTTCGTGGATGCCGCCGCCGACCGCGACAACGCGCTCGCCATCATCGAGAACGCCAAGTGCCAGCGCCCGAGTGTGTGCAACGCCATGGAGACGCTTCTCGTGCACCGCGACACCGCCAGCGCGTTCCTGCCGCAGGTCGCCGCATTCGCCGCACGGCGCGGCGTGACCCTGCACGGCTGCAAAGAGACCTGCGCGATTGTGCCGGGCTGTGTACCCGCCACGGCGGACAGCTGGACCACGGAATACCTCACGCTCGATCTGTCCGTGCGCGTCGTGAAAGACGTGAAAGCCGCCATCGCGCACATCAACGCCTACGGCTCGCACCACTCCGACGCGATCGTCACGGCGGACAAGCGCAACGCCAAGCGTTTCCTCAAAGAGGTGGACTCTGCCGCCGTCTATGTCAACGCCTCCACGCGCTTCACCGACGGCGCCGAGTTCGGCATGGGCGCGGAGATGGGCATCAGCACCGACAAGCTCCACGCCCGCGGCCCCGTCGGCCTCGAAGAGCTCACCTCCTACAAGTACGTCATCACCGGTGACGGTCAGGTGCGCTGAACGCCCTCTAACGTTGTGATTCATAAGGAAGCCCTTGCCCGCACCACCTTGGGCAACGGCAGGGATGCCGTTGTTACTAAAACCCCTTTGTGTTTGACAGGTTTGGGCGATAAGAGTATGCTTTCTTCTTTTGCGGGTGTTGTGCTAAGGAGGAAAAATGAAGAGACTTGTTTTGCTGGGTATGGCCGCGTGGGCGTGTGCCGCATCGGCGCAGATGGAGATGCGCGTCAAGCCGTTCGTGCAGGTCGTGGGGGACGGTCAGATCGGTGTCTCTTGGCTGGTCACGTCCAATGCGTTCGGGAGCGTGAAGTGGAAGCAGCAGGGCGACGCGTGGGCGGAGGCGTATTATGCCGCTGACGGTCTGCGCGAGGCCAACGCGCCCGTCCAGCGCGCGCGCATCGCGGGCTACAACCCGGCGCTGCCGCTGATGCTCGAGGCGGCCTCGTCCGAGATACGCTCGTTCAAGGTCTATCGCGCACCGGAGTATGGCACGGCGGTGACCAACCGCCCGCCGCAGGTAGCCGCGCTGATGAGCGCGGAGGGTGACACGTCCTTCGCGGTGTTCACGGACTGCCACAGCCGCACGAACTGCATCACGGAGATGCTGCCGAAGCTCGGCGAAGGGTTGCGCTTCGTCGTTCTGAACGGCGACAACCTCAACGACCCGCCCACGGAGCAGGCGGCCATCGACGGTCTGTTCGCGCCGATGGCGTGGCTCACGGAGCAGGGTCTGGCGACGCTGTTCCTGCGCGGCAACCACGAGACGCGCGGCGCGTTCGCGCGGGACCTGAAACGTTACCTCGTGCTGCCGGACAACAAATATTACGGCGCGATGACGCTCGGCAAATTGCGCCTCATCTGGCTCGACTGCGGCGAGGACAAAGTGGACGGCCACAAGGAGTATTACGGCCTGAACGATTTCGCGCCATATATGCAGGCGCAGCTGGAATGGCTCAAACGCGAGCTCGCGGGCGAGGCTTTCAGGCAAGCGGCGTGGCGCATCGTCATCACGCACATCCCGCCCGAGTGGAACAGCGAGGAGGCTGCGAAGTGGGAGGGTACGGTGCGGATGAACACGCAGTTCGCGCCGCTGCTCAGCAAGGCGGGCGTCACGGCGATGATCTGCGGCCACACGCACAAGCCGGCACGGTTGCCGCCGTCCGAAAAGGAGGGTTTCGGTTTCAGCGGCCCTGTCTTTATCGGCGGCTGCTGGCCCACCGAGAAACAGGTCGTCACGCGCGTGGACGTGCAGGGCGGCCAGCTGAAAATCACGATGATCAAACCCGACGGGAGCGTCTTCGCGGAACAGGCGTGGCCGGAGAAATAGCCGGTTGACGTTCCCGCCCCGTTGGGGTTATACTGTTACGCATAAAAGGAGGAGTTCAAATGCAAACACCGAAGCATGAATGCCATTGTTGCCCGCAGTGTTCCGAGGAGCCGGTCTCGGACGCGCAGCTAGAAATGTCCCGGCGCCAGTTCGTCGCCATGGGCGGCGTGCTGCTGGGGGGGCTCACGCTGGCGGGCCTGCGGGGCAGCGCGTTCGCCGCTGAGGCGGATGCGCAGGCCCTCGGGCCGAAGCCGCGCAAGCCGCTGATCGTCAAGCCCGTCCTCGTGCATGACCTGCCCCAGCGGCGGGAGAAATCCTCGTGGCGCAACTGGGGCGGCATCGAGACGCAGGAGCAGGCCGCGGAGGAGGTCGCGCGGATCAAGGGCGAGCTGGCCGCGCTCAAGGCCAAGGCGGATTACCCCATCGAGTTCTTCGACGTTTCGACGGCGACGGACATCGGCCAGATGAACGGGAACGCGGACATCGCCGCGTGTGACACGATCCTGCTCTACGGCGCGGGTCACAACATCAACGGCGTGCAGAACTTCGGCAAGGACGTCATCATCTTCCAGCGGTGGAAGAGCGGGCCGGTCTATCTCCAGTACGAGATCGTCAGCCCGCGCTTCCTGCGCCAGCACACGGATGTGTCCGCAATCCCGGGCATCAGGGATGAGGATGTGGTCACGGACAAGGTCGAGGACCTTGACTGGCGCTTCCGTGCGCTCTGCGGGTTGAAGAACACAATCGGCTCAAAGATCGTCACCATCGGCGGGGCCGCGGCGTGGTCGCAGCCGCCCGGCGTGTCCGTGCCAGAGCTGGTCAAGAAGGTGTGGAAGTTCGAGTATCACGATGTCAACTACGATGATCTGGGCAAGCTGATCACCGAGGCCCGCGCCGACGGGGCGGTCATGGCGCGGGCGCGGCAACGCGCTGAGGCGTACCTCAAAATACCGGGGACGAAGCTGGAGACGACGATGGATTTCTTCGTCAACAACTTCGTGCTGGACGAGGTTTTCAGGATGCTGATGCGGCAGGTCGGCACGGACATGATCACGGTCAACTCGTGCATGGGTACCATCATGGGGCAGGCGCAGACCAGCGCGTGCATGACGCTGTGCATCCTCAACGACGACGGCTACCGCGCGTTCTGCGAGTCCGACTTCGTGGTGATCCCCAGCGGCGTGCTGCTGGGCAACATCTGCGGCAAGCCCGTGTTCCTCAACGACCCGACCTACCCGCACGACCACATCATCACGCTCGCGCACTGCACGGGCCCGCGCAGGATGGACGGCAAGAACTACGACCCCGTCCGCATCGTCACGCACTTCGAGTCCGACTACGGCGCCGCGCCGCACGTCGAAGTCCCCCTCGGGACGGTGACGACGAACATCGCGCCGGACTTCGCGTCGCAGCGCTGGGTCGGCGTCAAGGGCACCATCTGCGACGTCCCCTTCCGCCCGATCTGCCGCACGCAATTCGACATTCAGTATGAGTGCTCGGACAAGCTCCTCGCGGAGCGGATGCCGGGCTTCCACTGGATGACCTGCTACGGCGACTACCGCAAGGAACTCGGCTACGCCCTCCGCCGCGTCGGCATCCAATGGGACAACCTCGACGAGGTGCCGACCAAGGAGATGGCCTGACGTGACGGGGCCCCGCCTGGAGATACGTTGCTCGGGGTGCGGCGAGGTGACGCTTGTCCGCACGGAGGCGGTGTACGAGGGCTTCACGCGAATCGGTGAGGCGTACATCTGCACGTCGTGCGGCAAGCGTTACGCGTCGGCGGAGGAGACGCCGTTTGCGGCGGCCGACAAGAAACCGCAGGTCTTTACGGAGGCGGACAGGGAGGTCGCGCTGACGGTGTTTGACGCGGACGAGCGGCAGCACTGTTGCGGCTGGTGCAAGCACATGGTGCTAAACCCCTTCGGCCAGCGTTGCGGTGTGTCGAACCGCTTCACGGAGGCGACGGATATTTGCGAACACTTTGAGAAGCAAGGTTCTAGCACTAGCAACTAGAAACTAGTAACTAGCAACTAAAAACTAAAAACTAGAAACTAGCAACTAGCAACTGGCAACTAAAAACTAGCAACTAAAAACTAAAAACTAGAAACCCCCCCCCCCCCCATGTCCCC
>WRJS01000116.1 GCA_009778475.1 Kiritimatiellota bacterium | reverse complement strand
CCATGGGGTAGCGCGTCGCGGGATCCCCACACCTTTTACATTTTACTTCTCCCCCTCCTGCTCGCGCCGCCCCTCCGCGCCGACCCCATCACCGTCGGCGGCGGCGGCGACGCGCTTCAGGACGCCATCAACAGCGCCAAGGACGGCGACACCCTCCTCGTCGAACCCGGCATCTACGACCCCATCTACTGCCCCAGCATAGCCCTCACCATCCAAAGCACCGACGGCGCGGCGGACACCATCATCGACGGCAACGGCACCGACCGCTGCGCGACCCTGAGCGCCTACGCCACCCTCACCGGCTTCACCCTCCGCAACGGCAACGCCTCCGGCGGCGGCGGCGCGTATGGCGACTTCACCCTCAACGACTGCATCCTCACGAACAACAAAGCGAGCAACTACGGCGGCGGCGCGTTTGGGTGCATCCTCAACAACTGCACGCTCACGAAGAACACGACGTACGGCTACGGCGGCGGCGCGTACGGCGGAACCCTCAATAATTGTACCCTCACGGGCAACACGGCGGGCGCCCACGGCGGCGGCGTGGAGGATTGCACCCTCAACGGCTGCACGCTCGCGGGCAACGACGCGCCCCTCGGCGGCGGCGCGTATCACAACACCCTCAACAACTGCATCCTCACAAACAACATGGCGACACTCTACGACGGCGGCGGGGCACACTCCTCCACGCTGAACAACTGCCTGCTCGCGGGCAACACGGCGGGGCGCAACGGCGGCGGCGCGTATTACGGCGACCTCAACAACTGCACGGTAACGGGGAACACGGCATCCTACTACGGCGGCGGGACGTATTACAACAGCACCCTCAACAACTGCATCATCTGGGGCAACACCAGCCTCGACGGCGACGGCGTACGCAGCAACTACTTCGGCGGCATGTTCACCTGCACCTGCACCGCGCCGTTGCCGGGCGACGGTGGAGACGACGACGGCGACGACGGCGGCGGGAACATCGACGACAACCCGATGTTCGTGAACGCGGCGGGCGGGAACTACCGCCTCCACGCCGACTCCCCCTGCGTCAACGCCGGGACAAACGACCTCGTCGTCGGCACCCTCGACCTCGACGGCAACCCCCGCATCTACGGCGGCGTCCGCGTCGACATGGGGTGCTACGAATACCAAGGCGCGGCAAGCGCGGGCGGCGGATACGCCGTCACCAAGATAACAGTCGGCGACCCCAGCGGCGGCGACCGCCCCGTCACCCTCCAGTTCGCGCACGGCGGCACCCTGCCCGCGAGCGTCAGCGTCACGGTGTGGTACAACCTCTCCGCCGCCCCCTCCGCCCCCCTCCCCCCCCCCCCCGCCGACATCGGCGGCGGCAAAGCCGAAGTGACGGTGAACGTGCCGGCGGCGGAGAAGAAGGCGTTCTTCCGAATCGAATAGTGGCGGATGTAAAAGGTAAAAGGTAAAATGTAAAAGGTGATTTGTCGACGTGGGTCGACGAGAATCGACGCAAGCAAAGGTAAAGCCATATGGAGTGCGGCGGCTTGCCGCCGCTTTCTGGACGGGGGCTTGCCCCCGTCCGCGAAGGTTAAGGATAAGGGGGATTGGGGTTGCTTGTGCGCAGGGGCGAGCCCCTGCGGTTAAAAGCGGCGGCGAGCCGCCGCACTCCATATTGCTTTGCCGCTTAATTGCGAGCGGCTCGCGGGGACGCTCGCCCTCCATGAGAGGGGGTGGTTCGCGAACCGACCTTCTCCAATTCCGACGGCCATTCCCTTTGCCTCCTATTCCTCCGTGACCACGCGGAAGCCGACGTCGAACACACGTTGCCAAGGGGGGTAGGCGACGCAGGAGCGGGGGGTGAGCTTGGCGGGGTGGGTGGCGAAGGAGCCGCCCTTGTCGCGAAGGGCGAAGCCCTTCCGTATCACAGCGTAGGGCAGCGCCCTACGTCAGGGCGGAAGAAAAATCTCAAGGCTGTAGGCCTTGCATCACGGATAGCGCACGGCGTCCTCGCCGTGCTTCTCTTGTACATGGCGGGGACGCCATGCGTTACCGATGCAAGGCTTACAGCCTTGATGACGTCACATTGCCTCCTATTCCTCAGTGACCACGCGGAAGCCGACGTCGAACACGCGTTGCCAAGGCGGGTAGGTGACGCAGGAGCGGGGGGTGAGTTTGGCGGGGTGGGTGGCGAAGGAGCCGCCCATGGCGATGGCGCGGCCGGAGGGGTCGTCGCTGGAGGTCCATTCCCACACGTTGCCGAACACGTCGTGGAGACCGTGCGCGTCGGGGGCGAATGAGCCGACGGGGGAGGTGACGCGGAAGCCGTCGTTGAGGTTCGTGTCGGCGGGGCGCCACGAGGGCAGCTTGTTCGATTTGTTGAAGGCCTTGTCGGCGAGGTTGGCGATGCCCGCGAAGTTGTCGCGGCCGTCGAGGGCCTGTTGCGCGAACCGCTGGCGTTCGGCGGCGGTGGGGAGGCGGTGGCGCTTGCCCGTTTTTTTGCTGAGCCATTCGCAGTAGGCGAGGGCTTGCTGTTGCGAGACGCGCACGACGGGCTGGTCGGGGTCGTCCATGCGGAAGCCGCGCTCGGCCGTGGAGAATTGAAGGAAGTCCCCGGTCTCGATGCCGCTGAAATGCGCGGGGTCGAATTCGGCGTAGTCGCGGTTGGTGACAGGCTTTTGCGCGATGGTTATTTTAGGGGTTAAGGGGTTAAGAGGTTCAGGGGTTAAGGGGTCAAGGGGTTCAGGGGTTAAGGGGATGGACGTGGGGCGCAGGACAGGGGGCGGTACTTCTTCTGGATTCCTTAACTCCTTAACCCCTTGACCCCTTGACCCCTTGTCCCCTTGACCCCTTAACCCCTCCCGCAGTTCGTTGTCCTCGGGGTCCTCGTCGATCCCGGCGTAGCGGTTGAGGAGTTCGCGGCGGCGGGCGGCGTAGTGCTTGACTTTCGCCTCGCCGACGATTTCGGTCCATGTGCCGTGGGCGGGGGTGTTGAGGTCGATCCAGGTGTTGAGGCGATCCCATGATTCGGGGTCGAGCTTCACGCCGTTATGCCCGGCCTCGAGCATTCGCACGAGGTCGGTGGTGTTGGCGTGGAACTCGCAGGGCATGAGCAGGTGCATGTCGCTCTCGATGGTGTGGCCGCGGATGCGTTTGCGGAGCTCGGTGTAGGCGGGCGGGAAGTGGAAGTCGGCGGCGCGATAGACGTCGGTCTTTTGCTGCACGTCGGGGCGGAGGGTGAAATCGGGTCGGCCGGCTTTCGTGCCGTCGTGGCATTTGACGCAGTGCCTGTCGAGGACGGGCTGTACCTCGCGGTTGAAGGAGAAGCCGCGCGCGGGGCCGTGCCACGGGGTGATCTTGACGGGCTGACGGGTGACGGCCTCGATGCGGTGCGCGGGGGTGCTGCTGTTGAGCGGTTCGTGGCAACCGACGCAGGTCTGCATCTCGCCGGGCATGGACATGACCCAGCTACGCATGAGCTGCAATGCGCGGCCGTCCGCATCGAGAGGCTGGATCATGATGGGCGTGTTGGGCGGTATCTCGAAGTACGCGCTGCCGTCGCTTTCGACGGGGACGGTGCCGAGGATACGGCGTACGTCCCAAGGGCCGTCGAGGCCGACGCGGTCGTACTGCCCGCCCATGCCGCGATACGAGAACGCGTACGAGCCGATGCGGAGCGACTTCACCGCGCCCCTCGGGACGCCAGCGAGGCCGGGGCCCGCGTAGATGTCCACAATCTTGATGTAGCCGGGCTTGCCCTTGGCGATCTGTGAGGGCAGCACGGGCGGGCGGGGCTTGGCGCGGATGAGCGTCGGCTCGAGGTACGCGAACTGCGGATCCTCGGCGATGAGGGTCATGTTGTCGAACATATCCACGAGGTACAGCCCCCACGGCACGGAGGGCGCGGGCTTCACGGCCGCGAGGAAGTAGGCGCCGCCGAGCGGTTCGGGGTGCAGGAACTTGGGCCACGAGTCGTTGACGAGTTCATCGCGCAATGTGGCCTCGACCTTCTGCCCGCGGCCGGGGATGCGCTGGACGACGCCCTCGGTCTCGAAGCGCCCTTGCGAGGGGTCGAACACCACGAGTTCGCCCATGCGGCATACACCGTGATGCCCCGTGACGATGCCCGCGAAACGGCGCGGGTCGTCGGGTATCGGCTTGGTGTAGAACACGGAGTTGGGCCAGTAGGAGTTGCTGCCGTAATGCTCGCGCTGGGCCGAGCCGTCGGGGTTCATCGTGAAGAGGATGCGCGCCACGAAATGCGGTATGTCGCTGTACTCCCAGCGCAGGTACATCACGCGGCCGTCCGCGAGCATGGTGGGATACCAGTTATGCTCCTGATCGAACGTGAGGCGGCGGATGCCGTCGTTGTCCTGACGGTAGATGTGCGCGATGGGCGAACTCCCGCGCACGCACGGCACACCGATCATCGTGGCGGTGGAGAGGAAGAGCGTCGCGTCATCCGCCAGCCAACAGCCCGCATAGTTGTCCACATCGTCGTCGGGGATCTGCGGCATCTCGGTCACAGCGTCCGGCGCGTCGAGGCTCACCTCATAGACGCGGCACTTGCCCTTCTCGTTGTTGGATGTGAACATCAGCCGCTTCGCGTCCCAGTGCAACGCGAGTTCGCCGAAGTAATCGTTCGGGCGGCGCGGCGCGACGACCTCGCGCACCTCGGGCTTGCCGCGCAGGTTGCTCATCAGCACGATCGAATTGTTCAGACCCTTGCGGTCAACACTGCACACGTTGTCCCAGTTCGCGGGGAGCGCAAGATTGTTGTGGCCGCGCTTGACCAGCAGCAACTGCGCGTCGCGCAGCATCGGCAGGTTCAGCAACGCCGCACGGATGCCGCCCACGAAACGCTCCGCATCCGCGACCACCGCCTCGTCCTTGGCATCGGGCAGACGCGCCAGCAGCGCGTCCCTGTCCGCCGCCAGCGTCGCGAGCCACGCGGGCGCCTTGCAGTCGGCGGGCCACCGCTCCGCCATGTCCGCCACCGCCAGCGCGACCGCCTCGACGTTGACCGCCTGAAGCCGCCGCGCCAACGTGCGGCGCGCGCCCGTCAGCGTCGCGATGCGCGGGATGCCCCACTTGCGCACGAGGTGCGCCTCCACCGCCTCACGCGCATCCTCCGAGAGCGCGGAATCGTACACCAGCACCTCCCCGACATCGCCACGGAAATAACGCCCCGCGCCATCGCCCGCCGCCCAGTAATTGCCCAGCGCGGTCGGCCAGTTCACGGGCGCGGCGGAGACCGCCGTCAGCACGTGCGCCTCGCCCAGCGTCTCCGCTTGCCCCTCCTGCGGCACGCCGTTGACGAAGAGCAGGCCGTGCGGCCCCATGAAATCGTTATCATTCGCCGCGCCGGGGAAACGCCACGCCGCGCCGGACATCTCCGCGCGAATGCCGTGGTCCCCGCCGCTCTGCCCCCACACGCCGCCAAGCCCCGGCCCCGCCGACAGCCTCGCGACGATGAACACCGTCTGCAACGGCGCGGAAAAACCCGTCGCGAGGCGCGTCGAAGATTTCTCCCCGAACGCCACGCCCCCGCGCCCGCCGAACGCATCAGGGTTGAACGCAGGCCGCGCCCCCGCCGCATCCTGCGCGAACGCGACGGCCCGCCCGTCCGCGTCACGCCACGCCGCCACGCCGCCGCCCTCGACGGTCAGCGTCTCCGCCTTCGCCGCATCCAGCCGATACACCAGTCCCTGCGTCGGTAACGCATCCTGCGCGGCGGCCGAAAGCCCCGCAAACAATAACCCCATGAACACCGCAAACCGTTTCATCGTGTGTCCCCTTCCTGAAAACATTTGAAATACGCCGTTTAGTTTGGCATAAAATCACGCGGAAGTCCAACACATTAAAATTGCGCTTGCGCCCACCCCTCATTCCGTCTATACTATCCCGCCTAATGTTTGTTAGGAAAGGAAATCACGTTATGAAAAAATGGATGCTGGTTGCGGCCTTGTCCGCAGGGCTGAACGCCTTCGGCGCAAACTGGACGAACTACGGCGGAGGCGCCCCGCTCCTCGAAGATCCCGACAACTGGAACGCCGCCATGGGCGAGACGGTCGCCGCGACCTTCGCCCCACCGAGCGGGACGATACAGACCGTCACCACCGTGGCGGGCTTCTCGAACGGTACCTTCACCGCGACCGTACCGTCGAGCGCACTCACGTTTGACATCCCGACGGGGCAGACATACTCCGTGTTAGACTTCAACCTGAGCTCTTCCCCCCATGGTGTTGTCATCGTCCAAGGCGGCGGAACGTTCGCCATACGAAACGTCACACGCTTTGGTAATTCAGGTATATTCAACACCCTCGTTATCACCAACGGCGCCTCTTTTCTCGCGCATGGAGGAGATTTCAACATTGCGTTGGGCAGCAATCTGGCATCTAACCTGTTCCTCGTATCGAATGCGCGGTGCGCGCATACTTCGGGTACTTTCTATGTCGGGAGAAACGGCCGCGACAACAAGGTCATCATCAACGACAACGCTGTATTCATTGGTGTTGGGACAACGCTTGGTCAGGCGGACAGCGCGTCGAATAACCTCGTGCGCATTGACAGTGCCACGCTGACAAACGGGTCATCCCGTGTGGGTCAATACGGCAGCAATAACCGTATCGAGGTCACGAACGGCGGGGAGTGGTACATGAATGGCGGGACGGTTTACATGGGGGAGAACCCTGGTGCTAACCAGAACGTAGTGGAGGTGACGGATGGCGGGACGTGTAACGTGGCGGATCTGCGTATTGGATGCAATATGAACTCGCAAGCGAATGCGGTGATTGTCAAGGGGACGGACGCTTCCATCACCGTCCGAGCGACAAGGACGGCGGTTGGGTATAACGGGCATTCCAACTCTCTAAAGATTTCGGAGGGTGCCTCGTTCTCTACCCCGGTGTTGAACATCGGTCATGATGCCGGAGCCTCGAACAACATCATGCAGGTCGAGAGCGGCGGAACGCTGACCGTCGGCACCACGCTGACCGTCGGCAACAACGCGACCGCCTCGAACAACACCATGCGCGTGGAGAACGCCACGGTGGACATCGGCGGGGCATTGACGGTCAACCACGCCGGAACGCTCACGCTCGCCGGGACGAATCCCGTGGTGAGGGTCAAGGCCGCGTCCAACAACGGCATGACGGTCAGCAACGGCTCGGCGCTCCGCTTCGAGTTCGGCGCGGCCGCACCCCAAAGCCCGCTCATCGACGTGACGACGCGCCCCCTGTCGGTCACCGACCCCGGCCCGCTGACGATTGACGCGCACGATCTTGGGCTCGCGGGCGGAGGCAAGAACATCTGCCTCATCCAAGTGGGCATGGACTCGGGCGCGGCGTTGACGGACTTGGAAAACAGTTTCGACGCGACCGCCTCCACAGGGCGCATCACCCTCTGGGTCGAGGACGACCTGCGCCTCCTCTGCAATGTCGCCGGCGAAGGCGGGACGGTGATACTGGTGAAGTAAAGGGCATACTGGGTTTGAGGTATGCTTATTAAGCGTCTCAAAATTGCATGGACATGAAAATTACGGCTCACGAGGACGTTCGCCCTCCACCTTGTATGTTTGGTGCCCCTCCACCTTGTATGTTTGGGGCCCCTCCATTTTTTTTGGAGGGCGAACGTCTATTTTTTGGGAGGGCGAACGTCCTCGTGAGCCGTAATTCAGTGACAACAAACGTGTCCATGCTATTATGAGATGATTAGTATCTCGATTTCTAATCGTCAAGAAGGAGGATGAAACATTGAAAACCAGTCGTCGGATGTTTTTGAAGAGCGCAACCATGGCCAGTGCGCCGTTTATTCTACCGTCACATATCTGGTCGGCGGAGACAGGCCCGAATGACCGTATCGTGATGGGGTGCGTCGGGATGGGCAATCAGTTGCGGGGCCTGATGAACGGGTTTATCCATCAGGACGGCGTGCAGGTCGTGGCCGTGTGCGACGTGGACACGACGCGGCGCAAGGACGCGCAGCGCATCGCGAACGAATATTACGACAAGAACCCCTCGAAGGGCACGGCGGATGTCGAGGGGTACAATGACTTCCGCGAGCTTATCGCGCGTAAGGACATCAACGCGGTCGTCATCGCGACCCCTGACCATTGGCACGCGATCATCACGCTCGCGGCGCTGAACGCGGGCAAGGACGTGTATTGCGAGAAGCCGCTCACGCATAATGTCAACGAGGCAATCGAGGTCATCAAGGCGTCGGAGAAAAGCAAGCGCATTGTGCAGACGGGGTCGATGCAGCGTTCGGCCCGCGAGTTCCGCGTGGCGTGCGAGCTGGTGCGCAACGGCGTGATCGGCAAGATCAAGCACGTCGTGTCCTCGTTCGGCGGCCCGGCGCGCCCGTATGACCTGCAGGAAGAGGAGATGGAGCCGGGGCTGGACTGGAATATGTGGCTGGGGCCGGCACCGGTGGCGCCCTACAATCCTGCGGTCTGCCCGCGCGGCGTCCAGAAGCGCGGCGCGGACTGGCGCAGCTTCCGCGAGTTCGGCGGCGGCCGTGTGACGGACTGGGGCGCACACCACCTTGACATCGCGCATTGGGGTCTTGACATGGACAAGAGCGGGCCGGTCGAGATTGTCCCCGAGGGAGACAAGAACAATGCGGCGCTGACCTACAGCAACGGCATCACGGTTTACCACAAGGGCGGCTTCGGGTGCGAGTTCCACGGCGAGGACGGTCTGGTGCGCGTCAACCGCGGCAAGTTCACGTTCCAGCTGGGCGACGAGAAGGTCGCGTGGTTTGCGGACGATAAGGATAAGGAGACGACCTCTTGCGAGGCGCAGGTGCTGAAGGCGGAGAAGGCGTACCTCGCCGATGCGAAGATCAAGCTGTACAACAGCAAGAACCACCTGACCGACTTTCTGGAATGTGTGCGCTCACGCAAGCAGCCCTGCACGAACGCGGAGACGGGCGGCCGCACGGCGATTGCCTGCAACCTGCTCAATCAGGCGTACTACAACAGGACGAAGATTGTCTGGGATCCGAAAGCGCTGACACTCGGCGGCGGCGGCAACCCGAAATGGCTGACGCGCGATTACCGCGCCCCGTTCAGCCTGTCGAGTGTCCTGTAAAATGCAAGGTGGTGCGGGCATTCCTGCCCGCAAAAGAAAAAATCACGGGAGGAATTCCTTGTAAGGGGTACATACAGCCCGTGCCACTTTGGAATCAGCCGTCTCTTTGCACATAAAGAGGTGCGAGCAAATTCACAACAAGTCTATTAAAAAACGCTTGTCTCAGCATCCCGGCGAGCGCTAAACCCCAGAGCGCATTTCACTTGGATATTGATTATTCCCTGTTGGATATTGGATATTCCGCAAGACCTACGGAGACGGATAATCATCCGTCTCTACCCCTCCCTGCTCCTTTGCGTCTCTGCGCGAGACAATCCCGAGGCACACCCCACTTGGACATTGGATATTCCCTGTTGGATATTGGATATTCCGCAAGACCTACGGAGACGGATAATCATCCGTCTCTACCCCCCTGCGCCTTTGCGTCTCTGCGCGAGACAATCCCGAGGCACACCCCACTTGGACATTGGATATTCCCTGTTGGACATTGGATATTCCGCAAGACCTACGGAGACGGATAATCATCCGTCTCTACCCCTCCCTGCTCCTTTGCTTCTCTGCGCGAGACAATCCCGAGGCACACCCCACTTGGACATTGGATATTCCCTGTTGGATATTGGATATTCTCACAAGACCTACGGAGACGGATAATCATCCGTCTCTACCCCTCCCTGCTCCTTTGCCTCTCTGCGCGAGACAATCCCGAGGCACACCCCACTTGGACATTGGATATTCCCTGTTGGATATTGGATATTCTCACAGGGCTTTCAGCTTGACGTTCTTGAACCAGACGCGGCTGCGGTGGTCTTGCAGCTGGATATGCCCGGCCTCGGCCTCGCCCCAGCCCTTATACTTCTTGAAATTGCTCGTCGCCACGGCGGCGCGGTAGGCCTCGGAGCCGCGCTCGTATGTCAGCACGTTCTTGCCGTTCAGCCAGTGCTCGACGCGCTTGCCTTTGCACACGAGCATGAGCGTGTTCCACTCCCCGGCGGGCTTGAGCTCCGCTTCCGCGCCCGGCGCGGGGAACACGCTGTAGAGCGCGCCGACCTTCTTTACCCCGTCGGCGTCCGGCGCCATGTCGGGGTGGTCGTGGTCCAGCAGCTGGAACTCGGGCGCGGTGCCGCCGTTCACGTCGGGGTCGATGAAATACTTGACGCCGCTGTTCGCGCGCTTGGTGAGCTTGAAGTCGGTGACAAAGATGAAGTCCGAATAGGTGGCGGTCGTGATGATGTCCCCGCCGCCGCCGCCGGGGATGACCGACAGCTCGCCGTCCTTGATCTCCCAGCCTTTCTCAGGGAAGTCCGGTCCCTTCATGCTCCGCCAGCCCTCGGTCGTCGCGCCGTCCCAGAGCAGCTTCCAGCCCTCCGCCTTCTCCTTGTCCGTCAGCGTGTTTTCCGCGCCGAACGCCACCGCCGCCGCCAGCAGCGCACCCGTTATCACCGTTACCTGTTTCATGAGAATACCTTTCTGTAAATCCAATGATAATAACACCCCGCCCGCCCGAAGTCAATAGGCTTCCGTCACCATGCGCGGCTCTGCGAGATGCCTTCGCCCTACCTTGCGGATCATTCCATCTACGCCGCTATTCTTTCTCGGTCTTGTGCTTCTGCATCAGGTCCAAGAATTTCTCGAGTTTGGCAAGCGAGGTGACGTAGGACGGGATGGCGTATTTCTCTTGGATGGCATCCCAAATGCGCGCGGACGCATCCATCGGGAGCGGGAAGCGGATAACGCCTTTGTTTTTCTCGAAGTCCTTGATGAACGCGGCGATCAGGACGCGGATGCACGCGGAAAACGGCAACCCCGTGACGCTTGAGATTTCACTCAGGCGCTCACGCTCATATTCGTCTAGCCGTATATGCGTCGCATCTCCTTTTTTCATACGGGGTCAATAATAGCATACGGGGAAAAAAGAATTTACACAAAAAACGTAGCACAATGTGTTACAATATAAACACAACACCTCCGTTGACAATTGAAAAAATATTTGTGGTGCATTGAGTTGCTTTTTTCGTTACACATTGCACTACATATGACAAAATGGTGACATCTTTTTCAATTGGAGAAAAAGGTTGAATGGTTATCAATTAACAAGGTTAAGAAAGGTTTCTGCGATGAATATGAAAAGTATATTGGCGACAGGTGTTTTGCTTGTCTTAACATCAGCCTTTTCCGGCTGTGGCGATGGTGGCAGAAAATCTGCATTGGTTGGTCGATGGGAGTTAAGTAAGGGGGATGCAAGAGGTAATCCTGAAAACATGGAACTTCTCAATGATGGAACTGGAATCGTTGATGAGGTGGGTTTTACATGGAAGACCGAAAATGGTCGTTTTTATATAACTAGTTCCTTAATAGCCAAATCATGGTATTACACAGTACAAGGTTCAACACTTTTACTTACTGATGACGGTACGCAACCTTTAGAGTATAAGAAAAAAAATCAAAGAAGTAAGTCTGCCGATACAACCATGACGAAAGAACCTCACGGCGATGGTTTCAAAAATGTATATCGGGATGCCAGAGGCAATATAGTACAAGAATCCCATTTTAGCGCCGATGGTGAACCATGCCTAACAGAAGATGGCTATGCAACAGTAAAGATGAAATATGATAACAATGGTTACCGGATACAAATGTCTGCTTTTGATATTAGTGGTAAGCCGTGCCTAACAAAAGAGGGCATTGCAACAGTAAAGATGGAATATGACAACAATGGTCGTCAGATACAAGCGTCTGTTTTTGGTATTAATGGTAAGCCGTGCCTAACAAAAGACGGCTTTGCAACAGCAAAGATGCAATATAATGCCAACGGCTATTATGAAAAAACATCCTATTTCGGGATTGATGGTAAACTAATACGTGAAGAGTCTGGAGGAAGCGTAATGGCGGGCGAACACCATCCGCCCCCCTCCCCCTCTTATCCACGATAACCTTTACTCCTCCGTGACCACACGGAAGCCGACGTCGAACACGCGTTGCCAAGGTGGGTAGGCGACGCAGGAGCGGGGGGTGAGCTTGACGGGGTGAGTGGCGAGGAGCCGTCCTTGCCGCGAAGGGCGAAGCCCTTCCGTATCATAGCGTAGGGCAACGCCCTACGTCAGGGCGGAAGAAAAATCTCAAGGCTGTAGGCCTTGCATCACGGGTAGCGCACGGCGTCCTCACCGTGCTTCTCTTGTGCATGGCGGGGACGCCATGCGTTACCGATGCAAGGCTTACAGCCTTGATGACGTCACATTGCCTATACGTAGGGCGTTGCCCTACGCTATGATACGGAAGGGCTTCGCCCTTCGTAACACAAGCGGGACGTTGTGGACGGGGGATCGCCCAAAGAGGTAGCGCATGGCGTCCTCGCCGTGCGCCATGACAAGCGTAGAGACGGATGATTATCCGTCTCCACGTGCCATTGCCTTCGGGCGACGGGTAATCATCCGCCTCCTCCCCCCCCCCCCCGAAATGTGATTAATTTCGACAAATTTTTGAATGATTTTTTTGTTATATTTCTTCTACAAATTGTGATTATGTCTTATATTCTCACTAATAGACATGATCGTCTGCCTCATTTTTGCTGTACAACTTACTAGACCAAGTTCCTTATGAGCGTCGAATAGCTTGTCTAAATGTTTCTGTCAGTGGCTGTACCATAAGTAAGTTCCCTCTTAGTAAGCTGTGGTAGCACTGAATGGTCCAAGGATTTAAATTTATTGGAACGATTTACAGATACAAGTAGCATCAGACTATAATTTCACAAATTGGAATTGTTTGGACATATGAAGCTCTCTTGTCTTTGTAGCACCCTCAGCTAGAGTACCAAGCTGTAGCGTGGGTACACCCGATACACTGCTTTTAGTGCTGTCCGCATTTCGATGGAATATGAAAAATGTTTGTTTTTTTACAATGACTGATACGTCTCTTAATGTCATATTTCGGTTAAAATGAACGACTAAATAATAGCCTATTGCGAATAAAATAAATAGAAATATATAGTTTTGTATTTTTTTGTACTTGACTGAAAATTTGTGAAGGGCTGCTTGTTATGATGGTCGAAGATTTTACGTTTATTGTAATAAATGCTGATAGTATCAGAGCTAAAGGGATTGGCAATGATAGGTGAATTCACACGACAAGAACTGTATGTTGTGCATACAGTCTGGTTCTGGTAATTAAATGTATTCAGAAGTTTAATCTGAAGACGAAATCTATTGATTCAAAATTTTTATATTTTTATGACCGTGCATCTCGTTATAACTTCTGGTAGGTGACCAACTTGACGCACAGTTCTTTTATATAATACCTTTATTTCAATCCTCTACATGTTTCGAGCAAACACGTGCTCATCATCAGGAGGTCAATTGTATTAATACAACATCTGGTATAGTCACTCTCTGTAAGTGGCCGTCCGGTACGGAAGTCGAGCAATTCCTACTCGACCTACATACCGGACGGCCAC
>WRJS01000115.1 GCA_009778475.1 Kiritimatiellota bacterium | reverse complement strand
AAAAGGCGGCCGACCCCAGAAGCCCAACTTAAAGTCGGAGTTAAAGTCCAAGCAAAAGTCCAAGCGAAAGCAACCAGAACCATATAGAGATATATATTCTTCACTACGTTCAGAATCTATATCTCCCCCTGAAAGTTCTTACGAACTTTCAGCCCCCCAGCGAGCAAAATCACCAACCACCAAAAAATTCACACCGCCAACGGCCGAAGAAGTCCGTGCCTATTGCGCCGAGCGCAACAACGGCATTGACGCAAACGACTTCATCGACCACTACGCGGCGCGCGGCTGGCACTATAACGGCAACCTAGCAATGAAAGACTGGCGCGCCGCCGTTCGCACCTGGGAAAAACGAAACTTTCCCCGCACGCCGGCCGTTGGCAGTCCCCCGATTTCCCGAGTATTGAAATCCGCCGTCCAAACGGCAGTAATCCTGGAGCAACGCGAAAAGGAGCGCGAAAACAATGAAAGCATCCGAGTTTAACAAAATTATCGCCAAATTTGCGCTGGTTATGGGGATACAGCAAGACATAACCCCTGAATATTGTGAAGTTATGACGGAAGCGCTTAACCAAGTCGGAATTGACGCGAATCAGTGCAAGGAAATCCTGGGGCGGATGTCGCGCGACCTGGAATACAAGCATTACAACCGCCTGCCAGCACTGCCAGAGTTCCGGCAATACCACGCGGCAAGCAATCCGCAGATTGGCGAGATGAGCCACCGCGCGGAGCTGCTGGCCTGGGTATCCATGTATTGCGATACAAACGCATATTTTCCTATGGAGCAATTCAATGAGTTTGCAACAAAGCGCGACTGGCTAGCGATTGCCGCGGCTGGCGGACTGGACGGCATTTACCGCGCAGCGAACAGCAAATACAGCAATTTGGCGAGTCAATGCAAAAAGCTGGGCGAGATTTGGGACAGCATAAGCACGGAAGACAAAGTGTTGGTAAAAATCGGCATTATGAAACCTGGCGGCATGCTGACAATGCACGACCTTTTCAAGCAAATCACAGGAGCGAAATAATGGCGAAAGAAAGCGCGATTTTCATCGCACCTCAAATCAGCACAGATAGCGCATTGCGGATTATCGGGCAAAAGCTGGAAGCGATGCGCGCCGCCGCGCCGCTGGGGCGCGGGGATCGCGGCCAGCAGCGGGGCGTCGGGCTGGAGCACGGTGCACTTCAGTTCCTCGCCGATGAACTTCTCGATTTCGGGGATGGTGAAGGACTCGTCCTCGTCCGCGAAGGAGATGGCCGTGCCGCTCTGCCCGGCGCGGCCGGTGCGGCCGATGCGGTGGACGTAGTCCTCGGGCGCGTAGGGGAAGTCGAAGTTGATGACGAAGCCGATGTCGTCCACGTGCAGGCCGCGGCCGGCGACGTCGGTGGCGATGACGAGGCGGACCTTGCCCTCGCGGAAGTCCTCCAGCACGCGCAGGCGGCGGTTCTGGTTGACGTCGCCGCTGAGGGTCTCGCACGCGATGCCGCGCCGCGAGAGGCTGTGCGCGACATCCTCGGTGGTGGACTTGCGGTTGCAGAAGACGAGGATGCGCGAGTCGGGGAACTGCTGGATGTGGTTGTAGAGGACGGTGAACTTCTCGTTGCTCGTCACGACATAGACGATCTGCTTGATGGTGTCGGTGGGGACCTGGTCGCTCTCGACCTCGATGCGCACGGGGGCCTCCATCCACTGCGCGGCCAGGCGCATCACGTCGTCGCCCAGCGTGGCGCTGTAGAGCATGGTGCAGCGCTTGTCCTTCGGCGGCAGGCGGTGGATGATGGAGCGCACGTCGGGGATGAAGCCCATGTCCAACATGCGGTCGGCCTCGTCGATGACCAGCGTGTCCACCTTCGAGAGGTCCACCACGCGCGAGCGCACGAAGTCGAGCAGCCGCCCCGGCGTCGCGACCAGCAGGTCAACGGGCGCGTCCTGCACCTCGCGCCGCTGGCGGTCGTAGTCCATGCCGCCGTACACCGCGAGGGAGCGCAGGCCACAGTATTTGCCGAGCGCGTCCGCGTCCTTGCAGATCTGGATGACCAGTTCGCGCGTCGGCGCGATGACCAGCGCGCGCGGCGCGCCGCCCTGCTGCTGCCGCGCCTCCGGCGAGCGCAGGTAGCGCGTGAGGATGGCCACGAGGAACGCGGCGGTCTTGCCCGTCCCGGTCTGCGCGCGGCCGGCGACGTTCTTCCCGGCCAGCGCGTGCTCCAGGCTCATCTGCTGGATCGGCGTGCAATACTGGAAGTTCATGTCCGCCACCGCGTGGAGGATCTCCAGCGGCAGGTCGAAGTCATGGAAGCGTTTCTTGCCCTCGGCCTCGGGGACCTGATACTGCGCGAGGTCCCACGCGGCGTGCTCCGTGCGGCGGCGCTCGACCTCCGCGCCCTCGACCGCGCCGCCGGGGCGGTGCTCGCCCGCGGCGGTGTTGACGGGTGCGGGGCCGCGGCCGTCGCGGCCGCCGCCCCTGCCGCCTCTGCCGCCCCTGCGGCGGTCGGGACGGTCCGAGCGCTCCGGGCGCGCGATCGAGCGGCCGCCGCCATGAGGCGCGGGCGCGTGGCCGCCGCCCTGCGGCGAGGGCGCCTGCGGCTGGCGCGGGGCCTTCTCGTGCGGCGGCTGGGCCTGCTGCGCGGGCGCTTGGCCCTGCTGCTCGTGACGGGGCTTGCGGGGGCCTTTGTGCGCGTCGCCCGCCGGGCGGGGCTTGCCGGATGCGTCGCCGCCGCGGGCAGGGTGGCGGCCGCCGCCGCGCTGCGGGCGCGCCGCCCAGTCCTTGCCCTGCTTGGGGCCGGGGTTTGCGCCGCGGCCCTGCTGGGGGCGGGCGTCTTTCTTGGCGGGCGCGGCCTTCGCGCCCTTTCCGGCGGGCGCCTTGCTGAGCAGCCGGTCGGCCAGTTTCTTCAAAAATGTCAATGGCATAATCGTATTTACCTATGCGAAAAAAACAAAGATACGGGCAACCCGGAATTGGGCGCCCGCATATTCGACAGGATGTGAAGCGTGAACCGATTAACGCTTCGAGAACTGGAAGCGTTTGCGGGCGCCGGGCTGGCCGGGCTTTTTACGCTCCTTCATGCGTGCGTCGCGCGTCAGGCAGCCGGCCTTCTTCAAGACCTCGCGCAGGCTCGCGTCCGCCGCGATGAGCGCGCGGGAGAGCCCGTGGCGGATCGCGCCGGACTGGCCGCTGATGCCGCCGCCCTTGGCGGACACGAACACGTCATACTTCCCCTCGAGCCCGGTCAGCACGAGCGGCTGGCCCAGGTACTGACGCAACGCGTCGCTGTGGATGTAGTTCTCAATCTCGACGTCGTTGACCTTCCACAGGCCCGTGCCAGGGAACAGGCGCACGCGCGCCACCGCCGTCTTCCGGCGGCCGGTCCCTGCTGCAATCTCTTTCACCATATTTTACCTCTTGATCGTGTCTGCGTTAAAACGCCGCGGCGACAGGCTTCTGCGCCTGATGCGGGTGCTCCGCGCCGCGATACACCTTGATGCGGCCCAACATCCAGTGGCCGATGTTATTCTTCGGCAGCATCCCCCAGACCGCCTCCTTGATCACGCGGTCGGGGTGCTTCTCCAGCATGGTCTCTGCGGAGAACCGTTTCAGGCCGCCGCGCCAGCCGGAATAGCGCTGGTACTCCTTCTGCTCCAGTTTGCGGCCCGTGAGGCGGACTTTCTCCGCGTTGACCACAATCACAAAATCCCCGGTGTCCACACTGGGGGTAAACGTCGGGCTAGTCTTACCGCGCAACGCGTTCGCGATATTCACTGCAAGCCGCCCGAGCGGCTTGTCCGTCGCGTCCACCAACTGCCAGTTGCGGTTCTCTCCCGGATCCTTCGGAATAAACGTCTTCATCATTTCAACCTGTCTTGCCTCTTTTCCAATAAGAAAAACGGATATATTACCTTAACCGCTGGCGGATGTCAATAGCCATCCGTGAAAAAATTAGGAATTAGGAATGGCCGGGAGCGCAAGGCCTCCGCCTTGCCATTCCTGTGTCCCCTAAGTCCCTTCCATTTTCCCAATCGCTTGCCGCTGCGTGGCGCGGACGGGGATGTCGAAGGTGAGGGTGCGGCGTCTGACCTTGGCGCGGAGTTGCCATGTGATGGAGGGGTTGCGGCCGGGGTCGGTGGCGGCGGGCTGGCCGGGCGGGATGGCGAAGCGGATGGGAACGGTGGTGGTCATGCCGTCGGTGACGGCGAGCACGGTGGCGTCGTTTTCCCAGAGGGTCTCGGTGGATGTGGAGGTGTCGCCGTCGCTGTCGCTGGTATGGCAACGCCGCTGGCAGCGGAGGGTGACGGTGATTTCGCCTTCGACGGGCTTGGGGATGTGGAGGGCGGCGGAGAGGGTGTCGCCGAGGGCGGGGGGGCGCGGGAGGTCGAGGCGCGCACCGCTGAAGGCCTTGCGGTAGGCGCGCTGGTAAAGGAACACGACGGTGAGGATGGCGGCCGGGAGCAGGATGGGGTACACCTGCCATGGCCACGGCGTGAAGTGGATGAGTTTGGAGAACAGGAAGGCGGTGTAGGTGAGCGTGAGCGCGGCGGGGAGGGCGAAGGTGCGCAGGGGGGTGAGGCGGAGGGGGATGCGGAGCGCGTCGGGGTCGGCGGCCGGTTTGAGGAAGGACAGGAAGGGTGCGAGCATGAGCCAGAGGCCCGCAGCGGGGAAGGTGAACGTGAAGAGGTGGGCGGACAGCAGCATCTCGAAGCGGGGGGTGCGGTCGATGATGGCGTCGGCGGGATTGGCGGGGTTGACCCAGCAGGTGACGGGCTCGTTTGCGTCGAAGAGGGGCTTGTAGCGGTTGTAGTTCCTGTGGTGGTAGTCCGAAATGTTGTCTGAGACACCGAACGCCGTGAAGCGGTCGGAGGTGTGGGGCTGGCCGTTGACCTCGTATTGATAGCACATCCTGATGCTGTAGGTCGTGCCATCGGAGTCGTCGTGCCGTTCGAGTTCGAGGTCGAGGATTC
The DNA here is from genome assembly GCA_009778475.1 of Kiritimatiellota bacterium. Lineage (GTDB taxonomy): Bacteria > Verrucomicrobiota > Kiritimatiellia > RFP12 > UBA1067 > WRJS01. Next base: position 8,597 of record WRJS01000115.1, on the reverse strand, counting down.
GGGCGGGGGTCTCGACCCATGCGCGGGCGCGGTCGAGCAGGGTGAAGGGGCGGATGACCAAGAGGTATGTTGTCGCGCAACCCACGAGGAAGAATGCCAACCCGAGAAAGAATAGAAAGAAGATGGCGCCGTAGGGGCGTTTGTTTTTTTCAGGGGCGCTCATGGCGGGGCTGGAGAGGCGGGGTTGGCGCGGACGGGGATGTCGAAGGCGAGGGTGCGGCGGTTGACCTTGGCGCGGAGTTGCCAGGTGACGGAGGGGTTGGCGGCGGGGTCGGTGGCGGCGGGCTGGTCGGGCGGGATGGCGAAGCGGACGGGAACGGTAGTGGTCATGCCGTCGGTGACGGCGAACACGGTGGCGACGGTCTCCCAGAGGGTGGTGGTGCTGACGTGGCGGTGCTTGCCGGAGCCGGTGGTGACTTGCTTCTGGCAGCGGAGGGTGACGGTGAGTTCGCCTTCGACGGGGCGCGGGATGTGGACGCTGCCCGAGAGGGTGTCGCCGACGGTGGCGGCGGCGGCCATGTCGAGGCGCGCGCCGCCGAAGGCCTTGCCGTATGCGTAGCGGTTCAGGGCGAGGGCGCAGAGGATGGCGGCCGGGAGCGCGATGAGGTAGGTGTGCCACGGCCACGGCATGAAGGGGAGGAGTTTCCAGAAGAGGAAGGCCGTGTAGGCGAGGGTGGCGGCGGCGAGGCCCGCGAGGACGTAGAGCGGCGTGACCTTCAGGGGGATTGAGCGGGCGCCGGGGTCATGCGCGGCGCGGCGCGAGGCGAGCGCGCCCAGCATAATCCCGAGGCCGGCGAGGCCGAAGGTTAACGAGAAGAGGCTCGAGAACGCCACCATCTCGAAACGCGGGGCGCGGTCGATGACGGCCTCGGACGGGTCGGCGGGGTTGACCCAGCAGGTGACAGGTTCCTTGGACGTGACGAAGGGTTTGTAGCGGCGGTAGTTTTCGCGGTGGTAGTTCGCGCTGTCGGAGCCGCTGTAGAAGGAGAAACGCTCGGAGGTGTGGGTCTGGCCGCTGAACTCATATTGATAGAGTATGTCGAGGCTGTAGGTGGTGCCGCCTTTGCGGGCGCGGTGACGGCGGAGGTCGATCTCTTGGATGACGGCCGGGGTCTCCGCCCATGCGCGGGCGCGGTCGAGCAGGATGAGGGGGCGGATGCCCATGAAGGACGTTATCCCGCCCCCGGCGGCGAAGAAGAGCAGGCCGAAGAGGAAGAGGGAATGCCAGGCAGGTCGGTTGGGTTTTTCAAGCGCATCACGTTGTGTATAACTCATCGTCACCCCAGTTTTGCGGATTGTTGGAAATGTACTCGCGCACGCCGCACAACCCGTCGTCGCCACGGATGATGCTGTCGTAAAACCGATCCTGCCATGCGAAGTCAATCTGGTGTTCAGCGGCATAACGCTTCAGCGACGATTTGAACCCCCGGATGACAGCACCCAGATTTCGCGACTGCCGCCCGAACGCACTCGGTTGCCACGGCGCGTCGTCTTTATCAAAAAGCAATATCCCGTGGACATGGTTGGGCATAACCACAAACCGGTCTAAAACCACAAACGGGAAATGATTGGGGATGTCCAGCCAGAACGCCTCCGCGATTTCGCCGATTTTCGTTTTCCTCACGATACGGGGTAATAGTGTGTCTCGTGGAGACGGCATTGGAGGAGACGGCATTGGGGGAGACGGATAATCATCCGTCTCTACATTTGCGGCGATATGTTCGGATAGCGCATTTCGTAGAGACGGATGATTATCCGTCTCCACATTTGCGGCGATATGTTCGGGTGGCGCATTTCGTAGAGACGGATGATTATCCGTCTCCACATCCGTCTCCACCCCCGTTCCGTTCTCGATTTTCCCGAAATAACATTTCCGGTCTTTTGTGCAGATCGTGACAAAATACCAGCGGTTGGCACCATAGTCGAAACCCTGCAACCGACACGTCGGTATTCGGTATTTATTTTGGAATTTGTCCATTGCGGTTGGCGCGTGTGGGTTGGGGAGACGGATAATCACCTGTGTGGAGACGGATAATCATCCGTCTCTACATTCGCGGCGGTATGTTCAGATGGCGTGTTTCGCGGAGACGGATAATCATCCGTCTCTACATCTGCGGCGGTATGTTCAGATGGCGTGTTTCGCGGAGACGGATAATCATCCGTCTCTACATCTGCGGCGGTATGTTCAGATGGCGCATTTCGTAGAGACGGATGATTATCCGTCTCCACACCCGTCTCCGCATCCGTGATCATGAACGATCGAGGCATGGGACTCCTTCCTCCTTCCGGTCAGCACCGCACCAGCGTGTATTTGCTGGTGCCGATGTTCATGCGCTCGGCGTGGGCGATGGCGGTGCGCCAGTTGGTGTTGGGGTGGAGGGCGCAGAAATGGTCCTTGTGCGGGGCGCTCTCGGTGAGCATGGTGCCGGGCAGGGGCGCGGCGGCGCAGCACAGGTCGGCGCACGCCTGGTCGAGCGCGACGGGGTCGGCGCTGGCGAGCATGCCGAGGTTGGGGATGACGGGCGCGTCGTTCATGTCGTGGCAGTCGCACTCGGGCGACACGTCGCAGATGAGGCTGATGTGGAAGTGCGGGCGGCCGCGCAGGACGGCGGCCGTGTACTCGGCCATCTTGGCGTTCATGATCTCGATGGACTCGTCGTAGCCGGGGCGGATGGCGTCCTTGGGGCAATGCCCCATGCAGCGGCCGCACCCGGCGCACACGGCGGGGTCGATGTGCGCGACGCGCTTGGTGACGGCGGCCTTCGCGGCGGGCTGGCCGACGGCGACCGCGCCGTGCGCGCAGCATTTGACGCACACGCCGCACCCGATGCAGGCGGCGGCGTTGACCTTGGGCTTGCCGGCGGCGTGCATCTCCATCTTGCCCGCGCGCGAGCCACAGCCCATGCCGATGTTCTTGAGCGCGCCGCCGAAGCCCGTCATCTCGTGGCCCTTGAAGTGGTTGAGGCTCACGAAGATGTCCGCGTCCATGATGGCGCGGCCGATCTTGGCCTCCTTGACGTGGTGGCCGTCCGGGAGCGGCACGTTCACGTCGTCCACGCCCTTCAGGCCGTCGCCGATGAGGACGTGGCAGCCGGTGGAGAAGGGGGTGAAGCCGTTCGCGTAGGCGGCGTCGAGGTGGTCGAGCGCGTTCTTGCGGCCGCCCACGTAGAGCGTGTTGCAGTCGGTGAGGAAGGCCTTGCCGCCGTGCGCCGTGATGAAGTCCACGACGGCCTTGGCGTAGTTGGGGCGCAGGAACGCGAGGTTGCCCGGCTCGCCGAAATGGATTTTGATCGCGGTGTACTTGCCCTCGAACGGCAGCCCGCCCATGCCCGCGGCCTTGATGAGGCGCTGGAGTTTCTGAAGCAGGTTCTCGGAGTAAGTCGCACGGAAATCCGTGAAGTAAACGTTCGCAGTGTCGCTCATAGCATCTTCCTGTGTCTGAGAAATGGGTTCGTAAAGAGATTTATTATGGGGCGAGAGGGTGGTGATTTTCAAGCGCAAAGTGCGGAAATAATGTGGAGCGTGAGCGTGGAGAGTGGAGAGTGGAGTGTGGAGAGTGGAGTGTGGAGTGGGGGCTACGGGACAGCGGATGGCGGGACGGCGGATGGCGGGGCTACGGTTAGGGACGAGGGGACACCCGGTCAAAAGCTGTAGTTCCGTCGTCCGTAGTCCCCGCGCAACTTCCTGATTTTCAAACACCGCGCTTGCGCAGAGGCTTCGGGTATGACATACTAATCGCTTTCGGGAGTTTTCGGATTTATGGATAGGATTGATTTGACGTGGACGCATTTCCTGTTCCCGCCTGTGAACCGGGAGGGGATACGTTTTGTGCTGGCGGCGGGGGGCGTGGCGCTCCTGCTCCATTCGCTGTTCATCTGGCTGGGGCATCCGCTGGTGGCGCTGCTGTTCTGGGTGCTCCCGGTCGGCGTCTATTATTTCTTCCGCGACCCCGAGCGCGTGCCGCCGCTGGACGCGGACGCGGTGGTGAGCCCGGCGGACGGGACGGTCTGCCGCATCTCGCAGGAGCCCATCCCGGAGCAGCTGGGGCTGGACCCCTGCCCGATCGTCTGGCGCGTGAGCGTGTTCATGAGCGTGTTCAACGTGCACGTCAACCGTATGCCCGCGGAGGGCATCATCACGAAGACGCACTACGTCCCGGGCGAGACCCTCAACGCCTCGCTCGACAAGGCCAGCGAGGCGAACGAGCGCCAGCTCTACCTCATGGCCGCGGCCAACGGCCAGCAGATCGCGTTCGTGCAGATCGCGGGGCTGGTGGCGCGGCGCATCGTGAGCCTCGCGCAGGAGGGGCAGCGCCTCGCCCGCGCGGAGCGCTTCGGCCTCATCCGCTTCGGGAGCCGCGTGGACGTGTATCTGCCGCAGGGCGTGGAGCCGGCCGTGCGCGTCGGGCAGACGATGGTGGCGGGGGAGACCGTCATCGCGCGCCTGACACAGCCTACGGAGCCGCGCGCATGAGCCGGTTCAGGATACGCAAACGCAAGCCGAAGCCGCACGCGCGGCGGGAGATCCCCGTCCGCGCGATGGTGCCGAACCTCATCACGATGGCGGCGGCGGCCAGCGGCATCACGTCCATCCGCTTCAGCTGCCAGGGGCAGTGGCGCTACGCGGTCGTCGCGATCCTCATCGCGTGTTTCCTCGACGGCATCGACGGCCGCATGGCGCGTCTTCTGAAAGTGTCGTCGCGGCTCGGCGCGGAGCTCGACTCGCTGGCGGACTTCGTGAACTTCGGCGTGGCGCCGGCGCTGTTCGCGTACTTCTGGATCATGGAGGCGGTGCCGAAGGGCAGCCTGCTGTATCCCGTGCGCGGGATGTTCTGGGCGTTCGCGCTGTTCTACGCCATGTGCGGCGCGTTCCGCCTCGCGCGGTTCAACATCATGGTTGACAGCGACGACTCCGCGCAGCCCTACTGGAAGCATTTCTTCGTGGGCCTGCCCTCGCCCGGCGCGGCGGGGCTGGTGCTGACCCCGGCCATCTGGGAGCTCCACACGGACTGGGACGTCTTCCAGTCGCCGTGGGTGGGCAGCTTCATGCTCCTGTTCTGCGGCACGCTGATGGCCAGCCGCGTGCCGACGCTCTCCATCAAAAAGATGCGCGTCCCCCAGCGCCTGCAGCTGCCCCTGACGCTCTTCGTCGCGTTCGTCATCGGGATGCTGGTGGCGCACTCGTGGCTGACGCTCGGCGTCATCGGCATCTTCTACCTGCTGTCCGTGCCGGTCTGCGTGACGGCGTTCATCCGCGCCCGCGCCGCGCACCGCAGGCGGGCTTCTTGCGCCCCGGCGCCGGCCGCGGAAAACAAGGCCTAGGCCGCAACCCGAAACGAAACACCGAGCCCACACAAGGAGCCTTATGCAGAACCCGCCGCCCCCGTCACTGCTCCCCCGGCAAAGCCGCCTCTCGAGCATCCGCAACCGCATCTTCGCGGGCATCCTGTTCGTCACGCCCGTGATGGCGACGATCTGGATCTTCAACTCCCTGCTCAACCTCGCCACGGCGTGGTTCCCGAAGCGGCACTTCCCGGAGATCAACATGCTGGGCGGGTACCTGCTCAAGCTGCTCGTCCTGCTGGTGATCGTCCTGCTCCTGTACATCATCGGGCTGATCTCCTTCTACCTCGGCAAGCGCCTCACGCGCTTCATCGACAGCCTCTTCGCCAGCATCCCCCTCATCAGCACCATCTACAAATTCCTGAAGCAGTTCCGCGACTGGATCGAGAACCGCAGCGAGTCCATGTTCGACTCCGTCGTCCTCATCCGCTACCCGCACCCCGGCTGCTACACCATCGGCCTGATGACCGCCGGCACCGCGCCCGTCATCGCCGACCACATCCGCGACGAGAACGGCCAGCCCCTGGAGTGCATCAACGTCTTCATCTCCACCACCCCCAACCCCACCACCGGCTTCTACCTGATTTACCCGAAGCGCGACGTCGTCTTCCTCGACATGGACGTGAACACCGCCCTCAACCTCATCATCTCCGCCGGCGCGATCATGACCGAAAAAGCAGGGAGAGAAATAGCAAGTAATAGGTAAAAGGTAATAGGTAATAAGTAATAGGTAATAAGTGCGAACCAACTCCCAACTTCTAACCCCGCACTCCCAACTCCGCACTCCGAACTTCTAACTCCGAACTTCCCCATGCCCCCCTACCATAAGACCGAGGCCATCGCGCTGCAGATCCGCCCGTGGTCCAAGACCTCGCACATCGTCACGTGGCTGACCCCGGGCCACGGGTGCGTCGTGACCTCCGTCAAGGGCGCGTGCCGCCCCAAGAGCGCGTTCCTCGGCCAGTACGACCTCTTCTACACCTGCGAGCTGCTCTTCTACCCCCGCGAGCGCAACGGCATCCACGCCATCCGCGAGTGCGCGCCCCTCAACCGCCGCGACGCCCTGCGCGAGGACTGGCGCGCCGCCGCCGCCGCCGCGTACCTCGCCGACCTCACCGCCCGCGCCGCGCCCCCCCGCCAGCCGCACCCCGACATCTTCGCCTCCCTCGCCGCCGCCCTCGACACCCTTGCGTCCGTCCCGGCGCCCGCCGCTTGCGGCAATGTCATCCTGCGCTACGAGATGCGCCTCCTCCACCACCTCGGCCTCCTGCCCGACCTGACCCTCTGCCCGGAATGCCACGCCGCGCCCGCCGAGTGGCACCGCTTCTCCCTGCCCGCCGGACGCATCCTCTGCGCCCACCTTGCGGCGCCCCGGCCCGGCGAGGCGGTCATCTCCCTCCACCGCGCCGTTCAGGAGCGCTTCCTCGCGCTTCGTGGCGAGGCGCTGCCCCGCCTCCCCGGCGCCCCCCCCCCCGAAAAGAAAAATGATGCCGAGGCAAAAGTTTCGCTTGGATTATCCCGATTTTTTGGTATATTCATTTCTTTTCATCTCGACGTGCCGGCGACCGTTCGCCGTGTCGCGATGGAGATGATGGATGACACAAAACGCACGGTTGATGCGTCAGAGGAGACCTGAGACTATGAAATGTTTGCCGTTATGTTGCGCCGCGCTGGCGTTCACGTTCGCCCTCACACCCGGCTGCAAGAAGCAGGAAGGGAAAGGCCCCACAGGGGACCCTAACGAGGTGGTGGCCTCCGTTGACGGCGTGAAGTACCTGCGCAAAGAAATGGACGAGATTACCGAGCGCGTGCTGAAAGTCCAGAATGTCCCTGAAGAACAGATGGAAGAGATGCGTGATCGTATCGAGCGCCAGCTCATCGTCAACTTCGTCCAAAAGGCCGTCCTCCTCAACGAGGTGAAGAAAGAGGGCATCACGCTCACAGAGGAAGATCGCCAGAAAGGCATCGCACGTTTAGAGGAGCAGGTTAAAGAGAGAGGAGTAGCGGATTCATCGGAAGCCTATTTCAAGGCTCATCCGCTCGGCGAAGAGATTGCCCGCAAGGAATTTGCGGACAATATGTTGTTCGAGAAACTGCTGCAGGTGAAGCTGGTTGATCCTGTCGAGGTTGAGGACGCCGAAGTCGATGCGCTCTTCGACTCCATCAAGGCGCAGAACGCCGCCGCCGAAGAGGCCAACAAGAACCTGGAGGGCAAAGAGGCCAAGCTCGCCAAGATTCAGGACATCAAGAAGAAGCTCGCCGACGGCGCGAACTTCGCCGAGCTCGCCAAGGAGCACTCGGCCTGCCAGAGCAAAGAGCGCGGCGGCGACCTCGGCGCCTTCCAGCGCGGCATGATGGTGAAGGAGTTTGAGGACGCAGCCTTCACGCAGGAAATCGGCAAGGTCGGCGAAATCGTCGAGACCAAATTCGGCTACCACCTGATTCTCGTCACCGAGAGGAACGCGGCGACAGAGGCGACGGACGACACCCCGGCGACGCCCGAGACCGCCACCGCTTCGCACATCCTTCTGGCGTTCGATCGGGAGCAGCGCATTCAGCCTATCCCGTCTGCGGATGATGTTCGTAATTATATCAAGCAGCAGAAAGCCCAGCCTTTGGTTCAAGACTATGTCCAAGGTCTGCGAGACAAAGCCAAGATTGAGTCCATCATCCCGATTGAATAGACGGGGCGGCTTCGTTGGTTTCGAGTTTTAAAAGCGCACGGCATACGCCGTGCGCTTTTTGCGAGTTTTCGCCATATATGGAGGGCGAGCGTCCCCGCGAGCCGCAGAAGCATATCTATCGTCATTTAAGCCGCAATGTGCCTAACGGCTTCCTGCCCCATTGGCCACACGCCGCGCCAATGGGGTCCCCTGTCTCGCCCTCCATCGTGAGATCTGTGTTTTACTGGACATGTGTGACAACATCAGGTTAAATAACTATAAAAGCCCGAAGCTCGAAACTTCCCCTTGACAATCGAGCGGAAGATATAAGATGATAAATGAAATGGGTAAGAACTCTATGCTGTTGAAATATGTTATGCTTGCGGTGGCGTGTGCGGGCGCGTTGGCGGTGGCGGCGGATGATGTCGTCATCAATGAGGTGTTGTCGTCGAGCGCGGGCGCGTTGCTGGATGAGGACGGGGATGCGTCGGATTGGGTCGAGTTGCTGAACCGCGGGGGGCAGGGGGTGTCGCTGGCGGGGTGGGGGCTGTCGGACCGCGTGGGCAATCCCATGAAGTGGGTGATGCCGGAT
>WRJS01000114.1 GCA_009778475.1 Kiritimatiellota bacterium | reverse complement strand
CCTGCCGGATTTGGGGACTACGGGACTACGGACTACGGGACTACGATTGAGGGGGACACGGGGACGGGGGGACGGGCGGCTCGCGAGGACGCTCGCCCTCCATGTGCCGGGAGCGCAGGGCTTCCGCCCTGCATCGTGAAATCTGTATTTTACAGGGCACTAGCCCACCTAACCGCCCAGTGTCGCATATCCCATTTTGTAAAGCGGCGTCTGAAAAAATCAACGCGGGTGGTCTTTGAATCGAGGCGGCGGTTTTAGACGCAAAAAACACGGCAGGCCGTGAGACCTGCCGTGCTCTTTTTGACTGCCGAACGCCTTACCCGATCGTCGCGAGGATGGAGCCGTTGTTGACCTTGTCGCCGGGCTGGACGGCGATGCTGAGGACGGTGCCGTTGGCCGGGGACTTGATGGGGATCTCCATCTTCATGGACTCCATGACGAGGATGTCTTCGCCGGACTTGACGGCGGATCCGGTGTCGCGGAGGATGCGCAGGATGACGCCGGGGAGGGTCGCCTTGACGGGCTGGCCTTCGGCGGCGGCAGGCGCGGGCGCGGCTGCGGCGGGCGCCGCGGGTGCGGCGGCGGCGGGCGCGGCTACGGCCGGTGCCGCAGGTGCGGCGGCGGGCGCATATCCGGGCGGCGGCGGCGCGTACCCATACGGCGGCGGCGCGTAGGCCGGGGCGTATGCGACGGGCGCGGCGCCCGTGCCGTCCTGGATGGAGAAGAAGTATTCCTTGCCGTTGATGACGGCCTGGAGCACGACCCCGCCGCAGGGCGCTTTATCGTTGACCGTGACGCTGCTCCCGCCGGCCTTGGGCGCGGCGGCGGCGGCGGGTTCGGCGCCCTCCGCCTTCTTCTCGTTCTTGCGCACGCCGATGGGGGCCTTCTTGGGGTCCTTGAGGAAGAGGATGCCCTTGTCCTCGCAGCAGGAGGCGATGAAGACGTTCTCGTCGGTGATGGGCAGGCCGGCGTCGGCGAGGGCCTTCTCGGCGGCCTTGCGCCCCTTCTTGGGGTCGGCGTCGTCCACTTCCAAGGCGGTCTTGGTGGTGGGCTCGAGCTTCAGCTGCTCGGATGCGATCTTCACGATGGCGGGGTCTGGCGCGACGGGGGTCTTGCCGAAGTAGCCCAGGACCATGCGGCCGTAGCCGGGGGCGATCTTCTTCCATTTCCCGAAGGCCATGTTGTTGAAGGCCTGCTGCACGTAGAACTGCGAGACGGGCGTGACGGACGTGCCGTAGCCGCCGCAGCGCACCGCGTCGAACATCTCGGCGATGAGGTCGTCGTAGCGGTCGAGCATGTTGTTGTCGCGGAGCATCTGGGTGTTGGCGGTGAGCGCGCCGCCGGGCATGGGCGACCAGATGATGGAGGGGTCAACGGCGAGGGCCTCGGGCGGGAGCATGTAGTCGGCCATGCAGTCGCGGAAGACCTGCTCGGCCTTGCGGATCTTGTCCACGTCGATGCCGAGGTCGAAGTCCGTGCCGCGCAGGGCGTGCCACATGGTGATGATGTCGGGCTGGCAGGTGCCGCCGGAGACGGGGGTCATGGAGAGGTCGATGCCGTCGGCGCCGGCCTCGAGCGCGGCCTTGTAGCACAGCACCGCGATTCCAGCGGTCTCGTGGGTGTGGTACTGGATGTGGGTTCCGGCGGGCAGGAGCTTGCGGGCGCGCCTGACGGTCTCGTAGGCGACGGCCGGGGTGGCCGTGCCGGAGGCGTCCTTGAAGCACACGCGGTCAAAGGGGATGTTGGCGTCGAGGATGCCTTTGAGGCGGCTCTCGTAGAACTCGGGCGTGTGCGCGCCGCCGCTCTCCAGCCCCGGGGGCAGGCCCATGAGGGTCACGACGACCTCATGCTTCAGCCCTGCGTCGTGGATGCACTGGCCGGACCATTTGAGGTTCTCGACGTCGTTGAGCGCGTCGAAGTTGCGGATGGAGCTCATGCCGTGCTTCTTGAAGAGCTGGGCGTGGAGCTTGATCATGTCGGAGGGCTGGGACGTCAGGCCCACGACGTTCACGCCGCGCGAGAGCGTCTGCAGGTCCGCGTTCGGCGCGGCCTTGCGGAACTGGTCCATCACGTCGAAGGCGTCCTCCTGCGAGTAAAAGTAGCACGACTGGAAGCGTGCGCCGCCGCCCGCCTCGAACCAGCGGATGCCGGCGTCATACGCCGCCATGACGGCCGGCATGAAATCCTTCGCGAACACACGTGCGCCGTACACGGACTGGAAACCGTCGCGGAATGCGGTGCACATGAACTTGACTTGTTTCTTCGACATTGTGAACTCCTTCTTTGTGATTTACTGTACTGTGAGATTGTTGTTACGCGGGCGCGCCGTAGTGCTCGCCGAAACGTTTGAGGACGCCCTCCCGAGATGCGGTGCCGCACTCGCCGATGAACTGGACCGTGATGGAGGAGACGAGGTTGCCGACCAGCGCCGCCTCCTCTGCCGTCGCCCCTGCGCACAGCGACGACACGATGCCGGACGTGCAGGCGTCGCCCGCGCCCACGGTGTCAACCGGCCCTGTGTCCGGCGGTGCGGGGATGAGCGCCGCCTCGCCGTCGTCGCGCAGCGCCAGGACCCCGCGCTTCCCGCACGTCACGAACGCGCGCCGCCCCGTGAGCTTCGCGAGCTCCGTCAGGCATGCCTTCACCACGTCAAGCTCTTGCTTGGTCTCCGCCAAGTCCGGCCGCACGATGCGCACCGCCTCCAGGTCATTGCACTTGACGATGATGTTGCGGAACTTGTCGATGAACGCGCGCGAGTCCGCATAGACGATGAGATTCGGGTAAGCGTCCGCCACCTTCGCCAGCTCTTCGCGGACGCGGCCGGTGATCACGCCGTGGTTCGCGTCGTCGATCTGGTCGAGCGCGATGATCGCGTCCACCTGCGGCGCGACAGCCCAGAGGTTCTGGACGACCTGCGCCTCGAGCTCCGCCGGGGTGACGCCCTTGTTCTTGAAATCGAGGCGGTTGGACTCCGTCTCCACGCCGTTCGCGAGGAACATCGGCTTCGTGTAGGTCGGGGTCATGACGCATGTACTGCGGATGAGGTAATCGGTATTCACGCGCTTGGCGTGGAGGTCGCGCAAAAGCTCGAAGCCCTCGCCGTCATCACCGATGAAGCCGACCGCGTAGAGCTCCCCGATGTCCAGCGCGGACAGGTTCGACGTCACCGTGCCGGCCGCGCCCGCGAAGATGCGCTTGCCGACGACCTGATACGCGGTCAGCTTCGTCTCCACCGAAACATCGTCGAGACTGCGGTCGATGGTCAGCCACTTGTCAAGAAAGTAATCGCCAATGACCGCGACCTTGATTCGCGGGAAGCCGTCCAAAATATGCTTTATGCGTTGTTCAGTCATTTGACCTGTCTTCCTTTAACCACAATAGACACAATAGGATACACAATGGACACGATAGCCCTTGTGTCTATTGTGAAATCTATTGTGTCTATTGTGGTTAAAAAAATCATACAACCCCTTTGCATCACGCCACGAAAAGAAACTCCATCAACGCGCCCGTCTCCGTGTAGTCGGGGATGATGATGTCCGCGCCCGAGCGCGTCAGGCGCTCGCGCTTCCACTCGTCGAGGCCCCAGCGCCTCACCTCGTCCGTCGCCACGCCGCACGCGAAGCCGCCCACGGACTTCACGTTTTCGATTTCGACGTAGCCGTCCCCGAAGCCCAGCAGCTCGCTCCCGTGCAAATCATTCTCGCGGATGATGCGCTCGATGACCATCTTCTTCGAGAACGTCTTGTAATCCGTCTGCGCCCCATAGACGTGCTTGCCGAAATACCCGTCCACGCCCAGCAGCGCGGCCTCCTGCTTCACATACACCTCATCCGTCCCGCTCGCGAGGTACAGGCGCACCCCCCGCGCCGCCAGCGCGTCCAGCAGATCGAACGACCCCGGCACAACGTGGTCAACAGGCCTCTGCGTCCCGTCCGTCAGCCCCGCGATGCGGTCTTCGATTTTGACGCTCAGGCGGCGGTGGTACTCATCCTTGTACGCCTGCGGATCGCGCGGCGTGCCGCCGAAACGCGCCACCTCCTCCGCAAGGCGGATGCACTGGTAAATCGTCTGCTTCCCCGTCAGCACATAGATGAAGTCACGCGCGAACGCCTCCATCTCCTCGCGGCACTTCCCCTTGCCCTGCGGCGTGTTGAGAAGCTCCTCCGTGAAGTACGGGATCATGATCTGCTGCCAGCCCTCGCGGATGAGGCTGATGGTCCCGTCGAAATCGAACACGGCGTGTTTGAAAGCCCCCCGAGGTGCATCGGGGTTCACGGTTTCGATTGACCATTTAAACCTGTCGCGCGTCACATTAAAAAATCCCTAGTGATACTAAAAAGAGCAATTCATTATGAAGGATTCAGGCATTTAAGTCAAGCCTTAACAGCAGGAAAATTCCAGTTTTCTAGAATCCGAAAAGGATGGTGTTCGTTTTGGATTTGTGGTTTAATAACATGGTTTCTCAGAGAGAAAGGACACATCATGGCTATCGACCTGAAAGCTGCGTACAAGACGATTATGGATGACCACTTCACGCCCGAGATGGAGATCGCGTTCATCGACGGCGGGACACGCCAGACCCTGCGCTACCAGAAGGTGGCGTGGGTCATCGACGGCGAGGAGAAGGGCTTGCGCTATGGCGAGAACCCCGGTCAGGAGGCCGCGCTCTACAAGCTCGTGAACGGCAACCTCGCGCTGGGCGAGGTCACCGCGCTCGCGCCCGGCAACTACCTCGCCTCCGCACCCGAGCTGCTCCAGTCCGGCAAGCACCCCGGTAAGACCAACCTCACCGACGCGGACAACGCGCTCAACATCCTGCGCTACCTCGATGGCTCGCCCTGCGCGGTCATCGTCAAGCACAACAACCCGTGCGGCGTGGCGAAGGCGGCGACGCTGGCGGAGGCGTATTCCCGCGCCAACCGCGCCGACCGCCTCGCGGCGTTCGGCGGGTGCATCGCGCTCAACCGCGAGGTGGACGTGGAGACCGCGACGCTCATCGCGGAGGCATACGCGGAGGTCGTCGTCGCGCCCGAGTTCGCGCCGGGGGTGATGGACATCTTTGCCGCGAAGAAGAACCTGCGCGTCATGCGCATCAACAACATGGCGAACCTGACGCGCTTCGTCGCGCAGCGCGTGGTGGACTTCAAGTCGCTCATCGACGGCGGCATCGTCGCGCAGTGGTCGTTCGTCCCCGAGGCGCGCACCGCCGCGCAGCTCATCCCCGCCGAGTGCGTGACGAAGGACGGCACGGCGCACACCATCAAACGGTTGCCCACGCCGCAGGAATACGACGACCTCATCTTCGGGTGGCTCGTCGAGGCGGGCGTGACCAGCAACTCCGTGCTGTACGTGAAGGACGGCGCGACGGTCGGCATCGGCACGGGCGAGCAGGACCGCGTGGGCGTCGCCGAAATCGCGCGCGACAAGGCCTACCGCAAGCTCGCCGACTGGCTTGCGTGGGAGCGCCACGCCACGCCCTACAACGACCTCGCGCTGAAATTCGGCGGGCAGGGTAGGGGGCTCATGGCGGAGATCGACGAAGAGGTCAAGGCGCGGCGCGGCGGGCTGCCCGGTTGCAGCATGGTGTCCGACGCCTTCTTCCCCTTCCGCGACGGCGCAGAGGTCGGCATCCGCGAAGGCATCACCGCCATCGTCCAGCCCGGCGGCGCCATCCGCGACTGGGACATCATCGACTGCTGCAACGACGCGGGCATCGCGATGGTCTTCACCGGCCAGCGCAGCTTCCGCCACTGAAACGGGTTACAAGTCCCAGCCTTCGCGGCGGGGGCATTTGATGAAGGCGTTGGCGGCGTCGTTGTTGGTGACGCGCATGGCGGCCTCGTCCCAGATGATGCGGCCGTCCACGCGCTTGGCGACGTTGCCGAGCATGGTGAACTCGGTGAGGCGCGCGGAGTAGTCGAAGTCCGCGCAGGTCTTGCCGCCACTGATGATGGCGTTGAGCCAGTTGCCCTCGATGCCGCCCTTGGGGCGCTCCAACGTCTGCGGCGGGCGGCCCGCGGCCGTGCGCGCGGCCTCGGGGATGATGTACGGGCTGCCGCCGTACACGCCGGCGATGATCTTGCCCTTCGTGCCGTGGAAGATGATGCCGCCCTCGCCGGGGAGCTTCTGGTCGTCGGGCAGACCCTGCGGGCGCGGCGGGCGCGTGCCTTCGTACCACGTGACCTTCATGGCCTTCTGCCCGTTCGCCTCGGGGACGCGGAAGGTGATGATGGCGGAGACGGGGTGCGTGTCGGGGTTGAGGTCGCTGGAGGTCGCGTCAATCTCCGTGGGCATACGGCAGCCCAGCACCGAGAACACGGAGTCGAGCGTGTGCGCGCCGCGGTCGCCCATCATGCCGTTGCCAAAGTCCCACCACGGGCGCCAGCAGCCGGGGTGGTAGCAGCGGTGAAACGCGCGGTCGGCGGCCGGGCCGAGGAACAAGTCCCACGCCAGCCCCTCCGGCACGGGCTGGCCCTCAGCGGGCTTGCGGCCGAGCGGGGAGCTCCAGTAGGCGTGACCCCATGGATAGTAGGAGAGGTCGCACCATGCGTCGATGTCCATAAGATCGCCGATGGCCCCCGCCGCGATCCATTCCTGAATCACATAGAGCCCGTTGTCGCAACGGCCTTGGATACCCATCTGCGTCGGCACCTTCGTCTCCTTGGCGATGCGCATGAGCTCGCGGCACTCGAAGATGTCGTGGCACAGCGGCTTCTGCACGAACACCGCCTTGCCCGCCTTCATCGCGGCGGCGGCGATGACCGCGTGGGTGTGGTCGGGCGTCGCGACGAGCACACCGTCCAAATCCTTCTCCTGCGCGAGCATCTCGCGGAAGTCCACATAGAACTTCGCGTCGGGATATTTGTCGCGGGTGCCTTTGGAGTGGCGCGGGTCCACGTCGCAGAGCGCCGCCACGCGGTGGCCGTGGTTCGCGACCGCGCCGAGGTTCCCCCCGCCCATGCCGCCGATGCCCACGCCCGCGATGTTCAGCTTGCCGTTCGCGCCCGGCTTGCCGTCCTGCCCGAAAATGCTGCGCGGAAGCACAGAGACCGTTGCTGCGGTCGCCAAGAAATGACGGCGAGAAATACTTGTCTTCATAAAAACCCCTTTCGTAAGATGTGCTGATACAATAACACACTTGACAGGAAGTGGCAATTACGAATTATGGAAATGTGATAAAGGGGGGAAACCCCGCCGCACTCCAGGGTGAGACAGGAGGACCCCATTGGCGCGGTGTGCGATCAATGGTGCAGGAAGTCGCAATGTGCCTGACGGCTCGCGAGGACGCTCGCCCTCCATCGTGCCGGGAGCGCAGGGCTTCCGCCCTGCATCGTGAAATCTGTATTTTGCAGGACACTCGCGGCAGTCAGAAATTCCCTTGAAGGGGCGCATGCATCCTGTCCTCCTTTATGCTTTACACCGCGGGCAGGTGTAGGGTATCATAATGGGTTTTATGGAGGTGTTGTGCTTATGCTGAAGATGATGGTATTGCAGGGCGGGGATGCGTTCCCGAAATTCCGTTTGGATGCGTTGAGGGAGATGGCCGGGGGCGCGGTCGAGGCGCGGTTCGTGTATCTGCTGGAGACGGAGGATGCGCTGGACGCGGGGGCGATGGCGCGGGTGTGCGCGTTGCTGGGCGCGTCGGAGGAGGCGGTCGCGGAGGGTGGCTTTTTCGTGCTGCCGCGCAGGGGGACGGTCTCGCCGTGGTCGTCGAAGGCGGGGGAGTTTCTGCGGGGGTGCGGCGTGGAGGGCGTCGTGCGCGTGGAGCGGGGAATCCATTATTCAATATCCAATATCCAACATCCAACACCCAATAATCAAGTGGAAGCCTCTGCGCGTTGCGGCAATCCGTTGGACGGTGGCTGTCCCGTGCTGAACGTTGGGTGTTTGCATGACCGGATGCGGGAGGGGGTTTATACGGGCCTCGCTGATTTCTTCGCGTGTCTGCCGCCGCAGCCGGGGCGGTCGTTCGATGTGCTGGGGCGCGGGGCCGTGGCGCTGGAGGAGGCGAACCGCGACATGAGCCTGGCGCTGAGCGATGAGGAGGTGCGTTATCTCTTCGCGAGTTACACGGCGGCGGGGCGCAACCCGACGGATACGGAACTGGTGATGTTCGGGCAGGTGAACTCGGAGCATTGCCGCCACAAGATTTTCAACGCGGAGTGGGTCATCGACGGGAAGCGTGAGGAGATGTCGCTCTTCCAGATGATCAAGAACACCCACGCGTGTCACCCGGAGGGGACGCTGTCGGCGTACAAGGACAACTCGGGCGTGGCGGAGGGGGCGCAGGCGCGGATGCTCCTCGTGGACCCCGTGACGCGGGCGTATGCGTTCGAGTTGGATCAGGTGGACATCCTGATGAAGGCGGAGACGCACAACCACCCGTCGGCGGTGTCGCCGTATCCGGGGGGGGCGACGGGCGTGGGCGGCGAGATCCGCGATGAGGCGGCCACCGGCACGGGCGCGGGGAGCAAGGCGGGGTTGGCGGGGGTGATGGTCTCGAACCTGAACGTGCCGGGTTTCAGGATGCCGTGGGAGAAGGATTTCGCGGAGTTCCCGGGGCGGCTGACGCCGTCGCTGGGGGTCGCGCTGGAGGGCGCGGCGGGTTGCGCGGCGTACGGCAATGAGTCGGGGCGCCCGACGATCTGCGGGTTCCTGCGGACGTATGAGGAGGAGGTCGCGGGGCGTTACCGTGGCTATCACAAGCCGATCCTGCTGGCGGGGGGCATGGGCAACATCCGCCGCCGCAACGTGCAGAAGAAGGAGGTCGTGCCGGGCGCGCTGGTGGTGCAGTTGGGCGGGCCGGCGATGCGTATCGGGCTGGGCGGCGGCGCGGCGTCGTCGCTGGAGACGAGCAGCAGCGGCGAGTCGCTGGATTTCGATTCGGTGCAGCGCGGCAACGCGGAGATTCAGCGCCGCTGCCAGGGGGTCATCGATGCGTGTGTCGCGCTGGGCGACGCGAACCCGATTTTGAGCATTCACGACGTGGGCGCGGGCGGGCTGTCGAACGCGTGTCCTGAACTCATCGAGAGGACGGGCGCGACGTTCCAGTTGCGCGACATCCCCAACGCGGACAGGTCGCTCAGCCCGATGGAGATTTGGTGCTGCGAGGCGCAGGAGCGTTATGTGCTGGTGATTCTCCCGAAAGACCGCGCGATGTTCGAGACGCTTTGCGCGCGCGAGCGTTGCCCCGTGGCGTTCATCGGCGTGGCGCGGGACGACCGTCGGCTGGTGCTGGAGGATTCGCATTTCGGCGACCGCCCCATCGACATGGACATCGGCGTGCTGCTCGGCAAGCCGCCGCGCATGGTGCGCGACGTGAAGCACGCGGCGGAGGCGACGCAGGCGCTGGACCTCGCGGGCGTCACGCCGGAGGATGCGCTGTTGCGCGTGTTGCGCCTCCCGGCGGTCGCGGACAAGACGTTCCTCGCCGCTGGCGCGGATCGCACGGTGACGGGGCTGGTGAGCCGCGACCCGATGGTGGGGCGGTACCAGTTGCCGATGGCGGACTGCGCGGTGACGGCCACGGGCTACCAGTCCACCACAGGCGAGGCGATGGCCATGGGCGAGCGCACGTTGGTCGCGCTGCTCGACGGGCCCGCCTCGGGGCGCATGGCCGTGGCGGAGGCGCTGGCGAACATCGCGGCGGCGGACGTGGGGCCCATCGGCAACGTCAAACTCTCCGCCAACTGGATGTGCGCGTGCGGCGAGGCCGGCGAGGACGCGAAACTCTTCGACACCGTCCGCGCCGTCGGCATGGACTTCTGCCCGCGGGTCGGCGTGGCCATCCCGGTGGGCAAGGACTCGCTCTCGATGCGCACCGTGTGGCAGGACAGCGCGGGCGCGTCGCATCGGCAGGTCGCGCCGCTGAGCCTCGTCGTCAGCGCGTTCGCCCCCGTGCGCGACGTGCGCAAGACCCTCACCCCCGACCTCAAGCCCGGCAGCAGCACGCTCCTGCTCCTCGACCTCGGCCAAGGGCGCAACCGCCTCGGCGCGAGCGCGCTCGCGCAGGTCTATAATCAGGTCGGCGAATGCCCGCCGGACGCGGACGACCCCGCGCTGGTGCGGGCGTTCTTCGACGCGGTGCAGGAACTCGTCGCGCAGGGCCTGCTGCTCGCGTACCACGACCGCTCCGACGGCGGCGTGGCCGTGACGCTCGCCGAGATGGCCATGGCCGGCGGCCGCGGCGCGTCCGTCGAACTGCCCGGCGCGGACGCGTTCGGCGCACTCTTCAGCGAAGAGCCCGGCGCCATCGTGCAGGTCGCCAACGAGAACCTCGACGCCGTCATGCAGGTGCTGGCGAAACACGGCCTGGCCAAGGCCCCGCTGTGCGTCGCCATCGGCCATCCCACGGATGACCCCGTCGTGAAAATCAAGGCCGCGGGCAACGCCGTCATCGACATGACCCTGCGCCAGTTGCGCCGCGCATGGTCGGAGTTGTCGTACCGCATACGCACGCTCCGCGACAACCCCGCCTGCGCCGCGCAGGAGTACGACAACGCCCTCGACGAGCAAGACCCCGGCATGACCTTCAAGGTCACGTTCGACCCCGACGAGGCCGCCCCCATCCAGGTGAGCCAGCGCCCCCGCGTCGCCATCCTGCGCGAGCAGGGCATGAGCGGCTACGCCGAGATGGGCGCCGCCTTCACCCTCGCCGGGTTCGAGGCCGCCGACGTCCACATGACCGACCTGCTCGAAGGCCGCGTTGACCTTGCCGACGCGCAGGGGCTGGCCGCGGGCGGCGGCTTCTCCTACGGCGACGTGCTGGGCGCGGGCCTCGGTTGGGCGCAAGGCATCCTGAGCGATGCGCGGCTCGCCGAGATGTTCAAACGCTTCTTCGAGCGCCCCGACACCTTCACGCTCGGCGTGAACAACGGCTGCCAGATGCTCTCGCAACTGAAAGGCCTCATCCCCGGCGCGGCGCACTGGCCCGCGTTCCGCCGCAACGCCTCCGAGCAGTTCGAGGCGCGGTACACGACCGTCGAGGTTCTGGACTCGCCCTCCGTGCTGCTGCGCGGCATGGCCGGTTCGCGCCTCCCGATCGCCGTCGCGCACAGCGAGGGCTTCGCGGAGGGCGGGCAGGGCGCTGTCGCGGCGCTGCGCTTCGTGGACGGCCGCGGCGAGGCGACCGAGCGTTACCCGTGGAACCCCAACGGCTCCAAAGGCGGCCAGACGGGCTTCACCTCCGGCGACGGCCGCGCCACCATCCTCATGCCCCACCCCGAGCGCGGCTTCCGCGCCGTGCAGCTGTCCTACAAACCCGCCGGCCTCTTCACCCGCGAGGCCGGGCCGTGGATGCGGATGTTCCGCAACGCCTACGCCTTCGTGGCGCGGTGAGGCGGCGCCCGCCTTTCCCATCCGCCGATTCGGGCCAGCCCACGCTGGTTCGGATCGGTGGTTCCGTTTGCCCCTCCGTTGCCATCAGAAACTGAGCGCTCGTGAAATCTTATCCTTGTTTTGCCCGAGGGGAACGGCTAAAATATCGCCTTTATTTTGCAAGAGATTTTTCGGTCGGAAAGGAGTGTCCCGTGGAGCAGGAGATTGATGTGGCGTATGTGGCGGGGCTGGCGCAGGTCGCGCTGGAGCCGGGGGAGTCTGCGCGGTTGCAGGGGGAGCTGGAGGGGCTTCTCCAGTATGTCGGGAAAATCGGCGAGGCGGATGTGTCCGGCGTGGAGCCGACGGTCTGCGGGCTGGCGGCGGCGGTGAGCGCGTTCCGCGAGGATACGGTCGAGAACCCTGACGTGCGGGAGCACGCGCTGGGCATCGCGCCGGAGCGCAACGGGCTTGAGTTCAGGCTGCCGAAAATCGTGGAGGATGCGTAGGCCATGGATATTGCAGGGATGACGCTTGCCGTTCAGGATGTGGTCAGCATTGCGGGGCAGCCGCTTTGGGGCGGCCTGAAAATGCTGGAGGGGTATGTCGCCCCGTTCGACGCGACGGTGGTTGCGCGTCTGCGCCGGGCGGGCGCGGTTGTCGTGAGGGGCGGGGCCCTGCCGGCGGTCGGGGTGGACTCGGGGGGCGAGACGCGGCGGTCGGCGGCGGCTGGCGGGTGCGTGGGGCTGAGGCCGTCTTACGGGCGGGTGTCGCGTTATGGCGTGGCGGCGTATGTGTCGTCGATGGACGCGGCGGGGCCGCTCGCGGGTACGGTTGAGGAGGCGGCGACGCTGTTGCGGGTGATGGCGGGGCATGACCCGCTGGACGGCATGACGGCGGATGTGCCGGTGCCGGATTATTGCGCGGCGTTGCGCGGCGGTTTCAAGGGCCTGCGCGTCGGGGTGCCGAGGGAGTATTTCGCGAAGGGCGCGGATGACGTGCGCCAAGCGATCGAGGGCTGCGCGAGGGCGGGCGCGGAGGTCGTGGAGGTGTCCCTGCCGCACACGGGGTATGCGGCGGCGGCGTATTGCGTCATCGCGGCGGCGGAGGCCTCGACGAATCTGGCGCGGTTCGACGGGGTGCGCTACGGTCACCGCACAAAGGAGCAGGTGGGGTCGGTCGCGGACTTGTTCGCGAAGAGCCGCGGCGAGGGGTTTGGCGATAAGGTGAAGCGCGACATCATCCTCGGGACGTACCTGCTGAGCAAGGCGTGTTACGAGAAGTATTTTGTTCAGGCGCAGAAGGTGCGGACGCTCATCCGCAGGGATTTCGAGGAGGCGTTCAAGGTGTGCGATGTGATGATGATGCCCGTGTCTGCGGGGGGAATGGGGAATGAGGAATTAGGGATCGGGAATCTGGAGGAAGGGGAGTTCACCGCGCCCGCGAGCTTGGCGGGCATCTGCGCGTTGGCGATGCCGTGCGGCGCGGGGGGCCTGCAGGTGCTGGGGCCGGCGTTCGGCGAGGGGAATGTCTTGCGGGCGGCGTATGCGTATGAGCAGGAGGTGCGCGCATGAGCAAGTATCTGACAACCATCGGGCTGGAGACGCACGTGCATCTCAAGACCGCGAGCAAGCTGTGGTGCGGGTGCAGCACGGCGTTCGGCGCGGAGCCGAACCTGAACGCTTGCGCGGGGTGCCTCGGCTACCCGGGGACGCTGCCCGTGGTGAACCGCGAGGCCGTGCGGCTGGCCGTCACGGCGGGGATGATGCTGGGGTGCGAGATCAGCCGCCGCAGCACGTTCGACCGCAAGAGTTATTTCTACCCCGACATCTCCAAGAACTACCAGATCACGCAGGGGCAGAACCCCATCTGCGTCGGCGGCGGCGTGGACATCCAGACGACGGGCGGCCCCAAGCGCATCCGCATCCACCACATCCACATGGAGGAGGACGCGGCGAAGATTAACCACTACGCGCGGTTCAGCGGCGTGGACTTCAACCGTGGCTGTATGCCGCTCATCGAGATCGTCACCGAGCCGGACATCTCCTCGCCCGACGAGGCGATGGCGTACCTCCAGGCGTTGCGCCAGATACTCGTGTACGCGAACGTCAGCGACTGCAACCTCGAGGAAGGCAAGATGCGCTCCGACATCAACGTCAGCATCCGACCCGAGGGCCAGGAGAAGCTCGGCACGCGCGTCGAGATCAAGAACATGAACACCTTCAAGGGCATCT
>WRJS01000113.1 GCA_009778475.1 Kiritimatiellota bacterium | reverse complement strand
CGCCATCTACCGGTTTATTCCCATTTTAAAAAGGCTGGTCAAATTAATCAAAAAAGAAAAAATCGAAATCATCATCGATATCGATGGTATTCTTGACGTTTTCAGCTTACCGGCGAAAATTTTTACCGATGTCAAAGTCATCACCTGGGAGCAGTTTAATTACTACGCTGATCTGGGTAACCGCCTCCGGATGGTGCAAAAGCGCTTATCGGCGCGCTATTCCGACTATATTGTCACCCTCTCGGAAGAGGATAAAGGTTATTATCAAAAAAAATTACGGCTCAAATGCCCGATCGATCATATTTATAATCCCGTCGAAATGAAGGAAAATAATTATCCTCCTTATGACCTTGGCTCCCGGAATATCCTAAGCGCCGGCCGTCTGACGGCGCAAAAGGGGTTTGATATCTTGATCGATGTGGCCAAAATAGTCTTCGCCGAATACCCGGACTGGACCTGGACAATTGCCGGGGAGGGGGAGGACCGGGCTTTGCTTACCGGCAAAATCGCCGCTTGCGGCCTGGAAAATAACCTTATTCTCGCCGGAAATGTCAAAAATATCGACGATTATTATGCCAAGGCCGCCATCTTCGTTTTGACCTCCCGCTATGAAGGCTTTGGCTTAGTCATCACCGAGGCGAAACAACATCGTCTCCCGGTCGTATCTTTTGCTTGCAAAGCCGGGCCGCGCGAGCTGATCCTTGCGGCGGGCGCGTGGCCCGTGTGCCTCTGCGGCGGCGACGCGGGGATGATCCCCGCCGCCGAGGGGGTGCTGCCGGCGAACCTCTGCCCGCTGATCAAATCGACCTTCGGCTACAGCGTGAACCGCGCGAACCCGTTTCTGGAGATGGCCGCGCTGGTCGTGGCGGAGACGACGTGCGACGGCAAGAAGAAGATGTATGAGCTCCTTGCGCGGCGGCACCCGATGCATCTGCTGGAGCTGCCGCAGAAGGCAGACGACCCTGATGCGCGCGCGCACTGGGTGCGCGAGGTGCGGAAACTGCGCGAGACTCTGGAGGGACGCTTCGGGGTGGCGATAACCGATGACAAGCTGCGCGAGGCAATCCGCCTGATGAACCGTGAGCGCCGTCTGCGCCGCGCATTGGCGGGGCTCATGTTCGCGGAGCGGCCGCCGCTATCGGGGCGCGAGCTGCTGGATTTGAAGAGCCTCATCGCGTGCCTGCCGGAGG
Organism: Kiritimatiellota bacterium; assembly: GCA_009778475.1. Classification (GTDB taxonomy): domain Bacteria; phylum Verrucomicrobiota; class Kiritimatiellia; order RFP12; family UBA1067; genus WRJS01. Next base: position 12,615 of record WRJS01000113.1, on the reverse strand, counting down.
ACCTTGCGGCCTATGAGGCAATCCTGAATGCGCTGCCGTCGCGCCCTGCGCAGGAGCGCCCCGACCCCGGCCGCGTGCGCGTGTTGCTGACGGGCGTGCCGATCCCGCATGGCGCGGAGCGCGTGATGGGCCTGCTGGAGGCGGAGGGCGGCGTGGTGGTGTGCCAGGAGAACTGCACGGGCATCAAGCCCATCATGGGCGACATCCCCGAGGACGCGCCGGACCCGCTCGAGGCCATCGCGGATTTCTACTGGCACCTGCCGTGTTCCGTCGTGACCCCGAACACGCGGCGGCGCGACCTGCTGCGCCAGCTGCTGGACGCGAGCAAGGCGGAATGCGTCGTCGAGCTGGTCTGGCACTGCTGCCTGACGTATGACGTGGAGGCCGCGCAGACGCGCGAGCTGGCGCAGGAGATGAACCTGCCGTATCTGCGCATCGAGACGGACTATTCCCCCCACGACGACGCGCGTATCGCATTGCGTGTCGCTGCGCTGTATGAGACGGCGCGGGCGCGGAAGAAGCTCTAAAATTCAAAGTACCGAGTGTTGAGGAGCGCGGGAAAACCGGTTCTCCTTTATCGGCGGGGCGGGGGGTTGACGTAAGAGGAGGCCTTGGGCCAGGTCTTGGGGTCGGCGTAAAGGTCCTCGGTGTCGCCGTAGAATTTCTGGAGACGGGCGAGCTCGGCTTTCAGCGCCTTGACGGTGGGCTGCGCGGCGGGGTCGTTGTAGATGTTGCGGAGCTCGGCGGGGTCGTTCACGAGGTCGTAGAGCTCCCACTGTCCCTTGCCGTCGAAGTGGATGAGCTTGTGGGTGAGCGTGCGCACGCCGTAGTGGCGGGCGGTGTTGTGGTCGCCGGGGGAGTGGTAGTAGCGGTAGTACATGCTGGTGCGCCAGTCGGGCGGGGCCTTGCCGCCGAGGAGCGGCAGCATGCTCGCGCCCTGCATGTCGGCGGGGACGGGGGCGCCGGCGAGCTCGAGGAAGGTGGGCGCGAAGTCGCAGTTGATGCAGATGTCGGCGTTGACGCTGCCGGGCTTGATGTTCTTGCCCCAGCGCACGAGGAAGGGCATCTTCAGGCTCTCCTCGTACATGAAGCGCTTGTCGTACATCCCGTGGTCGCCGAGGAAGAAGCCTTGGTCGCTGGTGTAGATGATGACGGTGTCGTCGAGGATGCCTTCGTCCTCGAGGGCCTTGAGCACGTCGCCGGTGGTCTCGTCGATGCTCTGGATGCAGGCGAGGTAGTCCTGCATGTAGCGCTGGTATTTCCAGCGGGTGAGCGCGTCGCCGGCGAGGCCCTCGGGCGGGTCGTCCTTGACGTCGGTCTTGGTGAGGTGGCGGGCGATGCTCTGGGTCTGCTCGCGGATGGCGTCGGTGCGCGTGGCGTAGTCGTCGAAGAGCGTGTCGGGCTCGGGGATGGTTTTCTGCCGCCAGATGGCGTCCAGGCGCTTGCTCGGGTTCCACGGGCGGTGCGGGGCCTTGCGGTGGAGCATCATGAAGAAGGGCTTGTCCTTGGGGCGGGCGCGGAGGGTCTCGATGGCGAGGCGGGCCTCGAGCTCGGTGCAGTATTCGCCGTCGTATTTCTTGGAGCCTTCCTTGGTGTACAGCACGGGGTCGTGGTAAACGCCCTGGCCGGGATAGACCTCCCAGTGGTCGAAGCCCGCGGGGTCGCTGCCGAGGTGCCACTTGCCGATCATGGCGGTGTAGTAGCCGGCGTTCTGGAGCAGCTTGGCGACGGTCACGCGGGCGGGGTCGATGGCGTTGAATACTGGCACGCCGTTGACGTGGCTGTACTGCCCCGTGAGGATGGTGGCGCGGCTGGGCGTGCAGATGGAGTTGACGCAATAGACGCGCTCGAAGCGCATGCCCTCCTTCGCGAGGCGGTCGAGGTTCGGGGTCTGGATGAGCTTCCCGTTGTACGCGCTGATGGCGTGCGCGGCGTGGTCGTCGGACATCATGAACAGGATGTTCGGGCGCTTGTCCGCGCCTGATGCCATGCTCCCCATTGCGACCGCGGCCGCAACCGCCAACGCGACGCGCCTTCCTGTGGCGTGTCTCCTTTGCATAGCTGTCCCTCCTTTCAACGTTGCTACGGGCGGATGGCCTCGACCTTCGCGCGGGCGTCGATGAGGAAATCCTTCACGAAGTCCATGCCTTCGGTGAAGCCCGTCGCCAAAAAGACGTCCACGGCCTCCTTCGCCATCCATTCGGCCCAGACCATCGAGCCGAGGCACAGCGCGTTCGCGTCGTTAATCGCGCGGCACATGCGCGCCGCGAAGATGGATTCGACGACCGATGCGGTCACGCCCTTGAAACGGTTGGCGATGACGGCCATCCCCATGCCCGTGCCGCAGAACAGGATGGCGCGGTCGCCCTGCCCGGCCTGCAGCGCCTTCGAGACGGCCACCGCGCTCTCAAAATACGGGATCTGCTTTTCGGCCGTGGCGCCCATGTCCACCACCTCAAAGCCCTTCTGCTTCAGGTGCGCCACGATGCCGTCCTTCAGCGCGAGCGCGAACGGGTCGGCCGCAATCAAGATTTTCTTCACGTTGTCTGTCGCCATTTTCTTTCCCTCCTGTGCGCTGGCATGGCCCGCGCCCGCGAGCGCACCGAACGCGGCGGCGGCGGTGGCGCTGTTGGCGAGGAATGTCCTGCGCGTTGTGTGTGTGTCCATGCTGAGCTCCTTTTCGGTTACCAGCTTAACCATTCTTCCTTTGACCTGCGCCCCTCGGCGCGCAGCCACATTGTGAATGCGATACGGTAGTCGGAGTCGCGCTCCGTGCCGTCCACGCGCGTATAGGACGGCCGGTAGAACGAGCGCACCTGAAAGATGATGCAGTCCAGCCCGTACTGGAGGTAGCCGCCGACCTCGTCGAGCGAATTGTCCTCAATGTCGTAACGCGCGTACAGGCTCCACGTCCATGCATCGTTGATGTCGTGGACAAACCCGCCGTAGAGCACCTTGTTGTTGACCTCGTTCCACTGCGCGACGGGCGACTTGTCGAAATCGTACAGCGCGTGGTCGCGCGTGAGGTACCCGCCGCCGACGCTGAAACGCTCGCCCATCCGGTAATACGCGCCAAGGTCCACATACGCCACCACGTCGCGCTCCATGTCCCACTCGCCGACCCCTCGCACCGACAGGTCCTCGACCGGATGGAACAGCACCTTCGTCCCGAGCAGACGGAGGTTTTCCTCCGGGAGGTTCGGCTCGATGTCGCCGTGCGGCGACTCCAGCTGCACCACGCCGTACACGTCCCAGTCGAACAACGTGCGCGGCCGCCCCGACGCGCCGCCGCGCGACTGAATCACGTTGCGCACGCCCGGCCGGAAACCGTGCCAGTCATACGGCAGCCACACGCCGTCCGCGCCGAACTGGTCCTGCCACTCGAACGCGCGCTCCACGCGGTCGAACATATACAGCTTGTTGCCGCGGCCGGCGTTCCAGAACGTCGGCTGCCAGCTGTAGTCCACATACGGCTCGACGGTGTGCCGCCAGCCGTTGCGCCAGTCGGACACGGCACGCAGGGAGGCCGTCGCGCCGACCTCGGCCGTGTGGCGGAACACGTTGTCGTCCTCATGCGAGGACGTGTAGAACGCGCCCTGGTAGCCCGCGCGCGGCACGACGCTCAGCGCATCGAACAGCTTGAGCGGGTACGTCACGCGGTGCGCCGTGGTGGCGCGGACGGTCTCGTAATCCGCCCACGGCCCGGGGTAATGCGCAAAGGCCGGGATGCGCGCACGGTCATAATACGCGGACGCGCGCTCGAGGTAGCCGCCGCGCGTCTGCCCCTCGTAGAGCAGGCCCGTGTCCCACAGCGGCTGCGGCGTGACGCTCAGCCACGCCTCGGGCAGGCGCTTCACGCCGCCGTAGAAATCGTTCAGCGGGCCGCTCGCCAGCAGGCCCCCGGCCCACGTGATCTCGCGGTGCTCCCACGACGCGATATTGACGGGGATGCTCTCCTCGCGGTTGAACTTCTCGAAGAAGTCATGCTGGATCTGCGAGTCGCTGAGGTACAGGCCGCGGATGATCACCTGATCGCGCGGCGTGAGGTCGGCCTCATGCAAGAGGCGGACGCGGTAACGGTTGTAGGGGATGGAGGACATCCAGTTCGCGTCCTTGTGCCCCTTCTGCGGCCGCTCGTCCCACAGGTGGTAAAAGCCCAGCTCGCCCTGCCCGAGGCGCTTCGCGTCCCAGCGCAGCGTCTCGCCGACGCCCACGCCGCGCAGCGTGCGGTAGTCGAAGCGCGAGAGGCTGTCAAGCTTCAGCCCCTCGCTCCCGCCCCGCTCGCTCGTATAGACGTTGAAGGCATACGTCCCCAGCACATACGCGCCCCACTTCGACGCATACCCCGGCGTGAGCCGCAGCCCGTACTCCCCGTTCAGCGAACGGTACCAGTACGGCAGGTACGCGAACGGAATCCCGAACAGGTACGGCACGGCGTTGTAGATGCTGATGGACTCGTTGTCCTTGAACGACGCGTCCCCGCGGACGCACCAGTGCCAATGCCCCGGCTCATTCGTGCACGTCGTGACGGCGATGCCGTGCGCCGTGTAGCGCCCGTCCTCCGCGCGCACGGCCTCCCGCGCATGGATGGTGAACGTGCCCATGTCGAACACGTTGCCCAGCGCCAGCCCCTTGCCCGTCTTGTAGTTGTACTCGATGTCATCGCCGTGCCACGTCCCAAGGCCCGTCTGCTTCACCACGACGTTGCCGCTCGCCTGCACGTCACCGCTCTCGCGGTTCATGCGCACCATATCCGCGGTCAGCTCATGGTTGTCCGTCTTGATCCAGACGTTGCCCGTCATCGTGTCCCACCCCGACCGCGAGTCCACCTCATACTGGTCCGCCTTGGTCGCCAGCGACCCGACCCCCGTCTTCGGCACATGGCTGAGGATGTCCGCCCTCTGCCCGAGACAGACCCCCGCCAGCAACGCCATCACAAGACACGCACTTTTTTTCATACACGTATATTACCACACTGCGGCGCCCCATAGCAAGGGCGCACTGCACCATCCTTCCAAAAAAGATGACGCCCTGCAAAATGCACGCCAATGCAGGCCCTTCCAACGTCTTGCCGTCCGTAGTCCCCGGTTCAGCAGGGCGGAGCGTGAGGGTGGCGGTGCCGGTGGCGTGATAATGGAGGGACTACGGCTAGGGCGCCTCGATCCTGAAGAAGGCCTTGGGGAGGTCGGCGGGGACGGGGACGGTGAGGGTGGCGGTGCCGGAGCCGTGGTCGTTGAGGAGGCAGAAGGGGAAGGAGAAGGCGCCCAAATCGGCAAGGTCGGGCCACATGCGGGCGCGGACGGTCGTGGCGTCGAGGAAGCCGCCGTAGTAGGTGAAGTCGAGGACGATGTCTTGCATGGGTGGGCCGACCGGGGCGGCGGGCAACACGTGGATGGCGGTGATGAGGAGGCTGGTCGCGCCGACCCCGCTGTCCCCGCCGGGGGCGGCGCCGAACTCATAGGCGCCCATGTCCACGCGGCTGCCCCAGACGCGGCGGTTGCCGTCGAGGTCGAGGTCCCACGTGACATACCCGCCGTTGCCCGTGTCGATGCACGGGGAACCCGCGAGCAGGCGGAAGTCGCCGTGCACCGCGTCGGCGAACAGCGGGTCCGCCGTGATGTTCCCTGTCCCGTTCGGCTGCGGCACGGAGCAGGAATGGTTCATGACGAGCGCCATGTAGTTGCTGGACACATCGCCGCTGTTGACGGTGTTGCCCCAGACGATGCAGTTGTTCGCCGTGCCGTAGTGCATGCCGCCGCTGTAGTTGGCCGCCGCGTTGCGCGCGAGGGTGCAGTTCACGAGCGTGCAGTTGTTCGCGCCGCCGCCGAGGTCGTCTGCCGCGTTGTCGTAGAAGAGGCAGTTGTTCGCGGTGGCCTGGAAGGCGCCGCCGCCGTAGCGGCCCGCAAAGTTCCCGATGACCTCGCAGTGGTTCAGGATGCCGAAGTACGCGCCGCCGCCGTTTTGGCTCGCGACGTTACCGGCGAGGATGCAGTTGTAGAGCGTGCCGCAGTACGCGCCGCCGCCGTTGCCGGTGATGTCCCCGTTTTGCAGGGTGAAGCCGTCCAGCACCGTGTCGGCGTGCGTGCTGAGCGACCCGAGCGTGGCGCAGCGGTCCGCGTTGCCGCCGTCGATGATGGTGGCGCCCGCGCCGTTCACGCTTCTGATGGTGATGGCCTTGTTGCCGGTCGTGATGGGCGCATAGGAACCGTCGGCGACGAAGATTTCCGCTGCGCTGGGGATGTCGATGGCTGCCTGAAGGGTCTTCTTGGCGGTCCGCCAGCTTGCGCCATCGCCCGTGTCGTCGGAGCGGTTCGCGTTGACGTAGAAGACGGTGGCGGCGGGGCCGACTACGCCCCCGTCCCACTCATACGCGCCCATGTCCACGTGGGCACGTATGATGCGCTCCCTGCCGTCGAGGTCGAAGCCCCATGTGACGCAGGTGTCGTCGCCCGTGTCGATGCACGGGGAGCCCGCGAGCAGGCGGAAGTCGCCGTGCGCCGCGTCGGCGAACAGCGGGTCCGACCCGGTGTTGCCCGTCCCGCCCGGCCGCGGGCCCGCGCAGGAATACGCGAGCGTGCAGGAGGCGGCGTAGTTGCTCGTGCCGTTGCCGTTTCCGGCGGTGTTGCCCCAGACGATGCAGTTGGCCAGCGTGCAGCCATACGTCCCGCCGCTGCTCCACGCGCTGTTGCCCGCGAGCGTGCAGTTCACCAGCGTGGCGTTGCACGCCCCGCCGCCGTTGTTCGCCGCCGTGTTGCCCGTCAGGAGGCAGTTGTAGAGCGTGCCGCCATGCGCCCCGGCGCCCGCGTCTTGGAGCGACGTGTTGCCCGTCAGCACGCAGTTACGGAGCTTGCCGGCATACGCCCCGCCGCCCATCTCCCACGCCGTGTTGTTCGTCAGCACGCAGTTTTCCAGGATGGCCGCCCACGCCCCGCCGCCGTCCCACGCCTTGTTGCCCGCGAGCGTGCAGTCCTCCAACGCGCCATAATACGCCCCGCCGCCCTCGTTCTCCGCCTCGTTGTCCACCAGCACGCAGCCCACGAGCCCGCCTTGCGCCGAGGCGCCGCCCAGGACCGCCCAGTTGTTCGTGAGCGTACAGTTCACCAGCGTGCCCACGTACGTCCCGCCCCCGGCGCCGAGCGCCGTGTTGCCCGACAGCACGCAGTCGCGCTGCGTGCCGCCATACGTCCCGCCGCCTGTGGACCCTGCGCTGTTGCCCGAGAGCACACAGTCGGTCATCGCGCTGAGATACGCCCCGCCGCCGCGCATCGCCACGTTGTTCGTCAACACGCAGCCCATCAGCGTGCCGCCCATGGCCCCGCCGCCGGAGCCGTTGCCGTCGGTGACGTTCGGGTGATCGGCGTTGCCCCTGCGCAGGGTGAACCCCGAAAGGACGTTGTTGGTGCGCGCGGCGCTCGTCCCCAGCATCGCGCAGCGGTTCGTGTTCCCGCCGTCGATGATGGTCACGCCCGCGCCCTCGACGCTTTCGATCGTGATGAAGGTCTGGTCGCCCGTCGTGAACGCCTCGTACACGCCGTTGGTCACGATGATGCGGGTGCCGTGGTACAACGGGATGGAAAAGTTGATTGTCATCTGGTAGGAATCGTCGAGCGCCGACTGGATGGTCTTCTTCGCGCTCGCCCATGAGTCGCCCCAGTTAGCGTCGTCTCCGTGCACATCGTCCACGTAATACACCGGCGGCTCGGCCCAGCCCGTGGCGGCATCGCTCAGTGCGGAGATCTCATACGCTGTCGCGTCGAACGCCGCCACGACCGCATACGCATACTCGCCAAGGTCGAGGACGCAGGTGTCGATGAATTCCGTCCCGGAGAGCCACCCCGAGATCGGCCCGCGCGCCCCCGTCCTCAGGTCCGTGCGGAAGACGAGGTACGCGACCGCGCCGCCCGAGGCTGGCGGCGTCCACGAGACGCGGATCGCGTAGCTGACGCCCTGGCTGGCCTGGACGTTTTGCGGGACGCTGCCTGCGGCGCTGCGGACCAGCCACTCGCCCTCGTAGGCACCCATGTCCACCCGCGTGCCTTGGATGCGGTTATTCCCGAGGATATCCTTCTCCCCCGGCAGCACATACGCATTCGACCCTGCGTCGATGCCCGATGACCCCGGCATGAGGCGCAAGTCCGCGCGGAACAGCGGCGCCACCCCGATGTTCGACCCGCCGGGATTCGGGAACGTGCAGGACGAGTAGAAGGTGCAGGACTCGTGGTTGCCCTGCCCCCCGGCGTGGTCGAGGTTGCCCCAGACGATGCAGTTCTCCAGCGTGCAGTTAGACGCCCCGCCAACGCCGTCGGGCGACACATCCCCTTTGAGGTCATACGCCACATTGCCCGAGAGCGTGCAGCCCGTGAGTTCGCACTCATACGCCCCGCCGCCGTCATACGCGCTGTTGCCCGCCAGCAGGCAGTTCCGCAGCGTGCCGTAAGACACCCCGCCGCCAGACTCATACGACACGTTCGCCGACAGTATGCAGCCCTCCAGGACGCAGTCACACGCCCCGCCGCCTTCATGCGCCCGGTTGCCCGACAACGTGCAGCCCGTGAGCGTACTCGAGAGCGCCCCGCCGCCGTCGCCCGCCTGGTTGCCCGCCAGCATGCAGTTCCGCAGCGTGCTCTCGCCCGCCACGCCGCCACCGTTGCCCCACACAAAGTTCAGCGACAACGAGCACCCCTCCAGGACGCAGTCCCACGCCCCGCCGCCGTCGCCCGCCCAGTTCCCCGACACGATGCAGTTGCGCAACTCGCTCTCACACGCCCCGCCGCCGATGCCGCAGACAGTGTAGTAGAGGCCGTCGCTGCCATCGTCGTTGTACCCCGCAATGTTGTCCGAGAGCGTGCACCCCTCCAGGACGCAGTCATACGCCCCGCCGCCGTCGCCCGCGTTATTCCCCGACACCGTGCAGTTGAACAGATAGCACGTAATCGCCCCGCCGCCGCCGCCATCGTAAAAGTGGCCGCCCTCGCCGTCGTCATTGTAACCCGCCGCGTTGCCCGTGAGCGTGCAGCCATACAGATCGCAGGAATCCGCCCCGCCGCCGCTCCACTCCGCCGAGTTGCCCGTCAGCGTGCAACCGTACAGCCATGAGTCAAACGCCCCGCCGCCGTCGCCCGCCGCGTTGCCCGTGAGCGTGCAGCCATACAGATCGCAGCAAGCCACCCCGCCGCCGTCCCCCGATGCCGTGTTATATGACAGCGTGCAGTTCACCAAGCGGCTGCCCACCCAAGACATTGCCCCGCCGCCCCACTGCGATGCCTTGTTGTATGACAGCGTGCAGTCATACAGGTCGCAGTCAGCCGTCCCGCCACCTAAAGATGCCGTGTTGAACGACACCGAGCAGTCGTTCAGCGTGCTGCGACACGCCCCGCCGCCGTCCCAGTATGCGTAGTTCAGCGACAGTTCGCAGCGGTTCAACACGCTGTCACACGCCCCGCCGCCACTGTCCGCCGTGTTAAACGAAAAACTGCAATCGTTCAACGTGCCGCCCATCACCCCGCCGCCGCACTCGGCGCGCCCCGCCGTCAGCGTGAACCCCGTGAGGACGGTGTTGGTGGCGGGGAGGGGAAATGTAATATCCGGATCCCCCAGCGTCGCGCAACGGTTCGCCAGCCCGCCCGTGATGGTGGTGGCGTATCGCCCGTTCACGCTCTGGATCGTGATCGCCCGGTTGCCCGTCGAGATGGGCGCGTAGGTGCCGTTGGTCACGACGACCGTATCGCCCGCGACCATGGCAAGGTCCACCGCCGCCTGAAGCGTCCGCTTCGCCGTCGCCCAACTCCGCCCGTTACCCGTGTCGTTGGGGCGCAACGCGTCAACATAAAACACCGTGGCCGCCGGCGAGGCGTCCCGCTCATACGCCCCCATGTCCACCCGCTCCCCCCAGATGCGGCGGTTGCCGTCCAAGTCGAACGCCCACGTGACATAACCATTGCTGCCCGCGTCAATGCACAGCGAGCCGGACTGCAAACGGTAATCCCCGTTTGCCGGGGAAACGAACGACGGGTTCTGGTAGATGTTCCCCGTCCCGCCCGGGTTCGGCGTCGTGCAGGAATACGAGAACGTGCAATTGCCGCTGTGATTGGCACCGGCGGGGGCGGTGTTGCCCCAGACGATGCAGTTGTTCAGCGTGCTATAATACGCCCCGCCGCCGTTGCTGTCTGCCGTATTACCCGAGAGCGTGCAGTTGAAGAACGTACCAAGATAGGCTCCGCCACCGTTCTCCCCCGCCATGTTACCCGTCAGCAGACAGTTCCTCAGCGTGCCGGCATACACCCCGCCGCCGTTTCTGCCCGCCTCGTTACCCGTGAGCGTACAGTGGTTCAGCGTGCCGCCATCCGTCCCGCCGCCGTCGGCTTGCGCCAAATTGCCCGAAATCCGACAGTGGGACAACTGGCAACTCATCGCCCCGCCGCCAGACCCGTCGCCGTCGCCAATGCTGTGGAATGCCGTGTTCCTGAAAATCTCGCAGTTCTCCAGTGTGCCGCGAAACGCCCCGCCGCCATAACGCGCGTTGTTGTCCGAGAGCGTGCAATTCACCAGCGTACCCCAGAACGACCCGCCGCCGAAGTTCTGCGCGACTGTGACACCCGCGTGATTGGCCTCGCCGTTTCTCAGCGTGAACCCGACCAGGACGGTGTTCGTGTGGTACGCGAATCCCATCGAAGATCCCAGCGTCGCGCAGCGGTTTGTGTGCCCGCCGTCAATGACGGTCGTCGCCGCGCTCCCCGTCGCCTCGATACGGATCGCCTTGTTGCTGGAGACGATGGGCCAATACGTGCCAGACGCCACCCGCAGCACGTCCCCTTCGTAAGCGTTGTTGATTGCCGTCTGGAGGTTCCTGCCCCCGCCCGAGACGTTGATCGTGGCGGCATCCGCCGCAGAGGCCGCCAGCAGCCCCGAAAGAATCCATACGAGTTTTTTCATGATGAATTTCCTTTAATTGGATGAAAACATTTTTAAGAGTAGCAAACAGCGGAACGGAATGCAAGGCGTGTTTTTGGAAAGTGTGGAGGGTGGCGCCGGGAGCGCAGGGCTTCCGCCCTGCAACAAGGGACGAGGGTGACGAAGGGGATTATGGGACTACGGGACACCAGAACTACGGCCGCGCTTTCCTCGTGCGGAATTTGGGTTTAACGCTTCCCTTCCGGGATGGAATCGTGTACACTGTATTTCTTTATCGGGAAAAACGGAGGAGGTTAGGACATGAACAAGGTTTTCATCGCGCCGAGGCGGTATGTGCAGGGGGCGGGTGCGCTCAATGAGGCGGGGGCGCTCGTGAGCAAGTTGGGGTCGCGGGTCATGACGCTGTGGGACGCGCAGGTCAAGGGGATCGTGGGCGAGGCGTTGCTCGCGAGCCTCGGCGGCGCGGGGCTTGCGGTCGAGGATGTGCTGTTCAACGGCGACTCCACAAAGGCGGAGGCGGCGCGTGTGGCGGAGCTCGTGAGGGCGTCCAAGACGGAGGTCATCGTCGGCGTGGGCGGGGGCAAGACGCTCGACACCGCGAAGGCCGCGGCGGCCGCGACGGGCGCGAAGGTGGTCTCCGTGCCGACGGTCGCGTCGAATGATTCGCCGACGAGCTCTTACACCGTGTGGTATGACGAGCAGGGCAACTGCCTGGGCTTCGAGAGCTGGTGGGTCAACCCGGACCTCGTGCTGGTGGACACGGCGGTCATCGCCCATGCGCCCGTGAAGGCGTTTGTGGCGGGCATGGGCGACGCGCTGGCGACGTGGCTGGAGGCGGAGGCGTGTTTCAAGGTGCGCGGGCCGAACCTCGCGGGCGGCACGGCGACGCAGGCGGCGTTGGCGATTGCGCGGCTGTGCTATGAGCTTCTGCTGGAGAACGGTGTGCAGGCGAAACGCGCGGTCGAGCGGAAGATCGTGACCCCGGCGGTGGAGAAGGTGGTGGAGGCGAACGTGCTGTTGTCGGGGCTGGGCTTCGAGAGCTGCGGCTGCGCGACGGCGCACATGGTCGCGAACTGCTTGCCGTCGTTCCCCGAGTGCCACGGCCTGATGCACGGCGATGAGGTCGCGTTCGGGCTGATGACGCAGCTGTGCCTCGATGACGAGATGCCCGTGGAGCAGATGCACGAGATTACGGATTTCATGGTTGCCGTGGGCCTGCCCGTCACGTTCGAGGACATCGGCTTCAAGGGTATCCCGCGCGAGCGCCTGATGAAGATCGGCGAGATTTGCGCGGGCCCGGGGTCGCTGTGCGCGAACCACCCGTTCACGGTCACGGCGGACAGCGTCGTCGATGCGATGATCGCGGCGGATGCGCTGGGGCGGGCGCGGAAGGCGAAGGTGCTGTAGCATGACGCGCAAGGAGATGTGGCAACGCCTGAAAGGGCAGACGGACTGCGATGTGCTGATTTTGGGCGGCGGCGTGAACGGCACGGGGCTGTTGCGCGAGCTTGCGTTGCAGGGCGTGAGGTGCGTGCTGGTGGACAAGGCGGACTTCGCGGCGGGGGCGAGCTCGAAGTCGTCGCGCATGATTCACGGCGGTTTGCGCTACCTTGAAAACGCGGAGTTCCGCCTCGTGAGCGAGTCGGTCTTGGAGCGCAACCGATTGCTCAAATACGCACCGCACTACGTCCAGCCGCTAAAGAC
>WRJS01000112.1 GCA_009778475.1 Kiritimatiellota bacterium | reverse complement strand
TCACTTATTACCTATCACCTCCCCCCCAAACGCCCCCTGCGCCTCTGCCCGAGAAAAAAACGGAGCATTTTTTTAGACAGGATTAACAGGACTACTTATCACCTATTACTTATTACCTATCACCTCCCCCCCAAACGCCCCTGCGCCTCTGCGCGAGAAAAAAACGGAGGCTTATTTTTGACAGGATTAACAGGATTACTTATCACCTATTACTTATTACCTATTCTATTACCTATCACCCCCCCCAAACGCCCCCTGCGCCTCTGCGCAAGAAAAAAACGGAGGCTTATTTTTGACAGGATTAACAGGATTACTTATTACCTATTACTTATTACCTATCACCTCCCCAAACGCCCCCTGCGCCTCTGCGCGAGAAAAAAAGCAGAGGGGTTTCTTGCCCCTCACAAAGTAAACATTTTCCTCTTGACAACACGGAACCCCCTTATTTCAAAGGGGTTTCCTGAATGTGGGCGACCCAAGAACAGCCTGTTAACAAATGGTTAATAACTGTTGACGCTTTTTCCTTGCAAAAAATAGATGTTTTTGTTTCGTAAGACCATAACTCCTTTAAAATGAATATGTTAGGACAAAAACAACCTCTTTTTTGGTGTCCCAAAACTGGACTGTTTACACTCAAAACCACTTGTCAATAAAATCGGTAATGAGATGCAAAATCGCAGGTGCAGACGGCATTTCGCTTTGCGCTTGAAGGTACGGATTCAGGGGGGTAAGACTTTGGCTGCGCTTCTCCAGAAGAGCCTTGAAGGCACAGAGACGCGCAAGAGAGGGTAATCCTCCGGTTTTCTTTTCTCGCGCAAAGGCGCAGGGCGCAGATGCTTTTTAGATTGAAAACCCATCCTGTAAAATCTGTTTCACCATCCTGTCTAATTTTAGAACCTGTATCAAATGTGTTTAACCCAATGGCACAGCAGGATTCATAATGGAATGGGACGCCTCAAGATGGGGGGGGGGGGGTACTATTAGCCTATCGTAAAAACCATTTGCCTATCGTGACAAAAAAATTCTTTGAGGTTGGTTGAATACAAGTTCTTAATTTGAATTTTAGAATTGCCATCCCCGCCCTTTTGCCGTAAGATTTATCCCTGTATTTTACTAAGGCAAAAGATGTCAAACCATGATCCAATATTCGATGTGATTGTTGTCGGCGGCGGACACGCAGGGTGCGAGGCCGCGCTCGTGTCCGCAAGGATGGGATGCCGCACGTTGCTGGCGAGCGGCTCGCTTCAGGCAATCGCCACGATGCCCTGCAACCCGTCCATCGGCGGGCTGGCGAAATCGCACCTCGTCTATGAACTCGACGCGCTCGGCGGCGAGATGGGGCTAAACGCCGACCTCTGCGGCATCCAGTTCAGGACGCTCAACGTGAGTCGCGGGCCTGCCGTGCGGGCAACCCGCGTCCAGTGCGACAAGCGCGTGTACGCCCGTCGGATGCAGCAGGTGCTGCGCGAGACGCCGAACCTCACGCTTGTTGAGGACGAGGTAACGGGGCTTATCCTTGATGACGCGCGGGTGGCTTGCCGAGGCATACGCGCCGCGCGGAGCGGGGAGATCCACGCAAGGGCGGTCGTGTTGACGACAGGCACTGCGCTGACCGGGAAGATATTCATCGGCAAAGAGGTCGAGGCGGGGGCAGGAGACGGCCGCCCTGCCGCCGCCCGCCTCTCGGAGTCGCTCAAAAATGCGGGCTTCGGGCTGTTCCGCCTAAAGACGGGCACTCCCCCGCGCCTGCTGGCATCCAGCATCGACTGGTCGGCGGCCGAGCCGCAGGAGGGCGAGACCCCGCCCCCGTTTTTCTCCATAGCGGCCAAAATGTTCCACGTGGAACAATCGCAATCGCGCGCTCGGGGCGGCGAATGTTCCACGTGGAACATCCCTTGGGCGCCAGGGACGGGTCAGTTGCCCTGCTGGCTGACCCACACCACCCCGAAGACGCACGGGATTATCAGGGATAATCTCCCCGAAAGCGCACTGTACGGGGGTTTAATAGACGGCACGGGCGTCCGCTACTGCCCCTCTATCGAGGACAAGGTCGTCAGGTTCAGCGCTGCGCCGCGCCATCATGTGTTTCTGGAGCCCGAGGGGCGCGGCAAAGAGGACTGGATTTACCCGAACGGGCTTTCCAACAGCCTCCCGCGCCATGTTCAGGAGGATATGGTGCGGAGCGTGCCGGGCCTTGAACGCGCCGAATTTGCGGCTTACGGTTATGCCATCGAATATAGCGCGATTGATGCGCGGGATCTCTCGCACGCGCTGGAGAGCCAGCGGGTTTCGGGGCTGTATTTCGCGGGGCAGGTCAACGGCACGACGGGCTATGAGGAGGCTGCGGCGCAGGGCTTCATGGCGGGCGCGAACGCGGCGTTAAACGTTTTAGGGGGAGAGCCGCTGGTTTTAAGCCGTCAGGATGCCTACATCGGGGTGATGATTGACGATCTGGTCACGAAAGGCACGAACGAGCCGTACCGCATGTTCACCTCGCGGGCGGAACGGCGTCTGATCCTGCGCCAGGATAACGCGCGGTATAGGCTGCTGGACGAGGCGGAGCGCCTGGGGGTCTCCCCCGAAGGCTGCCGAGGGCAGACGCGCCGTTTCGCCGCGCTCGTCGAGGAAGAGGTTTCGCACCTTCATGAGGCGCACGATTCGGGCATCCCGCTTGCCGTCCTGCTGGCGCGCCCAGGGGTGCGCTATGGCGATTTGACGCAGAAGAGGCTCGACCTTCCGCCTGAGGTCATCGAGCAGGTCGAAATCCGCATGAAATATCAGGGCTATATCGCGCAGGAGGAGAAAGCGGCCCGGCGGATTAAGGGGCAGGAGGCGGAGCGTATCCCCGCATGGCTCGACTACTGGGCGATACCGGCCTTGCGGTATGAGTGCCGCGAGAAACTTGCGGGTATCCGCCCCGAGAGCCTCGGTCAAGCCTCGCGCATCCCCGGCGTCAACCCGGCCGATATCGCCGTGCTGGCGCTCATCATCAAACGCGGGAAGGTGTCTTGACTCACACAAAGGTCACAAAGCATTTTGGCAGGACTTGAAACCAGATTTTAAAATTCAAAAATTCCCTTCGTGTCCTTTCCTTTGTGTCTTTGTGTGAGGGAAAAAACGGAGGTTTATTTTTGACAGGATTAACAGGATTTTACAGGATTTCCCTTCGGGCGCATACAAGTTTTTTTACCATAGATTACACAGATGGTTTTTTAATCTGTGAAATCTGCATCATCTGCGGTTAAATTAAACGGACGTTTATTTTAGACAGGATTATTTTCGCGCAGAGGCAGGGGGGGCCCGCTCTCGCGATGCGCGACGAGTGGGGCACACAAAGGCGCAGAGATTTTGCATGGTCAACTTCTGAAAAAAACTCCGCGTCTCCGCGCCTCTGCGCGAGAAAAACAGGAGGCTTATTTTTGACAGGATTAACAGGATTACTTATCACCTATTACTTATTACCTATCACCTCCTCCCCCTGCGTCCCCGCGCCTCTGCGCGAGAAAAACAGGAGGCTTATTTTTGACAGGATTAACAGGATTACTTATCACCTATTACTTATTACCTATCACCTCCTCCCCCTGCGTCCCTGCGCCTCTGCGCGAGAAAAAACAGGGGCTATTTTTGACAGGATTAACAGGATTACTTATTACTCATCGCCTTTATATTATGCGACGCAAATTGTTTTCTTTCGCCCTTGACTTTTGAGGGGGGATTCGCAATACTATTTCGCCTTCAAGTCAGAATTAGGAGTTCGTATTATGAAAACCAAGGCAAAAGAGACGGTCAAGAAAGCGGTAGCGAAAAAGACAGTTTCGCCTGTTGCGAAAAGGGAAAAGACGAAACGCGTCGCCTTCTCGGTTCGCGCCAAAGAAGGTAGCAAGGTGTTCCTTGCTGGGTCGTTTAACGATTGGAACCCGACCGCGAAGGAAATGGTTGACAAGGCGGGCGACGGCACGTTTGCCGCAAGCGTCAACCTGCCGGCCGGCACGCACGAATACAAGTTCGTGATTGACGGCATCTGGTGCGCGGATCCGGGGTGCGCAGACTGGAAGCAGAACGACAAGGGTACGCTCAACAGCGTGAAACACGTCGAGTAAATGAATGGCCATGCCTCTGTCCTTCCGCGTCTGGCGGTGACGTTGGGCGATTGCGCGGGAATAGGTCCCGAGTTGGTGTTGCGCGCGCTCGCGGACAAGGGTGTGGCAAAGGACTGCCGCCTGTTCGTGTATGGCAACAGGCACGTGCTCATGCGGGTCGCGGATGCGGCCCGCATGCCTTTTCCCAGTGATGTCACGGTCCTGCCGCGGCCGACCGGTACGGAGGCGTTTCCCCCGACGGGGCATGTCCTCTTCGACTTCCCGTTTGACGCGGCCGGGACGCTCCTGCCGGGGCGCGTGCAGGCCGTCTGCGGCGAACAGGCGCACCAATGGATTACGTCTGCCGTGCGCGACACGCTCGCCCGCCGCACGGACGCGCTTGTGACCGCACCCATCAGCAAAGAGGCCCTGCGCCTCGCGGGCATCACGTTCCCGGGGCATACGGAGATGCTCGGGCATCTGACGCGGACGCCCGCCCCCTGCATGGTCTTTCATTCGCCCGTATGGGTGATGGGGCTGGTGACGATTCACGAGGCGCTGGCGGATGTCCCGCGGCTGCTGACCGCCGAACGCGTGCTGCGCACCATCCGCCTCACCCACGAGGGGTGCGTCCGCTTCGGGAAACCCGCGCCCCGCATCGGCGTGCTGGCGCTCAACCCCCATGCCGGCGAGAACGGCCTCTTCGGCGACGAGGAGGCGCGGGTCATCATCCCCGCCATCGCGCAAGCGCGGTCCGACGGCCTCAACGCCTCCGGCCCGCTCGTCCCCGACACCGCTTTTATAAGGCATGCGGCGGGCGGCGAGCAATCGCCCTTCGACGCATACGTCGCGATGTATCACGACCAGGGCTTGATACCCTTCAAGATGGCCGCGTTCGACACGGGCGTCAACGTCACGCTCGGGCTTCCTTTCCTCCGCACATCCCCCGACCACGGCACGGCATTCGATCTGGCATGGCAGGGGCGCGCCAACGCGGAAAGTTTCCTCCGCGCAATCCGCCTCGCCGCCGCATCACGATAGAAGCTGCTGCAACTTGGCCTGCGATTCGCCGCGTACTATGTCGAAGAGGCTGCGCCCTTCGGTGTCGATGCCGACGACGGCTTCGAGGTTGTCCGCCTCGAACACCCACAGCGCTTCCGCCGCGCCGAATTCGTTGAGGAAGTGGACGCCCTCGACGCGCCTGATGCGTTGCGCCAGCAGTGCGGCGCACCCGCCCGCGGTCTGGAGATACACGCACCCATGCTCGCGGCAGGCGGCGGCGGTGTTCGCGCCCATCCCGCCCTTGCCGATAATCACGCGCACACCGTGCGCCGCGATGACCGCCGCCATGTACGGCTCTTCGCGGATGGAGGTCGTGGGGCCCGCCGCCGCCACGCGCCAACCGCCCCCCTCCTGCGGGACGGTCACGGGGCCGCAATGGTAAATCGCGCCGTCCCGCAACGCGACGGGCGATGCGCCGCCCTCCGCCAAATATTTGTGCAGTCGGTCGCGCCCCGTGAACACGCGCCCGCTGACGCTGACGCGCTCGCCCACGCGCAGCGCGCGTATCGCTGTTTCGGAAAACGGGTAGGTCAATTGCTTGGTCATTCACCGCCTCCGGGGGTGAAGAGAATGCAGAACATGAGTTCGCCGGATTCGGGAGCGACCGCCTCAAAGAACACCCGCGTCATGCCGGGGTTCTTGGAGTCCCACTCGTTCTGCGGTGCGGAGACGTCCTCCGTTTTCCATTCGAGTTTCGCGTCGTGCGTCGCCGCAAGTTTCAACTGCTTTCCTTTCTCGCGCAAAATGATACTACCGACCCGCGCCTCATCCGGCACTGCTCTCGTCAGCATCGACCAGCGCACGGGTGTGCCGGGGACGAGACCGTTCAGCGTATCGGCTAGAGTCAGTCCGCCATCTGCAAACAGTACAGTCCGCAGCACGCTCGATGTGTTCGTGTAAATCCCCGAAAGGTCGATGATCGCAACAGCACCTCCGTCCCCTTCCTTAAACGTGGTGACTTTCGCCGCCCCGTCCGCCTTCTGGAGGCTGTTGCCGATGGTGAGGGTGTTGTGGCTGAAATTGTTGAGGCGGAAAATCTTCCAGCGGTCGCTGCCCTGCCGCGAGTCCCAGAGGTTCATGCCGCGTGACTCGATGCCGTGGTAGCCCTCCATGCCGAGGTCATGCGCCCAGCGCACGCCCTCCGCGTCGAACACGAACGAGCCCGCGTCCATGTGCCCGTGCGGCCCCGAGGGCGACCCCGCCTTCAACCCCACGAACAACGCCTTCGCGTCGTCCCACGACGAGCGCAGCACGACGATCGGCACGATGCCGCCCGGCGACCAGTTCAGCGGCGCCTTGGGCGCGACGCCCTCCGGCACCGGCTGGAGCCACGGCAGGAAGAACGCGAACAGGCGGTTGCCGTAGCCGCCGCCGCGCCGCTTGCAGTACGCCTCGAACGCGCCGCGCTCGAAATACGCCAGCAGGTCAGGGCGATTCAGATGCCGCGCGAACCACCACGTCGAGCTGCTGATGTCGCGCCCGCCGCCGCCGCAGTCCGCATAGTTGAACGTCAGCCCCGACGGCCCCGTCACGATGTCCATGTAGTCCGCCGTCTGCGCGAAGCCCTCGATGCCCGCCAGCCCGAAGTCGCTCCCCAGCACCCCTTGCAGCATCGCGATCGCCAGCACGTTGAAATCCGTGCCGTAGCCCCAGTAGCCCGGCCCCTCGGGGTAGTTCCCGCCCGGCGAGAACGACGCGCGCATCGACAGCGGCAGGTTCACGATGGCGCGGTGCACGATGTCCACCGCCAAGTCAGGATGGTGTTCGCGCAACGCCAGCGCCCCCGCCATCATTCCCGCGTGACACACCTGCCCCCAATTGTTCTTCGCCTTCACCCAGCCGGTCTGCTTCTGCCCCGCGTGAAGCCCCTTCTCCAAGATGACCCCCGCGACGCGCTCCCGCGTGGCCTCGTCGAGGTCGCCGTGAAGCCAGTCATACGCCACCGCCACCGCCAGCGTCATCTCCGCCACATCGAGGAAGTGCGACGGGTTCCAGTCCTCGAACGCCCCCACCGCGTCCATCTCCGCCACGCAGCGTTTGAGGTACTCCCCGTTGCCCGTCAGGCGGTACGCCATCGCCAGCGTCGTCGTCCTGTGCAGCACACGGCGCGAGACGCCCAGCAGCCGCCGCCCCTCCATCTCGCGCGTGCTGGGAGGCTGCTTCAACACCTCATCCGCGCCACGGCACAACCGCTCGATTGCCAGCCGCCCCAGCTCATACCCCTCCAGCTCCGTGCGCAACACCTTGAACCGCGCCCCGTCCGCGAACAGGCACGGATGCCCCTTCGGCGCGCGCGCCATCGCCTCCGCCACCTGCTCTCGCGTGACCTTCTCCGGCTGGACCGTGCCTTGCGCGTTCGCGGCTACGACGGCGAGGAAGGCGGCGAGGGTAAAGCATGATAAGATACGCATAATAAACTCCTTTTCGTAATTCCGAATTTCTCCTTCAAAGAACAATGCGTAGGTTATCAGGATTGCGGGATGTTGTCAATCACGAGATGGCGCCTTATCAAGGCTGAAAGCCCTCGGAGAATATCCAATAGCCAACACGGAATGTCCAATGTCCAAGTTAAATGCGCTGTGGAGGGCGAGCGTCCTCGCGAGCCGCGATGGAATTGTTAATTATGCATTATGAATTATGCATTATGCATTGGCACAAGGCTGGAAGCCCTCGGGAATATCCAATATCCAACACGGAATGTCCAATGTCCAAGTTAAGGTGGCTCGGGCATTCCTGCCCGAGTGCAAGGCAAAGGCAGAAAGCCCTCGGGAATATCCAATATCCAACACGGAATATTCAACGTCCAAGTGGGGTGCGCTTCGGAGTCGCACCCCAATTGGAGGACGCTCGCCCTCCATCGTGAAATCTGTATTTTACAGGACACTTGATACGTCCACCACCCCATTTTTAGGTGTCATTAATTATGACGCAACGCGCAATGTTGGTTTGACATCTCGGCGCATCTGTGCTATTAAATTACGGTTTTACGCAAAAGGGGAATACCATGTTTGATGCATCAGACCTCCGCAAGGGGTTAAAGATTCAGTTGGATGACGGGCAGCCGTACCTGATCACGGACTTCGATTTCAGTAAGCCGGGGAAGGGCCAGGCGATTTACAACTGCAAGCTCAAGAATATGCTGTCAGGCTCGACGATGAGCCGCAGCTTCCGCTCGAACGACCGCTTCGAGAAGCCCGAGCTGATTCAGAAGCCGCTCCGCTTCTCCTACGAGAACGGCGGCGTGTACTATTTCCAAGACGAGAACTTCGAGGAGGTCACCATCAAGGACAACGTGCTGGGGAAGAACAAGTTTTTCCTGATGGACGACATGGAGATCGACGCGCTGTTCTTCAACAACGAGGTCATCGAGGTCGAGTTGCCGAACCTCGTCGAGCGCAAGGTCACGAAGTGCGACGCCGGGGCGAAGGGGAACACCGCCGCGGGCAAGGTCACCAAGCCCTGCACCGTCGAGGGCGGCTACGAGCTGGCCGTGCCGCTGTTCGTCAACGAGGGCGACACCATCCGCATCGACACCCGCACGGGCGAATACGCCGACCGCGTGCGCTCATAAGGGCACGGGGCGGCGCAATGCGGCTGAAAAATTTATCACGTTTCTGCTTGATTCCAGATAGCCCGTTTTGAGATACTTTTATTTTCCGTGATGAGAAGTGTCACAGGGGTGGCACGCAGGAGAGGCAAAAACCGTTGGCGGCTTGTGGAAAGCCGTCATACAAAAGTGGAATCTTCGCATGAGTGATGTACCTGTCGCAAACATCCGCAACTTCGTGATCCTCGGCCACAGCGGGAGCGGGAAGACAACCCTGACTGACGCCCTCGCGTTTAAGCTGGGGCTCAACGACCGCCTCGGGCTGGTCGCCAACGGCTCGAGCATCTCGGACACGTCCGACGAAGAGAAGAACAGGAAGATCACGATTTTCGCGAACCCGTTCTGCGCCGAGTACACGCTGGACGGGCAGCCCTACCGCCTTGTGTTCATGGACGCGCCGGGCTTCATGGATTTCTACGGCCAGGTGCTGGGCGCGGTCCGCGCGGCGGACTTCGCGCTCATCACGGTGGACGCGGTCTCGGGCGTGCAGGTCGGCACGCGCCGCGCGTGGAAGGCCTGCAAGGAAAACGGCCTGTCCACGATCGCGTTCGCCATCACGGGGCTGGACAAGGAGAACGCCAGCTTCTCGAAAACCGTTGACGCCATCCGCGAGGCCTTCGGCGTGAACTGCGTGCCCGTCACCGCGCCGCGCGATGCGTCCGCCGTCGTGAGCCTGCTGGACGACGGCGCGTTGCCCGAAGACCTGGAGGCCTTCCGCACCAGCCTGGCCGAGGCCGCCGCAGAGACGGACGAGAGCCTCATGGAGAAATATTTCTCGGAGGGCACGCTCTCCGCAGACGAAATCCGCAAGGGCCTGCGCGTCGGCATCGCGAGCGGTTCCGTGCACCCGATCTACTGCACCCAGCCGCTGAAGGATGTCGGCGTCAATGAGATGCTCGCGGGTATCTGCGGCCTGCTCATCGCCCCCTGCGACCGCAAGGACGTTGACGGCAATGATGTCAAGGCCGACCCCGCCGCGCCGCTGGTGGCGCAAGTCTGGCGCACGTCGATCGACCCGTTCATGGGGCAGCTCAGCTATGCGCGCGTCATCCGCGGCACGATGGCCCCCGGCGCGACGCTCATGAACAACTCGACCGACAGCAAGGAGACGGTCTCCACGATGCTCCAGATCATCGGCAAGAAGCAGACGCCCGTGGCCAAGGCCCTGCCGGGCGACATCGTGGCGCTGCCGAAGCTCAAAACCACGAAGACGGGCAACACGCTGGCCGCCACAGGCTGCCCCGTGAAAATGCCGGACATCGCGTTCCCGCAACCCGTGATGTTCATGGCCCTCGCGCCCAAGACGCAGGCGGACGAAGACAAGCTCGGCACGGCCATCCACCGCATCCTGGACTCTGACCCCACGCTGCATTTCGAGAAGCAGGCCGAGACGAAAGAAGTCCTCCTCAAAGGGCTCGGCGACGTGCATATCGATGTCACGGCAAGCCTGATGAAATCGCAGTCGAACGTCAACGTTGACCTGTCCACGCCCAAGGTGCCTTACCGCGAGACCATCACGACGAAGGGCGAAGGCCACTACCGCCACAAGAAGCAGTCCGGCGGCGCCGGGCAGTTCGGCGAAGTCTATCTGCGCGTCTTCCCGCGCCGCAGCGATGAAGAGGGCGAGTGGTTCGCCGACAAGACGGTCGGCGGCTCCATCCCCGGCAACTTCATCCCCGCCGTCCTCAAAGGCGTCGAGGAGGGCAAGCTGGCCGGCTCCGTCGCGGGCTACCCCGTGCAGGACATCAACGTCGAGGTTTACGACGGCAAATACCACGACGTTGACTCGAAGGAAATCGCGTTCAAGATTGCCGGGATGCGCGCGCTGCGCGACGGCATGTCCCAAGCCAAGCCCGTGCTGCTCGAACCCATCATGCGCTTGCAGATCACCATCCCCGAGGCGTTCATGGGCGCCATCAGCGGCGACCTGCCGAACAAGCGCGGGCGCGTCCTGGGCATGGAGGCGCAAGAGGGCGAGCAGACCATCAGCGCAGAGGTGCCCATGGCGGAGCTTTTCAGGTACGCGGCCGAGCTGCGCTCCATCACGGGCGGGCAGGGTTCGTTCACCATGGCGTTCGACCGCTACGACATCGTGCCCTCCAACGTCGCGCAGAAAATCATCGCCGAAGCCGCCAAGAACCGCACCGCCGACGCGGACGAATGATCGGGACCCGCCGGGAGCGCAGGGCTTCCGCCCTGCATTCGCCATAAGCAAGGCTTTCAGCCTTGTGCCAATGCATAATGCATAATGCATAATTCATAATGCATAATTAACAATTCCATCGCGGCTCACGAGGACGCTCGCCCTCCACAGCGCATTTAACTTGGACATTGGACATTCCGTGTTGGATATTGGATATTCCCGAGGGCTTTCAGCCTTCACGGCTTCCCGCCCCATTGGCCGCACGCCGCACGCCGCGCCAATGGGGTCTCCGGTCTCGCCCTCCATCGTGAAACCTGTGTCGGACAGAACACCTGCGGAGGGGAATCCTGCGCCGAAATCCCCCTCCGCTGGAGGGGTGGACACCGCCGGCGGACGGGGCGGTTCCATCTGAAATACGCTAACACGAAAGGGGCGGGTTGAACCCGCCCCTTCTGCTTTTCCCGCATCATTCATCGCCTCACTCCAGCAACATCCGCTTGTCCGTCGGCATCGGGAAGGCGGCGCAGGCTTGGCGGGCGGTGTCGCTGATGGGGACGTTCCAGGAGTCGAACACGGCGGCGATGTTCTCGCCCGTGAGCCGCGAGAGGCGCGTGCACCACTGGTCGCGCTTGTCCATGTCGTTCTTCGGGCGCTCGTTGCCGCGTAACGTGCGGTACTCCGCAAACAGTTTCTCGAACGCCTCCCAGCCGTAGGCCTGCTGGATGCGCACGAACATCTCGAGCGCGAGGAAGGGGTCGCGGCACCATTCGTCGTGCGGCTTGCCGTTCGCGACCCATTTGGGGAGCTGGCGCAGGCCGTCCTGCTTCATCCGCGTCTGGCGGGGCGGGAGGCCGCACATCTTCTCCATGTTGTAGAGGGTGAAGAAGTTGACCGTGACCTCGCCCGTGCCGTGGAAGGTCCAGTCGCCGTTCTGGTGGTTGTGGCCGAGCTCATGGAAGAAGCCCCAGTCGCCCTTCGTTTTGAGATGGGCGAGGTTGACGAGCTCTTTGGCCGTCACGTTCGGCAGCATGATGGGGTAGCCGGCGTGCATCCACCCGGCGCACAGCTGCGCGTCGCACACGAAGCGCTCGGGCGAGCGCCGCTCCGTGGGGATGCCCGTGAGGCGCGCGTCGAGGTCGGCCACCTCGTCCCAGTATTTCATGAGCGCGACGGGGTCCTCGACGTTCTGCAACTCCGCCGACGGCACGGTGAGGATGACCTTGCCGCTCTCGATCTCGCCGTAGGGCGCGGGCGAGCGGAGCATCTGCTTCCACGCGGCCGCGTTGTCGCGCCCGACCTTGAACCACGCCGCCTGACAGGCGTTGCCGAGGGTGACCTTGCAGGTGCGCGCGGATGCGTCCACGCGGTCCGGCACGACCACATACAGCAGACCGCCGAAGGGCGTGGACACCGTGGTCTTGGCCTCTTTCAGCGGCACCTCGATGTCCACCTTCGGCGCGCGCACCCATTTGTCGTGCGAGGTCACATTGCACGTCGTCGAGCCCACGCGCAGTTTCAGCCCCAGCTTCTCCGCGCCCGGCGGAAGCTCCACCGTTACCGCCTCGCCCGCCGACGCGAACAGCCCCGTGCTGTGCCAGCGCGGCACGTCGAGGTTCACGTCCAGCGTCTTGCGCCCGCGCGGCGCGCCCTTCGCCACGATGCCGGGGTACGTCGCCGCCGCCGCCGAGGCCTTCCACGGTTTCAGCGGGTTGCCCTGCCACTCGTTGCACAGCGCGATCATCGCCATCCGCGCGGCGATGTCCGCCTCGCGCATCGGCTCTTTCTCCGACGGCACGCGCCCCGTGTCCGCCGAACGCATCACCGCATCCACCGCTTGCGCGAGCTTGCCCTTGTCGCCGCTCGCCAACACCGACCGCGCCGCGCACAGCGTCGTGTTGACCTGCGCGATCACCGCCTTGTCCGCCACGCCCCCCTGCGCCAGCGCCGCCGCCTCGGCGATGTTCACCCCCTCCGGAACCGGCCCCGACGCGAGGTAGCCCCGCGCGTCCGTGCGCCCCGGCATACTCATGTCGATCAGCAGCCCCGCCGGCGCGAGCAAGCGGTTGAACAGGTTGTCCGCCACCAGCGACTTGCCGCCCGACACCTGATGCCACCCCCAGCCGATGCCCGACGCCAGCATCCCCCCGCCGCCCGTGATGAACGCCCGCACCCGCTCGATCTCCTGTGCCGGAATGTCATCCGGGTACGCCACCAGCACCCCCACGTCACCCGACAGCTGCCCCCAGTCCGACAGCTCCGCCACCTCGAAATCACCCATCTGCCGCAGGACGTTCGCAAAGCCCGCATTCTTGAACACCCGCACCGTCTTTCTCCCCTGCCCGACCCAGCCCGCCGCGTTCCGCGCGAACGCCCGCGTGTCCGCCTTCCCGCAACCCTCCTCCGACCAGAACGACGGGTGACCCACCGCCACCACGCGCCCCTTGCCGTACCGCGCCGCCACGGCTACGGGCAGGAACGACCTATCGACCTTGCCCACGACCAGCGCGAACGCATCCTCCCCCCCGCACAACACCGCACCCGGCGCCCCCCCGCTGTCAATCGCCCCCACGCCCTCCAGCAACACGCCCCGCACATCCTCGCCCCGGCACACCGCCGCGAACAGCACCGCCAACACGCCCATCCTGATTGAAGCCTTCATTCCTAATCCTCCCTTTCAATACATCCTACGATACCACACTCCCCACCCGCCCGTCTTGTACAATTCCGACACGTTTGTGTACAATCCCGACATTTTGGGACAGCACTGAGCGAATAGCCCGCCCTATCTCCCCTTCGTCCCCTTCCACCACCAATTTCTAATTCCCAATTTGGATGCCCGCCCCTACAACCCGCCGCCATAACCCGTTGGGTTCCAGCGTGTTGCGCACTGCCTGTAGGGGTCGCGCCCCTACACCGCCCCTACAAGCACCCCCGCAAACGCGCCGTAACCCCCCGCGCCCCAACGGGTTGCGCGGCGGCGCCTGGACCTGAAGGAGTTAGTT
>WRJS01000111.1 GCA_009778475.1 Kiritimatiellota bacterium | reverse complement strand
GCAGTTCCAACCTGTAAAAAAAATTAAAATTTTTTCCTTCCTGAAAACCCCCCCCAAACCCAATTCCTCCCCCTTTTTTTTCCTTTTTTTTTTTTGGGGGGGGGGGGGAAGCATTATCTGGAGGGGGCGACTCCGTTTTTCAGAAAAAACAAATCCGAGTCTTGCCCTCTGCTGTGAGATGACGTAACATAATGGACATGAACACCGATTTGATTCGACAGTTGCCCGCTGTGGGCAGGGTGCTTGAAACCGTGGGGGCGAAGAATTTGACCGCCCGTTTCGGGCATGAGGAAACCGTGGCGGCCGTTCAGACGGTGGTTGAGCGTCTGCGTGCGGCGGTGCTAGCGAAAGAGGCGTTGCCCGATGACGCGCTCTCGCCGCAGGCCGTCCTGCGCGAGGCCACGGCGCGGCTGGAACAGTCGTGCCGCCCCATTCTGAAACCGGCTGTCAACGCGACGGGTATCCTCTTGCATACGGGTCTGGGGCGTGCGCCCATGCCCGAGGCGGCGCGGCTGGCGGTCGCGTCGGTCGCCGGGTGCTGCAACCTCCAGATGGATCTGACCGACGGCGCGCGCCTCCACCGCGAGCATATCATCCGCGACCTCGTGTGCGGCCTCACGGGCGCGGAGGACGTGCTGCTCGTCAACAACAACGCGGCCGGGACGCTCCTCGCGCTGAGGGCGCTGGCGCAGGGGCGGGAGGTCGTCGTCTCGCGTGGCGAACTCATCGAGATCGGCGGCGCGTTCCGCATCCCCGACATCTTGGCGGAGAGCGGGTGCGTCATGCGCGAGGTCGGCACCACGAACAAGACCCACCTGCGCGACTACGAACGCGCCATCGCGCCCGAGACCGCCATGCTCCTCAAAGTCCACAAGAGCAACTACGACATCATCGGCTTCACCAAAGAAGTGACCATCGGCGAACTCGCCGCGCTCGGCCGCGCACGCGGCGTCACCGTGATGGACGACCTCGGGTGCGGTGCATTGGTTGACCTCCGCACGTTCGGCCTCGCGCACGAGATGACCATGGCCGAAAGCCTCACCGCCGGTGCGGACCTCGTGCTGGCCAGCACGGACAAACTCATCGGCGGCCCGCAGGGCGGCCTCATCCTCGGCAAGCGCGGGCTCATCGACACCATCCGCCGCCACCCGCTCTACCGTGCCATGCGTGTGTGCAAGATGACGCTCGCCGCGCTGGAGGCGACGCTGCGGCTCTTCAAAAACCCCGCGCAACTGGCGCAGACCCACCCGCTCTACTTCATGCTCTCGCGCACGCCCGACGAGCTCATGCGGCAGGCCGAGACGCTCGCCGCGCAGCTCCGCGCACAAGGTGGCACAGGCATTCCTGCCTGTGTTGATTCCGCCCCCCGCCTTGGCCCCGTCGCCGTCGTCGCGCACGACGCGTTTCTCGGCGGCGGCTCGCTCCCCGGTCAGGCGTTGCCGTCGTTCGCCGTGCGCATCGAAGCCCCCGACGCGGCCGCGCTCGCCCGCGACCTGCGCGAGGCCCCTGTCCCCGTCGTGCCGCGTGTCCATCAAGACGCGCTCTACCTCGATATGCGTACGGTCATGCCCGGCGAGTGTGCGCAGGTCGTCGCGTCGTTTGCCGCCGTTATATAGGGGTTTTACGTGGCATTGCGGCTATTGTGAAAACCATTGCGCCCATTGTGGCAAAAAAAATTCAACTCATTCTCGCTCCCCGCTTGACGAGGGGTCATGCTGAACGGTATGATATGGGGACTATGGGAAGAGCAGAACTGTTTGGGAAAGGGAGATTGACATGAACAGGTTAGCATCACGCAGAGGGTTTGTTAAGGGTGTGGCGTCGGCGCTGGCGTTGCCGGTGATTGTGCCGTCGCGGGCGTTGGGGCTGGACGGGGAGGTCGCGCCGAGTAACCGCGTCGCGGTGGGGGTCATCGGGCTGGGGGACAGGGGACCGAGCCACCTCGGGGAACTGGCGGGGCTCAAGGGCGCGGCGATCGTCGGCGTGTGCGATGTGCAGCGCGACCGCATGGAGAAGCACCGCAAGGCGAGGAATGATTGCTTCGGTACGCAGGATTTCCGTGAGCTGCTGGCGCGCGCGGATGTGGACGCGGTGACGGTCGCGGCGCCGGAGAACTGGCACGCGTATATGTCGATCGCGGCGATGAACGCGGGCAAGGACGTGTATTGCGAGAAGGCGCTGGCGTTGACCGTGGCGGAGGGGCGCGCGGTGTGCGAGGCGGTGAAGCGCACGGGGCGCATCTTGCAGGCGGGCATCCAGCAGCGCTCGGATCGCAATTTCCGCTTCGCGTGTGAGCTGGCGCGGAACGGGTATCTGGGCAAGCTGCGCACGGTGACGGTGTCCGTGCCGAGCGGGCGGCGCAAGCTGAGCCTGAACGCCGCGCCCGTGCCGGAGACGCTGGCGTATGACCTGTGGCTGGGACCCGCGCCCTTCAAGCCGTACCGCGCGGGCATCGAGAGTTTCAACTGGTATTTCTTCCGCGACTATTGCGCGGGGTGGATCCAGAGCTGGGGGGTGCATCACTTGGACATCGCGCTGTGGGGGGCGCCGTCGCTGGCGGCGTCCACGCTGGAGATCGAGGGCAAGGCGTCGTTCGAGGCGGAGGGCGACGCGGACGTGTCGTTCGGCTGGGACGTGACGGCGCGCGCGCCGGACGGCGTGGAGATGCGGTTCTACGACGACGCCTCCTCGCCTGTGCGGCACGGTGTGCGTTTCGCGGGCGACGAGGGCTGGGTGCAGGTGGAGCGCGGGCGCATCTGGTCGGAGCCGAAGAACCTGCTGGAGGTGGTCATCAAGCCGTCGGAGGAACACCTCTACGTGTCGCGCCACCACATGGAGAATTTCCTCGAGTGCGTGAGGACGCGCCGCCAGCCCGCGGCGCCTGCGGAGGTGTGCCAGAAGGCGACGGCGGTCTCGCTCGCGG
The DNA here is from genome assembly GCA_009778475.1 of Kiritimatiellota bacterium. Taxonomy (GTDB): domain Bacteria; phylum Verrucomicrobiota; class Kiritimatiellia; order RFP12; family UBA1067; genus WRJS01. The sequence goes on along the minus strand of WRJS01000111.1, from coordinate 11,024 downwards.
CGGACATCGCCACGCGCGCGGGGCGCAAACTGGTGTGGGACAACGTGGCGGAGCGGTTCACGAACGACGACGTCTCCAACCGCCTGCTCGTGCGGGAGATGCGGAAGGAATGGCAGGTGTAGGGCGGGCTGCGCCCGCCCTACACAATTAGGAATTAGGAATTAGAAATTAGAAATTAGGGATTAGGAATTGCCGGGAACGCAAGGCTTCCGCCTTGCAATAACGCAAAGGAAAACCATGAAGCGATTGATGACTGTTACGGGGTTGGGGCAAAGGTTTCGCCGTTTAGCCGTGAAGGGCGAAGCCCTTCTGGGAACATCCAATGCCCAAGTTAAATGCGCGGCGGAGGGGAGGACAGGCTTTCCTGCCTGTCACTGGAAGGCTGAAAGCCCTCGGGAATATCCAATATCCAACACGGAATATTCAACGCCCAAGTTAAATGCGCTTCGGTTTTGTGTCCCAATTGGAGGGCGAGCGTCCCCGCGAGCCGCAAAGGCTGAAAGCCTTCTGTATCATAGCGTAGGGCAACGCCCTACGTATGGGGCGCACAATGCCATCAAGGCTGTAAGCCTTGCGTATCATGTGCTTTGCAGGTGCGCCGCGTTTATCCGCAAGGCTTTCAGCCTTGACAATCCCGGCATGCCGTTACGTAGGGCGTTGCCCTACGCTGTCATCCGCAAGACCTTTGGTCTTGTTGCGGTGCTGGCTGTCGCCAACGTTGCGTGTGCCGCGCCGCTGGCGGAGGAGGTGAAGGAGGCGGTGCGGGTGATCGGCAAGAGCGACGGCTTCCGCCCGCGCCAGCCGTTCTACCTGATGGAGCAGGAGACGCCGAGGCTGGCGGGCGACGCGGAGGCGCGGCTGGCATTGGCGGCGTTGCTGAAACAGACCGCCGACGCGCCGGGCGTCAACCCGAACGCCAAGACGGTGCTGATGCAGTACCTCTATCAGGTGTCGGCGGATGCGGTTCCGGTCATCGCCCTGAAACCGCCGGACACGGCGGCGGCGTATCTGGCGATGCTGAACGACGCGCAGCCCGCGCGGCGTATCGCGGCGTTGACCGCGCTGGCGAATTTTTACCCGGCTGAGGCGAAGTCGCCGTGCGTGAAGGCGTTGAAGGACGCGGATGCGAAGGTGCGGGCGACGGCGGTGCAGTGTCTCGTGAAGGCGGATGTGTCCGCGCTCGCGCAAGGGGTGCCGTCGCTCGACGCGGCGGCGCAGGTCGCGGCGCTGGACGCGCTGGCGGACACGAAAGCGAAGGGCGCGCGCGGCATCGCGGTGCAACTGGTGGACGCGGAGGACGGCGGTGTGCGCGACGCGGCGTTGCGTTTGCTCGGCGCGGTCGGCGGCGCGGATGATGTGGCGTTCCTTGCGGAGCGCGGTGCGGTGGATGCGTTGGCGCAGTTGACAGGCGAGGGCGTGGACGAGGCGATTTTCAAGTTGCTTGACAGTCCTGGCAAGACCGCGACGCGTGTCACGCTCGTCAATGTGGCGGCGATTCGCAATGCGGATGAGCGGTTGTACGCATTTCTACATCTAGCGTATGACATTGACGGGAAAGTTCGGGTTGCCGCGCTAAAGGCTCTCGGGCGTGTCGGCGGCGAATCCGAGTATCTAGTAATGTTTGACAAGGGGGCTATTGTTACAGATACTGATGCTTGGGTGGATGCTATGAAGCAGATGGGACGACGCATGACTGACCGTTGGACGCGTCTGAAGCCGATATTGTATCTTTTCGATGATAAGGGTTATCTTCCTGACGTAGACGTAGTTCATGTGGCGGCGTTGCGCTTGCTCGTGCCGCTCGGTGGAGACGACGAGGCGTTGGCGGCGGTGCGGACGTGTTTGGATTCGCCCATCGAGACGATCCGCGACGCGGCGGTGCGGGCGTTGACGGAGTGGCAGGACGCGGCGGCGTTCCCGGACTTGCAGAAAATCGCGGCGGACGAGAAGGCTTCCAAGACGCACCGCACGCTGGCGGAACGCGCGGTGGCGCGGATGCGGGAGTCGTGGTCGCGCCTCTCGGCGCAGGTCTATATGAACTGCGGCACGGAGCGGGAGGCGTCTGGCAAAAACGGCGTGAAACTGCGCGTGGCGAACGGCGAGGCGTGGCGGTTCGACGACAGCGCGGAGGGCACGGTGTTCTTCGCGGGCGACGAGTTGCGCGTCGAGGTCACGGGGCTGGCGGACGGCAAGCCGCACCTGCTGGGCTTCACGTGGTGGGACTACGACGGGAACGGGCGCGCGCAGTCCGTGTGGGTCAACGGGCGCATGGCGCTGGAGCCGACGCCGCTGCCCAACTTCAAGGCGCGGCAGGAGCGCGCGGACGTGCGGTCGGTCGTCATCCCCGGCGACCTCATCAAGGGCGGCAAGGCGGACATCCGCTTCAAGCGCGAGGGCGCGAGCAACGCGCTCGTGGGCGAGGTGTGGATGGGCGTCGCGCCCGAGGGCGCGGAGGCGAAACTGCCCGAGCCGCCGCCGCTCGCGGAGGTGCGGGCGAACCCCGGCGCGGCGAAGAAGGTCTTGATTCTGACCGGGCTGGAGCACCACAACAACTGGAAGCAGAACACCCCGCGCCTCGTCGCCGCGTTCGCCGAGGACACGCGCCTCGAGGTCAGCGTCAGCGAAGCCCCCGAGGTGATGACCAAGCCCGACGTGCTCGCGAAGTACGACGCGTTCGTGCTGTACTACAATAACAGCGACAAGAAGCCCTCCCCTGCGGGCGCGCTCGCCAACCTCGCCAAGGCGGTCGAGGCGGACGGCAAGGGGCTGGTGCTGGTGCATTTCGCCAGCGGCGCGTTCTACGACTGGGAGACCGAGAAGGTGGACGCCGCGTTCGGCAAAATCGCCGGGCGCGTGTGGAACCCGAAGTTCCGCGCCCACGACCCCCACGGCACGTTCACCGTCAACATCGCCGACAAGGAACACCCCATCACCAAAGGGCTCGCCGACTTCGAGACCGTGGACGAGCTCTACACCTGCCTCGACGGCGACGCGCCCATCCACGTGCTGGCGACGGCGGTCTCCAAGGTTGACCAGAAAGTCTATCCCATGGCGTTCATCCTGAACCCCGGAAAAGGGCGCACCTTCCACTGCGCCCTCGGACACGACGACAAAGCCTTCACCGCCAAACCGCTGGAGTTGTTCAAGCGCGGCACGCTGTGGGCGATCGGCCTGTAGAGGCGGTTCACGAACCGCCCGAATGAAGAATGAGAAATAAGGAGAAAAAAGAAAATGAAAATCGGTTTTCACACGGATGCGTTCAACACGAGTTTCAGGAGCTTTGAGGCGTGTCTGCAATGGGCGCGGGCGAATGACGTGCATTTCATCGAGTGCGGTCTCATCGACGGGGTGAGCTGGATCCACGGGCTGGGGTATCAGCCGCATGTCGCGCTGTATGAGGACCCGCTGATGCTGAAAAACAGGATGGCGGGGGAGTACGGGGTGAGCTTCTCGCAGGTGGACGCGGCATTCCCGCTGTCGGGGAAGGACGGCCCGTATTACGGTGTGCCATACGTGCTGAAGGCGTTGCCGTGGGCGAAGCTGGCGGGCTGCCCGTGCATCGCTACGACGGATGGTCTGCACCGCCCGGAGGGGTTGTCGGATGACGAGGCGATGGACATGATGAAGCGTTCGTATGAGCAGATTCTGACGGTGGCGGAGGCGTACCAGATTTACGTCAACATCGAGGTGCACGGCTATTTCACGACGAAGCCTGAGATGCTGGAGAAGATGCTGGCGTTCTGCGACTCGCCGTGGCTGGGGCTGAACATGGACACGGGTAACAGCTTCATCGCGGGGCAAGACCCGGTGGCGTTCGCCAAACGGTTTGCGGGGAAGATTCGCCATGTGCATATCAAAGACGTTTCCGAGTCCTTGGCGGCGCTGGTGCGCGGCAACGCGACGGGCATCGCGCTGAGCCACTGCGCCATCGGCGAGGGCGTGAACGCGGACAATATCCGCAAGGTCATCACCCTCTTGCGCGACATCGGTTATGACGGCACGCTCAGCATGGAGTGCGAGGGCGCGGGCGGCCCGATGATTGAGCAGTCGCTGGCGTGGATGCGCAAGACGTTGGCGGAACTCAACATCGCAGAGGAAAAATAATGTCTCACACAAAGGCACAAAGGTCACCAAGGATAATATTTGCAAATGTAAATAAAACTTCGTGACCTTCGTGCCTTTGTGTGAGAAAATGCGTATCATTGTGTGAGAAAAAAGGAGGCTGAAAATGAAAATCGGAGTCAATTTGCTGTTGTACGCGACGGCGGTAACGAAGGAGCATACGGGGCTGCTGGAGGCGATTAAGGCGGCGGGCGCGGATGGCGTGGAGATACCCACGATGGAGGGGGAGGTCGGCGCGTATGCGGAGCTGGGGCGCGTCTTGGACGGCCTCGGGCTGGCGCGGACGTCGTCGATGGCGTTCACCTCGGCGGACGCGAACCCCGTGAGCGATGACCCCCGCCAGCGGCAGGGGGCGATCGACCACCTCAACTGGCTCATCGATTGCGCCCACGCGATGGGCTCGACGGTGATCTGCGGGCCGATGTTCCAGACCATCGGGCAGTTCACGGGCAACGGCGCGACGGAGGCGGAACTCGCGCGGGCGGCGGCGGCGTTGCTGCACGTCGCGGACAGGGCGGCGGCGGCGGGCATCACGCTCGCGCTCGAACCGCTCAACCGCTTCGAATGCTACCTCATCAGCACCCTGAAAGAGGGGGCGGCGTTCACGCGCCGCATCAACCACCCTGCGGTCGGCGTCCTGTTCGACACCTTCCACGCCAACATCGAGGAGAAGGACATGGCGCGCGCCATCCGCGAGCAGGGTAGGGGGGTAATCCGCCATGTGCATTGCAGCGCCAACGACCGCGGCATCCCCGGCGAGGATCATATCCCGTGGGACGGCGTGTTCGACGCGCTCAAATCCATCGGCTACGACGGCTGGCTCGTCATCGAGGCTTTCGGGCGTTCCCTGCCCGGACTCGCGGCGGCGACGAAAATCTGGCGCGACCTCTTCCCCGACCCCCTCGACGTGGCGCGAAAGGGCGTGCCGTTTGTGAGAGGCGCATGGGAGGGGCGCTAAGCGTTTCGCCGGGGTATCCAGTCTGATGAAGGAGTTGCGTTGATATGCGTATTATTGGTGTGATCCCGTCGCGTTGGGGTTCGACGCGTTTCCCTGGCAAGAGCCTTCACCCGCTTTGCGGCAAGCCTCTGGTGCAATGGGTGGTTGAGGCGGTGCAGAGGGCGAGGCTGCTGGATGAGGTCATCGTCGCGACGGATGACGCACGCATCGCGGAGGCGGTGCGCGGGTTCGTCCGCGTGGCGATGACGCGCCCGGATCATCCGTCCGGAACCGATCGCGTGGCAGAGGCCGCGGCGCCCGAGGATGATGACATCATCATCAACATCCAAGGCGACGAACCGCTCATCAGCCCCTCCCTCATCGATGCGTTGGCGGAGCGGATGCGCACGGACGCGGGCTGGGCGATGGCGACGGTTGCGTGCCCTGTGCGTAACGCGCGCGACCTTGATGCGCGGGCGGTGGTGAAGGTCGTGGTGGCGCGGGACGGGGGCGCGTTGTATTTCTCGCGCCTGCCGATTCCGTGCCAGCGCGATGGCGAGCCTGACGTGGCCAGCGGCCTGTACCTGCGCCACGTGGGGATTTACGCCTACCGCGGGGCCTTCCTCAAACGCCTCGTCGCCGAGCCCCCCTGTGCGCTGGAGAAGGCGGAGAGCTTGGAGCAGCTGCGCGCGCTGTACCTCGGCGGGCGCATCGCGGTGATTCAGGCGGACGAGCCGGGCGTCGGTGTTGACACGCCGGAGGACGTGGCGGTGGTGGAGCGGTTGCTGGCGGAACGGGGATGAGTGTTTCCGGCGGGCAACCGAAAACGCTTCCATTTTTTTAATTATGATGGTGACAAGCGGGGCGCTTTGGGATATACTGTCTTAATTATCTTTAATCCAGAAGGAGGATGAAAAGTTGTGAAGACGAATCGTCGAATGTTCTTGAAGGGCGCAACGTGTGCGAGTGCGCCATTTATCCTGCCGTCTCATATCTGGGCGGCGGAGACGGGTCCCAATGACCGTATTGTGATGGGGTGCATCGGGATGGGCACGCAGCTGCGCGGCCTGATGAACGGGTTCATCCACCAGGACGGCGTGCAGGTCGTGGCCGTCTGCGACGTGAACACGACGCTGCGCGAGGACGCGCAGCGCATCGCGAACGAGTATTACGCGAAGAACCCCGCGAAGGGCACGGCGGATGTCAAGGGCTACAACGATTTCCGCGAGGTGATCGCGCGCAAGGACATCAACGCCATCGTCATCGCCACGCCTGACCACTGGCATGCCATCCAGACGGTCGCGGCGCTGAACGCGGGCAAGGACGTGTATTGCGAGAAGCCGCTCACGCACAACGTCAACGAGGCCATCGAGGTCATCCGCGCGTCGGAGAAGAACAAGCGTATCGTGCAGACGGGCTCGATGCAGCGCTCGAGCATCGAGTTCCGCGTGGCGTGCGAGCTGGCGCGCAACGGCGCGATCGGCAAGATCAAACACGTCGTGGCCTCGTTCGGCGGGCCGGCGCGCCCGTATGACAAGAAGGAAGCGGAGGAGATGGAGCCCGGGATTGACTGGAATATGTGGCTGGGGCCCGCGCAGATGGCGCCCTACAGCAAGGAGGTCTGCCCGCCCGGCATCCAGAGGGGCTTCCCCAACTGGCGCGGCTACCGCGAGTTCGGCGGCGGCGGCGTGACGGACTGGGGCGCACATCACCTCGACATCGCGCACTGGGGCCTGGGCATGGACCAGAGCGGGCCGGTGGAGATCGTCCCGGTGGAAGGCAAGCATGAGGCGGAGCTGACGTACAGCAACGGCATCAAGGTCTATCACAAGGGCGGCTTCGGATGCGAGTTCCACGGCGAGGACGGCGTGGTGCGGGTCAACCGCGGGCGGTTCACGTTCACGCGTGGGGAGGAGAAGGTCGCGTGGTTTAACGGCAACGAGGACGAGGCGAGCAAGGGCACGTCGTGCCACGCGCAGGTGCTGAAGGCGGAGAAGGAATACCTCGCCGACGCGAAGGTGAAGCTGTACGCAACCAAGGGCGACCACCTGCGGGACTTCATCACGTGCATGCGCTCCCGCGAGCAGCCCTGCACGAACGCGGAGACGGGCGGCCGCACGGCGATCGCCTGCAACCTGCTCAATCAGGCGTATTACAACAAGACGAAGATCGTGTGGGATCCGAAGGCGCTGAAGCTCGGCGCCGGTTGCGACCCGAAATGGTTGACGCGCGACTACCGTGCGCCGTTTAAGGTGTAGGGAGGGTTAGTTGCTAGTTGCTAGTTTCTAGTGGTTAGTTGTTAGTGGCTAGTGGTTAGTTTTTAGGGCAATTCTGCGAAGCTAAATTCTAGCAACTAGAGACTAGCAACTAGAAACTCAAAGTGGTTAGTTTCTGGGTCAATTCTGCGAAGCTAAATTCTAGCAACTAGAAACTCAAAGTGGTTAGTTTCTAGGTCAATTCTGCGAAGCTAAATTCTAGCAACTAGAAACTAGCAACTAGAAACTCAAAATAGATACAGGGCGGTTCTCGAACCGCCCCTACTTTTAACTCCCAACCCCGAACCCCGAACTCCCAACCCCGAACTCCGAACTCCGAACTCCCCCCCTATGTCCATCTCCTCCACACCCCTTCCGCCGGAGTGCGTGAAAGAGCTTGAGCGGCTGGTCGGTCATCTCTCCGGCGATAACCTTGTCGAGCTGGCTGCGACGGAGGCCGTCCTGCAAGTCGGGGGGTTCCGCGCCAGCAAGCCCGAGATCCTGCGCACGCGCGTCCGGCAGGTTGCCTGCGGCGGGGCGGAGGTTTCCCCGGCGTTCCGCAGGATGCTGGCGGGGCGCTCGCAAGGCGCGGCGATGCTGCGCCTGTTGCCGCTGGAGGTCATCGCGCTGAACCGTCCCGCGTTCATCGCGCTGCTGGGCGGACACGCCTTCACCGTCGCGCTGTTGCTCGACGCGCGCGCGGAAGTCCGCGCCAAAGGCGAGGAATGGCTCGCCACCCCGGTTGCCGAATGTCCGGTGGAAGAGGCGCTGGCGCAACTGCGCGAGATATTCGCGCCGCTGACAAACGTGTTGGGCGCGTCCGCCACGGCAGGCGTGCCCGTGGCGCAAGGCGTGTGGCGCGAGCAGAAAGAGCAGCTTGAGCTGCGCATCCGCGAGCTCACCGAGCACAACCGCCGCCTCAAAGGCGTGGACGACCGCCTTGTGGGCGTGAAGCGGCAGCTCGCCGCCAGCGAGGAGCAGGCCGCCGCCGCAAAGCGCCGCGCCGAGGAAGCCGAACGCGCGTTGCGCCAGAAGAACGCCGCGTTCGAGGAGCTGGCCGCGGAGTTGAAGCGCGAGACCGCGCAACGCGAGGAACGTCTCCTTGTCGCCGTTGACCTCGCGCTGGCAAGGGAGTTCCACGGGTGGCTGGCGCAGGCCCGCACGGTCGAGGCCGAGGCACGCGGCGGCGCAACGGCGAGTGACCTGCTGACACGCGCCGAGGCCGCGCTTGCGCACCAGCACGAGATTGACCGCCACAGCGGTAACCGCGCGAAACTGGCGCAACGCCTGGAGACGCTGGTGGCGGCGCACGGGCGCGTGCTGTCCGCCCTGCGCAACGCCCTGCGCCAGTCGTCGGAATTGAAAACGGTCGAGCGCGAGCTTGCGGCGGAGACGGAACGCCTGCGCAAGATCCTTGGGGACGCGCCGGACGGAGACCCGCTTGCGTGCGCGTTGACAGACCGCATCCATGCCGCGCACGACAACGACCTGCCGAAGCTGCGGGCCCTGCCCGACAGCCTCGCGTCTGTCGGGCTTCTCTCGGGCAACGCGCTCGCGCGTGTCCGCGACGCATTCCAGAAACGTCTGGCCGCGATCGACGCGCTCGGCGTGCCGCCCGACCCCGAGACCGAGCAGCGGCAGGGGCCCGTCAGCGTCTTGGGCCGCGCGTTGGCCGGGCAGATGCCCGTCATCCTGCTGGTGGACGGCCACAACGTGCTCTTCGGTCTGCCGACGCGCTACAACCCCCCGCGCGGCGGCGCCATCAGCGAGACGCAGAAACGCAACCGGCTGATTGCCGACATCGTCAGGGTCATGGCGCCGAACCCTTCCTCGCGCGCCTATATCGTCTTCGACGGTGCGACGCGCACGGACAAGCCGGCCGCGCCCAATGTCCACCTCACCTACTCCGGCGGCACCGGCGAGCACCGCGCCGACGGCGTGCTGCTTGACAACATCCGCTTCATCAAAAGCGATTCCCCCGAGATGACCGTCCTGCTCGTCAGCAACGACGCCGACCTCTGCAAATCCGCCGTCCGCCTCGGTGCGCAGACTGTCCCTGTGCTGGAGCTCGGGGCATTTTTCTGAAAACGGCGAGTGTCCTGTACAATACAAGCGCAAAAAAAACGTTTGGTTTTTCCGCCGTCCGTGTTATACTGGTGTTTCATGTTTTTATCTGGAGGATTGTTTTATGATGACGAGACGGACGTTTGCGAAGGCGGTTGCGGCGGCGGGGTTCCCGGTGATTATCCCGGCGAGGGTCTTGGGACAGGACGCGCCGAGCAACATGATACAGGTCGGGCATATCGGTTACGGCCGTATGGGCAGCGGGGATGTGAATGACATCCTCCGCTGCAAGGGCGCGAAGATTGTGGCGGTGTCGGACGTGGACACGAAGCGCATGGGCTACGGCAAGGAGAACATCGAGGCCGCGTACGTCAAGCAGAACGCGCCGGTCGAGGTGAAGTGCTATCAGGACTTCCGCGAGCTTATCGCGCGCAAGGACATCGACGCGGTCTCCATCTCCACGCCGGACCACTGGCACAGCGAGCCGGCCGTCGAGGCCGCGTTCGCGGGCAAGGACGTGTTCATGCAGAAGCCGACCGCGCTGACCATCCGCGAGGGGCGGCTGGTGAGCGACGCGGTGCGCCTCAACAGGCGCGTGTTCCTGCTGGGTTCGCAGCAGCGCTCGTCGGAGCAGTTCCACCGCGCCTGCGAGCTGGTGCGCAACGGCCGCCTCGGCAAAATCTCGCGCATCGAGATCGGCCTGCCGGGCGACCCCGGCGGCGGCAAGATTGAGGAGATGCCCGTGCCGTCGAACCTTGATTACGACAAGTGGCTGGGCTCCACGCCGAAGGTCTATTACACCGAAGACCGCGTGCATTCGCAGAAGGACAAGGATCTGGGCTCGCGGCCGGGATGGCTGCGCTGCGAGCAGTTCGGCGCGGGCATGATTACCGGCTGGGGGACGCACCACCTCGACATCGCGCACTGGGCCATGGGCTGGGAGGCCAGCGGCCCGCGCGAGATTGAGGGCAAGGGCAACTTCCACTCGACCACCAAGGACGGCAAGCCGAGCAGCCTGTGGGATGTGCACGGCGAGTACGATATCACGCTGACATACGAGGGCGACGTGAAGATGCGCGTGTGGGACAAGTTCCCGAATGGCGTCCGCTTCATCGGCGAGAAGGGATGGATTTTCTGTAGCCGCGGCGCTGCGAAGGTGACCGCGTCCGACCCCGTTGATGCGGGGCGCGCGCTTAAGGCGCTCGACGCGAGCGACCCCGCCCTGCTGGAGGGCGATTCGGGGGCCGTCAAGCTCTACAAGCACCGCGGCATCCACATCCAGAACTGGTTCGACTGTATCCGCACGCGTGCGGAGACGATCGTCACGGCCGAGACCGCGCACCGCTCCTGCTCTGCCTGTCTGCTCGCGCACATCGGCATGAAGCTCGGGCGCAAGCTGACGTGGGACGCGAAGGCGGAGAAGTTCGTGAATGACGCGGAGGCGGACGCGATGCTGGCCCGCGAGGAGCGCGCGCCCTACGGCACGTTCCGCGCGTTTGCGAAATTGATGAAGGAGAAAAACGGATGAAGAAACTGATTGGTTTGGCGTGTGCGTTGGGCGCGACAATCGCGGCGGCGCAGAATGTGCGGGCGGTGAAAACCGGGTCGCGGATTGACGTGACCATCGACGGGGCGTTTTTCACGAG
>WRJS01000110.1 GCA_009778475.1 Kiritimatiellota bacterium | reverse complement strand
CAACCCACGCATTAGGGCGGCGCGGGCATTCCTGCCCGCAGGACGAGGAATCACGGGCAGGAATGCCCGCGCCACCTTGGTCTGCCCCGCCTTAGATGCGTCACTTCGTGGCGCCGGCGGCGAACTGGATGGCGAGGATGGCGTAGGAGGTGGCGAGGACAGGGTCGTTCTCCCACCAGCGGTTGTTGTCGTTCGCCCATGAGCCGTCGGGCTTCTGGAGGGAGAGGACCTTGGCGATGAGCTCCTCGCGCCAGGGGATGGCGCCGGTGTCTTTGGGGAGGGTGTCCGTCCCGGTGGCGGTGAGGGCGCGGGCCATGATGTTGAAGTAGAAGTACAGACCTTGCTGGCCTTGGCCGGGGTTTTCGTCAACCGTCCAGAAGCGCGTGGCGTAGTCGAACGCGGCGCGCACGCGCGGGTCGCGCTTGTCAAGCTGGGCGTGGACGAGGGACAGCACGCCCGCGTAGGTCATGCTGCCGTAGGCGCGGAGCATGACCGCGCCGTCGGGGTTGGCGGCCGCGCCGCCTTGCCCCTGCGGGGTTTCCTTGTTGTAGGCGAACCCGCCTTGGGCATCGCCCTCCTTGCTCTGGAGCTGCTCGACGTACTTGAGCGCGGCGTCCCAGTCCACGTCCACGCGCTTCTCTCCGGCGGGGCGAAGGTCTTCGACGCTCTGGGTGCGGCGCATGGCGTCGAGCGCGAAGCTGGTGTTGTTGAGGTCGGTGTAGGCGCGCGGCGCGTTCTTGTCGTAGCCGAAGCCGCCTGCGTGCGGGGTCTCGCCCGTGAGCTGGGAGGACGCGATGTAGGCGCGGGCCTTGAGGATGGCGGGCGCGAGGTCCTTGCGGCCCGTGGCGTGGAGGGCGGTGACGCAGACGGCGGTGTTGTAGTTGCCCAGGCCGCCGCCTTGGCGCTCCTGCATGACGTAGAAGCCGCCGTCGGGCTGCTGCTTGGCGAGGATGCTGTCAACGGCCTTTTTCTGCGCGTCGGCGGCGTCGGGCAGGCCGGATGCGGCGAGGGCCCAGAGGGGGAGGGCGGTGAGCGCGGGCATGTTTTCCTCGGACCATGCGCCGCTCTCTTTCTGCTGGGCTTTGAGCCACGCGGCGCCTTTCTCGGTGGCGGCGCGGGCCTTCCGGGCGAGCTCGGGGTTGATCGGCTCGGCGGCCGCGGCGCCGGAAAGCGCGGCGGTGGCGGCGATTGCGATTGCGGTCTTCAGGGTCGGTTTCATTTTCTGTTCTCCTCCGTTCTTTTTGTTTTAACGCTCCGGCGGCGAAAAAGGTTCAACCTCAAATCCAAAATTGATTCCGCTGGGGAAATCGTGTATGCTATGCGTTTTCTTTCGGAGAAGAAACGATTGGAGAAGGAACGATGATGACGTTAGCAGAATTGGATGTTCAGCACGCGCGGTCGGTCGGGGAGGTGGCGGCGGCAGCGGATGCCGCGGCGCTGGAGCAGGTGCGCGTGCGTTACCTCGGGCGCAACGGGCTGATCCCGGCCGTCGTGAAGCAGATGAAGGACGTGCCGCAGGAGGAGCGCCCGGCGTTCGGCAAGCGCGCGCAGGCGTGGCGCGCGGCGCTGGAGGCCGCGCTGGCGGAGCGCCAGGCGGCCTTCGCGGCGGCCGCGCCGAAGGACGCGCCCGTGTTCGACCACACCCTGCCGGGGCGCTGGTTCGCGGCGGGGTCGAAGCACCCCGTCTCGCGCGTGATTGAGGAGACGGCGGCGATTTTCGCGCGGCTGGGGTTCTCCGTCGCAGACGGCCCGGACATCGAGACGCGGTTCAACAATTTCACGGCGCTCAACACGCCCGCGCACCACCCGTCCATGGATGCGTCGGACACGTTCTGGCTGACGGATGATTTGCTGCTGCGCACGCAGACATCGCCCGTGCAGATCCGCATGATGACGCGGCACGCGCCGCCCGTGCGCATCATCACGCCGGGGCGCACGTACCGCCGCGACACGACGGACGCGACGCACAGCGCGAACTTCCATCAGATCGAGGGGCTGTATGTGGACACGGCGCCGGTGTCGCTGGCGGACCTGAAGTCCACGCTGGCGTACTTCGCGAAGGAGATGATGGGGTCGGAGGCGGGGGTGCGTTTCCGCCCGCATTTCTTCCCGTTCACGGAGCCGAGCGTGGAGGTGGACTTCTCGTGCCACATGTGCAAGGGGTCGGGGTGCCGCGTGTGCAAGATGAGCGGCTGGATCGAAATCGCCGGGGCGGGCATGGTTGACCCGCGCGTGTACGAGCACGTCAACCGCGCGCGCGGCGACGAGGCGTATGACCCGGCGAAGGTGTACGGCTACGCCTTCGGCTTCGGCGTGGAGCGCGTCGCGATGATCAAGTACGGCATCCCCGACATCCGCTGGCTTTACGAGAACGATATGCGTTTTTTGGAGCAACTTGCATAGGGAAAAGGCAGGCTGATATGTGCCCTTCTAAACCAACACGGATGAGCAAGCACAAAAAACAAGCGTTAGATGCTGACGAGAGTAGCGAGGCGCGCAATGGGTCGGTTGAACAGTTGACCGACCAAAAGGTGCTGGCGCGCATTGCGAAAAATGACGGGAACAGGCATGTGCGTGAGGCGGCGGTCAAGCGGCTGACCGACCAAGAGCTGCTGGCGGGCGTCGCGAACAATGACGAGAACAGCCATATGCGTATGGTGGCGGTCGAGCGGCTGACCGACCAAGGGCTGCTGGCGGGCGTCGCGAACAATGACGAGAACAGCCATGTGCGCATGGTGGCGGTCAAGCGGCTGACCGACCAAGGGCTGCTGGCGGGCGTCGCGAACAATGACGACAACAGCTATGTGCGCATGGCGGCGGTCGAGAAGCTGGCCGACCAAGGGGCGCTGGCGGGCATCGCGAAAAATGACGACAGCAGCTATGTGCGCATGGCGGCGGTCGAGAAGCTGGCCGACCAAGGGGCGCTGGCGGACGTCGCGAAAAATGACGGGAACAGCCATGTGCGTATGGTGGCGGTCAAGCGGCTGATGGACCAAGGGTTGCTGGCGGACATCGCGAAAAATGACGGGAACAGCCATGTGCGTATGGAGGCGGGCAAGCGGCTGATGGACCAAGGGTTGTTGGCGGGCATCGCGAAAAATGACGAGAACGGCTATGTGCGCATGGCGGCGGTCGAGCGGCTGGCCGACCAAAGGGCGCTGGCGGACGTTACGAAAAATGCCGCGTGCAGTTATGTGCGTGAAGCGGCGGTCGAGAAGCTGACCGACCAAGGGTTGCTGACGGACGTTGCAAAAAATGCCGAGAGCCGCTATGTGCGTGAAGCGGCGGTCGAGAAGCTGACCGACCAAGGGGTGCTGGCGGATGTCGCGAAAAATGATGAGAGCGGCGATGTGCGCAAGGCGGCGGTCGGGAGGCTGACCGACCAAGGGGCGCTGGCGGGCATCGCGAAAAATGATGAGATCGGCGATGTGCGCAAGGCGGCGGCCTGGCGGCTGACCGACCAAGAGGCGCTGGCGGGCGTCGCGAAAAATGACGAGAACAGCTATGTGCGCATGGCGGCGGCCGGGAGGCTGACCGACCAAGGGCTGCTGGCGGACATCGCGAAAAATGAAGAGAGCAACCATGTGGGCAGGATGGCGGTCGAGCGGCTGACCGACCAAGGGGCGCTGGCGGACGTCGCGAAAAATGCCGTGTGCAGCTATATACGCGAGAGGGCGGTCGAGCGGCTGACCGAACAAGGGGCGCTGGCGGGCGTCGCGAAAAATGACGAGAACTGCTATGCGCGCATGAAGGCGGTCGGGAAGATTAATGACCAATGGCTACTGGCGGATGTCGCGAAAAATGATAAGAGCGGCGATGTGCGCAAGGCGGCGGCCGGGAGGCTGACCGATCAAGGGGCGCTGGCGGGCGTCGCGCTCAATGACGAGAGCAGCTATGTGCGCATGGTGGCGGTCGAGCGGCTGACCGACCAAGGGGCGCTGGTGGGCGTCGCGATCAATGACGAGAACAGCTATGTGCGTGAGGAGGCGGTCAAGCGGCTGACCGACCAAGGGGTGCTGGTGGACATCGTGAACAATGACGAGAACAGCTATGTGCGTGAGACGGCGGCCAAGCGGCTGACCGACCAAGGGGCGCTGGCGAGCATCGCGAAAAATGCCAGGGATGACAGTGTGCGCTATCTGGCTGCGGACAAGCTGAACGATAAAACCCTTGCGCAAGCGGTGTATGCGGGCATCGCGAACAATGCTGAGGACAGTTATATGCGCGAGGTCGTGATTAAGCGGCTGACCGACCAAGGGGTGCTGGCGGACATTGCGAACAATGCCGAGAGCAGCGATGTGCGCAAGGCGGCGGTCGGGAGGCTGACCAACCAAGGGCTGCTGGCGGACATCGCGAAAAATGCCGAGAACAGCTATGTGCGCATGGCGGCGGTCAAGAAGCTGACCGACCAAGGGGCGCTGCAGGACATCGCGAAAAATAACGAGAACAGCTATGTGCGCATGGCGGCGGTCGGGAGGCTGATCGACCAAGGGGCGCTGGCGGACGTCGCGAAAAATGCCGAGTGCAGCTATGTGCGTGAAGCGGCGGTCGAGAAGCTGGACGACCAAGGGGTGCTGGCGGATGTCGCGAAAAATGACGAGTGCTGCGATGTGCGCCTGGTGGCGGTCTGGAGGCTGACCGACCAAGAGGCACTGGTGGACATCGCGAAAAATGACGAGAACAGCGACGTGCGCATCGCGGCGGTCGAGCGGCTGGCCGACAAAGATCTGCTGGCGGCAGACAAACTGGACGATAAAGCCCTTACGCAAGCGGCGTATGCGGACATCGCGAAAAATGACGAGAACAGCTATGTGCGCATGGCGGCGGTCGAGAAGCTGACCGACCAAGGGGTGCTGCTGGACATCGCGAAAAATAACGAGAACAGTTATGTGCGTGTGGCGGCGGTCGGGAAGCTGACCGACCAGGGGACGCTGGCGGACCTTGCGAAAAATGCCGAGTGCAGCTATGTGCGTGAAGCGGCGGTCGAGAAGCTGACCGACCAAGGGGTGCTGGCGGATATCGCGAAAAATGACGTGAAATGGTATGTGCGTATGGTCACAATCGGGAAGCTGACCGACCGAGACGCGTTAGCCGATATTGCGAATAGCCCCGACAAGAGTTATATGAAGTACAAGCTGGATGATAATGGCTGTATCCATGTTATTTGCGACCTTCGCGACACTGCGCGAGAAAGGCTGGCGAAGTTACAAAATGGATAACAAGTGTTTTCATATAAAGAAAGGGTTCCGTTTTGCGGATCAGGCGGTTTGAATGAAAGTCCGGTCAATTGGCTGAATGAGTCGGTGGGTGTGCCGGGGTTGCCGGTCGGGGCGCTGGCGGACAGGCTGGCGATTTCGGGCGTGGAGAAGGGGGGCGCCGAGGGGACCGTGGCGGGCATCGCTTCTGGTTTTCTAAACGGCAACCCTGCCGCACGATGTCTCTTAATGTGATTTCTAATGGGAAAATAAACGATGAAAGACAACCGTAGAAAATCGATATGGACGCGTGATCTGAACGACTACGCCGTTCGCGACATGGACACGCTCTCTTCTGCGCCCTCCCTTCCGTGGGGCAAGTGGCTTGTGGGCGTGGGCGGCTTCCTTTGGCTGTGCGCCAAAGGGATCGGCTTCATCGCCAAGGGCGAGGCCGTCTGGTATGGGCGCGGTAGCACCGTGACCTTGAATGGCACGGATGCGGTTCTGTTCGGGGTGCTTTGGGTATGCGGCGGCCTTTTCTTGCATTTCCATTATTTCTGGGGGAACACGGGTTGCCTCGCGCCCTACCACCACGCGGGAAAGGCGTTGAGCGCGCTGGCGTTTGTGTGCGCCGGGGGAGTCTTTTTCTGGCGCGGTTTTGTGTTTTTATTGAACTGTGTGTGAACTGTCCCGATGAAAACGAAACGCAAACGGAGCCTTTGTGTCGCCGCCGCCGCGGTTGCGGTGTTGTTTGCCGTTGTCGCCGCTTACATCTATGCCATCGGCCGCGACATCGGGCCGCACGATTTCTCCGACCTCGCCCTCCCGCCAGCCGAGGAGATTCCTCCCGAGGAGAACGCCTGGACGTATTTCACGCAAGCTGCGGAGGCCCTGGTCGATGACTCCTGCATGGACGAGGACGGCAACCCCTCCGACCTCTACACCTGCCTTTACGACAACCGCTCCAACCCGGCCGCCATCGCCGAGGTGCTCTCCGCCAACGGGGAAACGCTCCGCCTCCTCCGGCAAGGCGCCCAATGCCAGCGTTGCGTCATCCCTGCGCCGACAAACAGCGCCGCCCCCCCCCATCCTTTTCATGGAGACGCTCAGTGCCGCGAGGGTCTTGGGGGGCAAAATCTGGTACGAGCGGATACAGGGGAATCGCGACGTTGCCGTGCAGGATGCCCACGCCCTTCTGCGTTGCGGGCGGCTGGTGCGGCAGCAACCGCTCTCCTTGGTCGCCCTGCTCGTTGCGGCAACAATCGAGGACGTGGGGCTTGCGGAAATCCAAGGCCTCGCGCGAGACCCGCAAATTTCCGAAGCACAGCTTAAACGCTTGCGGGCGCTTGTGGACGACATCCCGCCGTGGGATGCCCCCACGCAACACGCGGTGAAAGCAGAGTTTCATAACATTAACGCGGTGCTTGAACACATCGACACAAACAGCAACATCCTTGCCAACCGTTCTGTTTGGCAATTGTTTCTTACGCGCCACAGCTTTCTGCTCCATCAGACGCAACGTGACTTGGCGGACACGCATCGCGCATATATTTCCGCAATCCACGAATGTTATTCCGATGTGGCGTTCCCGATAGAATCGAACCTGAAAACCCTGACATTACTGCGCATGGTTTTCGTTAAAAATGCGCTGGGACGGTTTTCCACTTCGTTTTCCAGAGAGGGGAGGCGGCACTTCATGACAAACCGTTGCCGCATGGATGCCCACATCGCCGCCACGAAAATCGTTATCGCGTGCCACCTGTTCCAGCGCGAGACGGGGCGGAGGCCCGGCACGCTCGGCGAGCTTGTCCCCAGCTACCTCCCGTCCGTCCCGCTCGACCCGTTCGACGGCAAGCCCTTCCGCTACAAGCCCGGCGAGGGCATCATCTATTCCGTCGGGGAAGGGTTAGAGGATTTGGACGGCGCCGCCGCGAATTCCGGATACCCTTCTAACCCGTGGTGGGGAGACAAGAACGCGCCATTCAAGATATGGGACTAGTGGCCTGTAAAATACAGATTTCACGATGGAGGGCGAGCGTCCTCGCGAGCCGTTAGACATATGGAGGGTGAGCGTCCTCGCGAGCCGTTAGACACATTGCGGTTTCCTGCCCCATTGACCGCACGCCGCGCCAATGGGGCCCCCTGTCTCGCCCTCCATATCACGCCTATCCAAACAGGGTAATCCTCACTCCGCATGAGGCAAGAACGGGCTGTTTTCATCCACCACTATGGACACAACAGGATGCGCAATGGACACTGTTGTTGTGCCTGTTGTGAAAACCATTGCGCCTGTTGTGGTAAAAAAATCACCCCGTTTTCTATTAATCTGCAACGCCTACGGCGTCGGGGGTGGGGATAGCCCGGTTTTCTGACCACTGACCACTAATCACTGACCACTAGAAACACAAAGGTTCCCTGTTGACAGCACTTCCCCGAAATGCTACCGTTATTTACGTTCATTCACAATAAAAAGGCGCTTTCTTATGCGTCGGTTATTCTCGGTTCAGGCTGGTTTTGTTTTCGCGGGCGGCATGGTGTGCGCCGATGCCGTGCTGGAGGCGTACTAACGTTCAGGAGTAAAATCCGACATGAATGTGAAAAAAAGTGGTCTGTTCTTGATGACGGCCTTGTTTGCGGGGATATCCTCTTCCGTGCCGTTCGACACAGCAGGGAAGCTCATTCAAGATTATGTCGTTGTGCAGCTTGTGACCGCGATTAAGGCACAGGACAAAATAGTCCTTGTGCGCAGCAAAATACCGTCGGGCTGGGAATCTCCTAAAGCGGCTTCGGTCGAGGAAATATCATTTTCTGATGCAAACCTGCTGGGGCTCGCGTTAGGTTCGATAGCCCCGGTCGAGTTCTTGAAGGCGAGCATTTCTGCCCGTATTAATGGGTGTGCATTGTTTTACCCCCCAATCAGAGGCGGAAAGGCCGTAATGAGAAATGGAGAACGTGTCATAGACTTTACGAACACAGGGTTGCCAATCCCTTATCATCCGGCAATGCACCTTGACAAGAAAATGTGCCGCCTTGCCTTTGTCCGTCCGCAACGCGAACCGTTGAAAGACCGGATAAGGGATGCTAATCCGCATATCTCTTTTGATTTTGAAAAGGAGGAGAAGTTTGTTTCGGACGCTCGGGCATTGCCTTCCTCCGAGTTTCTGGCGAAGTATAATTTGACGCAGGCATTTGTCACTAGCGTGTATAGTGTCACACAGGGGTGTATGTTTCTGGTTGACCATCCTGATGTTGCCACGGCTGATGAGAAGACAAAGGAAACAATCTATAATATCTACCTCTCGCATCAGGAGGTCTCGGAGATCGTCTATCTCGCGTATGTGCATGAGGACGGCAAGGGCGGGGCGGCGAAATACGCCGAGGCGGCGCGGCAGAGCCAAGTCCTCCAGCCGATGCCGGAGGCGGCGTTCAAGACGCTCATCGGGCAGAAGCTCCACGCCGCGCTGTCCGACCCCGAGTACGGCATGGCAGAGAAACGGGCGTGGGAGGAAGTATGGGGACAAGAAATAGGTAATAAGTAAAAGGTAAAAGGTGAGAGGTAAAGAGAAATTAATAGTTAATAATTGGTGGGGTTCTGACCACTAGAAACTAAAAACTAAAAACTAGAAACTAGAAACTTATCATGCGTTATCTGCCTTCAATAATTTTAGGTTGTCTTCGGCGGCGTGCGCGGCGCATGGTGCGCGGGTGGAGCGGCTGGGGTGTCCGGCGGGGTTTGTGACGGCGCTGGCGCGTGACGGCACGAGCGCGGTGTGGGCCGGGACGGAGGACAAGGGAGTTTTCCGCCTCTCCCCAAAACTGGACGCGTGGAAGGCGTTCACGGCGAAGGACGGGCTGGCGGATGATAACGTCTATGCCGTCGCGGCGGAACGAGCGGGGCAGGTCACGGCGGACGTGTTCCAAGAGATTGACGCGCTGATGATGCCGCTCATCAAGCTGCCGTCGGAGACCGTGGCGCAAGAAACGGAGACCATTGAGGTGTTCACACGCTATCTGAAATTGCTCTTGGCAAAGGAACAAACAGATGTCCGTTTCGTGTGGTTCCACATCAAGGCGCGTCTGAAGGGCCTGAAAGCGAAAGGCGAGGTGACCCGCTACAACGAGATACTGCGGAAGATACAGGCCCTGCCATTATATGCGCGAGAGAAAGAAGAGCTGGCAGAGCTTGCTCGCGAATAACAGTAGTCTTTTGGGTGAATTGCAAGCAAAAGTTTTTTTACATTTACCGATTACTTATTGCTTCCCCTCCGCGTCTCCGCGCCTCTGCGCGAGAATAACGGAGGAATAATCTCACAAAGGCACAAAGGTCACAACGTATTTTGGGCAGGATTTTGAAACCGAATTTTTTAATTCAATTCCCCTTCGTGTCCTTCGTGCCTTTGTGTGAGGATAAAAAAGGGACGTTTGTTTTTGACAGGATGGACAGGATTTTCCTTCGGGCGCATACAGATTTTAAACCACGATGGGCACAATGGTTTTCACAATAGGCACAAGGGCAGTATCCATTGTGCATCCTGTTGTAGATTAACGTTGGATTGTCATATATGGAGTGCGGCGGGGTTCCCCTCTTTGGGGGCATTGTATGACAATGAAAGTTAAATGACCATGTTTTTCGCGTTGTTTTGCGCAAGCGTAATCCACGCGACTGCCGAGGAAAAACCTGATGTGTTTTACAGGGCGCGAAGGATGCGCCTTTGCGTCTCTGCGAGAACATTTCTCAGGCCGTTGCGATAACGGCATCGAGCTCCAGTTCGACGAGGAGGTCGTCGCGGCAGACGTCGGCCTCGATGGTGATGAGGGGCATGGCGGTGAGATTGCGGGCTTGCAGCCAGTCTTGCCAGGGCTTCATGTAGTCGGGCTTTTTGAGGTACATGACGGCGCGGGTGGTGTCGGCCCAGCCCATGCCGCGTGAGTCCAGGATGGCTTCGACGACGTCCATGGTGAGTTGTATCTGTTTCTCGACGTCATCAACGTATGCGGTTGCGCCGCCGGGCTCGATGCTGGCGGTGCCGGAGATGAGCAGGGTACGGTAGTCGGGTGTCCCGATCTCGACGGCGCGGCTGAAGGAGCTGCCGTATTGGAGGGCGGCGCATTGGAGCGGCGAGGGGATGGCCTCGACCGTGACCGCGCCGTGCTTGGGCTTGAGGGCGATGGCGCAGGCGGTGATGGCGGAGCCGATGAGGTTGGCGGAGCCGATGCCGGTGCTGGCGGGGACGAGCTTGTCGTACACGCCGCGCGAGCGGAAGAAGGCGTCGCGGGCGCGGTTGAAGGGGTCGTACCACTCGAGTATCTTGTCCATGTAGAGCCATGTGCGGGCGACGTTGTCGAAGGTCATGCCCGCGTCTTTGAGCGCGTCCTCGATGCCTTCGAACACGGCGGTGGTCTGGTCGGGCCGGGAGGCGGTGAGGTCAGGGGGCAGCACACCCGTGAGGAGGCAGTACTCGGCGTGGGCGTCCTCGTAGCAGATGCCGACGGTGTTGCCGTTGCGGCGGATGAGGCGGGTCTCGGTGCCGGTGGCGGTGAGGCGCGACCAGACGGGCGCGAAGGTGGGAGTGTCGGTGCAGAGCCAGAGCTGGGGGGTGTCGGTGCCGGCCTTGCCGAGGCCTGCCGTTGAGAGCGTGTCTCTGCCGCCCCAGCCGGTGAGGGAAAGGGCGCGCGCGTCGGTGAGCGGCGGCACACCCGAAGATTCCAAGCGGCCGTATTCGTTCTGGCGCACGACCCCGCCGTTTGCGATTTTCTTCATGGCCTTAGTAGGAGAGGATGTATTCGGCGAGGTCTTTGATCTCGTCGGGCTTGAGCTTGGAGGTCTTGCCGTGGACATCGTCGGGGTTGCAGGTGGTGAGGACTTCTTCCATGGTGAGAGCGCGGCCGTCGTAGAGGTAGGGGGCGGTGCGCCAGGTCTCGACGAGGGTGGTGGTGTCCCACTCGCGGCCTTCTTCGTTGCCGACGCCGAGGAGGAGGTATTTCTTGCCGTTGGGGATGGTGAAGAGGCGTTCGCCGTTGGGGCCTTTCTTGTCGGGCGGGTGACATTCGGCGCACCCGGCTTTCTTGAAGAGGGACTCGCCGCGCTTGGCGGCCTTGGAGAGGGCGCCGTCCACGAGGTAGGGGCTGGGGACGGGCTTGATGGAGGAGATGAACGCGTCGATGCAGAGCGCGTCCTCTTCGGGGCGGACGACGAACTGGATGTGGGTCATGCCCTTGCGGTTGCAGGTCTCCATGTTCAGGCGGATGCCGGTGACCATGGTGGGGGGGGTGAGGTGGGAGTAAACCATGTTCTTGGACTGCTTGGGGTTGCCGATGCCGTCGTTGACGAGGTCCCAGTTGAGCGCATCGGAGCGGGCGTCGGGGTGGCAGCTGGCGCAGGACTGCCATTGCTGGAAGCACATACTGCCGTCGTTCCAAAGCATCTCGCCGCGCCGGACGCGGTCTTTGGTGAGGTCGAGCTCTTTGCCGAGCGCGATCATCTCGCCTTTCATCATGACGTCGGAGAGCTTGACCTCGGCGAGCTTGTCGGCGAAGTAGCAGGCCGCGAACACGCGCCCGTCGGGGGTGGCGACGATGCCGCGCGGGCCGTCGCCCTCGAACTTGACGCGGCGGCGGATGGTGACGAGGAAGGAGAGGTCGTTTGGCACGTCGGTGGCGGACTTGGTGACCTCGGTGACTTTCTCGTTGCGGGCGGCCTTGTCGAGGCGGTCGTGGAGCGCGGCGCGGTCGATGACGCTGACCTCGCGCGTCCCGGCGTGGGCGACGATGAGGCTCTTGCCGTCGGGCGTGACGGTGACGCCCCACGGGTTGGCGGCGCCGAGATCCACGTCGTCGAGCAGGAAGGTGTTGACGTACGCGCCCGTCTCGCCGTTAAACACGCTCAGGCCCGCGGTGTTCATCCAGCCGCGCTCGAGCTGGGTGGTCGGCAGCTGGTAGCGGCCGAAGGTGTGCGTGACGTAGATGAACGCGCCGTCCGGCGTCGCGCACATCCCGCGCACGCCCGTGCTGCCGTTCGGGAGCATGATGCTTTCCTTCACCGCGAACGCGGCGGTGTCGATGACCGTGACGGAGGCGGACACGATGTCGTCCGTGGCGCGACAGTAGGGCAGGTGGTTCGCGACGAAGAGCAGCTTGCCGCCAACGCCGAGGGCCGCGGCGTGAGGCTCGCGCACGACGGGCAGCTTCGCGGACACCTTCATCGTCGCCGCATTGACCGCCATGATGTCGTTGTTGAAGCGGTTCATCACATAGACCGTGCCGCCGTCCGCGCTGATGACGGGCGCCATCGGCGTGTGGCCGACCGCGACCTTACCGAGGATTTTCCCCTTCGCGTCCAGCTTGAGCAGCACCCCCTCATGTGCGCCGCCCGTGACGTAGAGCGTGCCGTCCGCCGCGACGGCCATGCCCGACGGGTTGGCCTTCAGCGCCCACTCGGCAGTCACTTTCTTGGTCTCCACATCAAGCGCGGCGACCTTGCCGACGGTCGCCTCCGTGACGTAAAGGGTCTTGCCGTCCGGCGAGAGCGTCAGGTACTCCGGCGAAAGATAGACCTGCGCCGGGGCGGCGGAGAGGGTACCGGTCAAGAGGCTCATGGCTAGGATTGCGTTTTGCGTTTTCATGCGTGTAATCGTCCTCGGTTTTTTGGTGTTAAACGGTTCGCCCGATTGCGCGGGTGATATTCTGCAGTTCCTTAATCATACGGTAAAACATCTCTGGCGTCTCGCTCTGGTCGCCGTCGCACAAGGCCTTGTCCGGGTGGCCGTGGACTTCGACCATGACGGCGTCTGCGCCGCAGACGGCCGCCGCGCAGGCCATGGGCGGCACGAGCGAGGTCATGCCCGTGCCGTGACTGGGGTCCACGGCAATGGGTATCCACGTGCGCTGCTTCAGGAGCGGGATCGCGCTGAGGTCGAGCGTGAAGCGCGTGGCGGTCTCGAACGTGCGGATGCCGCGCTCGCACATCACGATGTTCTTGTTGCCCGTCTCCAGCACATACTCGGCCGCAAGGAGGAACTCCTCGATGCGCGCGCTCATGCCGCGCTTCAGGAAGACAGGCTTGCCCGTGCGGCCGGCGGCCTGGAGCAGGACGGAGTTGTGCATATTGCGCGAGCCGATCTGCAGCATATCCGCAACGGCGGAGACTTTCGTAAGGTCCGCGCTCTCCAGCACTTCGGTGACGACGGGCAGGCCCGTCTGTTCCCGCGCCTCGGCGAGGATCGCCAGCCCCTCCTCATGCAACCCCTGAAAGGCATACGGCGAGGTGCGCGGCTTGTAGGCCCCGCCCCGCAGCATGGAGGCACCGGCCTCCTTGACGGCCGCGGCGATCTCCAGCGTCTGGACGCGGTCCTCGACCGTGCACGGTCCTGCGATGATGACGAGCCTCGGCCCCCCGAACACACACCCGCGGCCGATGTCCACCGTCCGCGTCCCTGCATCATCCTTTTCAAACTTCATCATGCCAAATCGCCTATCCTGTTGCGGTCTTGCGCAGATGCCCGTCGCTCCTTTCTGCCCCCTTCGGCGACCGGCACCTCCGCAGTGTCCTTCTCCCACAATCAATGTTCAAACAGTGTATCTTATTTCCCTTGATAAAGGCAACAAAAAAAAACAGGATATTTCATGCCGCCGCCTCGTGTCCTGTAAAACACAGATTTCACGATGGAGGGCGAGCGTCTTCATGAATGGAGGGCGAGCGTCCTCGCGAGCCGTCAGGCACATTGCGGCGGGCCGCGGGGGGGCCCGCCCCCCCCCTTTTATTACCCCCCCCCCATTCACACCACCCCA
>WRJS01000109.1 GCA_009778475.1 Kiritimatiellota bacterium | reverse complement strand
TCGCGGGGACGCTCGCCCTGCATGTGCCGGGAGCGCAGGGCTTCCGCCCTGCATCGTGAAATCTGTATTTTACAGGACACTAGAGAAAACGGAATCCGTGAAAATCTGTGGTTTTCAAATGCGGGCAAATTTGCTATAGTAATGGTTTTTATGTGAAGCGAGGGTCTTTTGAAAATGGATAGCGCACCTACTTTTGCAGCGACGGAAGCTGATTTTTTGGAGCAGATCGCGAGCCGCCCGCTACAGGCCGCAGCCCTGTTGCAGTTGATTCATGCGGTGGAGGCGTTGGACAACGGGAGCAAGGCGGATGAGTGGACGGCCCTGCTGATGCAGGAGCTTGCCGAGGCCGCGGATGTCAACGGCCTGTTCATGGTCTTGAAAGACCGTGCGCCGCGTCTGGCGGTGTCGCTGAAGGTTGCGGGCTTCCGGGACATCCTGCGCAAGGCGGCGGTGAAAGACCGGTTGGCGCTGGCGTTGATCGAGGCGGCGGGGTTCGGGGAGGTGTCGCTGGAGGAGTCGTTCCATCGGCTCGACCTGCTTTTCGCGCTGGCGCCGGGCGCGCTGGTCATCGCGCCGAACTGGGGCATCGGGACGGTGCGCCGGCTGGATGATTTCTACAAGCGCGTGACCATCGATTTCGCGGGGAAGCCCGCGCATGCCATGTCGTTCGCGGCGGCGTGCGAGGGGCTCATCCTCGCGCCGCGCGACCATCTGCTGACCCTGCGCCACAACGACCCCGAGGGCATGAAGGCGATGGTGAAGGGGAACCCCGGCGAGCTCGTGCGGCTGGCGTTGCGCAGTTTCAGCAATATGCCCGTGGCGAAGCTGGAGGAGCTGCTGGTGAAGAACGGTTTTGTCGCCGCCGCCGGGTGGAAGGCGTTCTGGGACGGCGCACGGAGGGCGTTGAAGAATGACCCGCTGGTGTCCATCCCCGCGAAGCGCACGGATCCCATCGCGTTGCGTGTCCATGCGGAGGTGCACGGGGACGACTGGTTCAACCGCCTCGCGGTGATGAAGGACCCCGTGAAGATTCTGGAGATGGTCCACGAGCTCGAGCAGGCGGGGAAGCTGCCGGGGCTTGATGACGTGAGGCGCGGCATCTTGGAGGAGCGCCTCAACTTCGCCGTCAAGGGCGCGCACAACACGGATGCGCCGCTCTACGTGCGCCTGGCGGTGACCGTGAGCCGCCTCGGGTTCCTGACCCCCCCGGTTGACCTGCTGCGCGCCCACCTGTGGGAGCAGGGCCGCTACATCAAGGCGGCGGGCGCGCTGACCGTGCGCGATATGCAGGGGCTGGTGGCGTTCATGCTGGCCGAGGGGGGCGCCGCGAACATTCGCCTGCTCGACGCGCTGCCGCAGATGCCGTTCAGCCTGCTGAGCGATGTGCTGGCCGCGCTGAAGGGCGCGCCCGAGGCCGCGGCGGCCTGCTGCGCGTTGCTGAAGCAGACCAAGGCCCCGCCCACGCTCGTCAACTGGGTCTTCCGCTCGCGCCAGGACGTGGCGGCGTGGGGCGACCTGCCGCCGCTGATTGACCTGCTGGGCCATGCCATCATGATTGTCGAGGCGAAGCTCTCGGGCGAGTCGCTGCGGATGCAGAACAGCCTGAAGCAGCTCTTCGGGCAGCCCAAGTGGATGGAGGGGCTCTTCGGCGAGCTCGACCTCCCGCAGCGCCAATACCTCTTCGACCGCATACAGGCCTCCTCGGCGTGGGACCCGACCACGCACCGCACCCTGCTGGGGCGGATGCTGAAGCTCGAGCCCGCGCTGGCCGAGCGCAAGAAGGCCGTGCACCAGCAGGCGCAGACCGCGGTGCGCCAGACGTCGTGGCGGTCCATCGCCGAGAAGCAGGCGCAGTACAAGCGCCTCATCGAGGTCGATCTGCCCAAGAACGCCAGCGACATCGCGGTGGCGCGCAGTTACGGCGACCTGCGCGAGAACTTCGAGTACCAGGCCGCGAAGGACTACCAGCGCCAGCTCCTCCAGCGCCAGTCCGAGCTGCAGATTGACCTCAGGCAGGTGAAGGGTACGGACTTCAGCAACGTGCCGCACGACAAGGCCGGCCCCGGCACGACCGTCACGCTGCGGCTGGAGGACGGCTCGGCGCGCGCCTACACGATCCTCGGCGAGTGGGACCGCGACGAGGCGCTGGACATCATCTCGTGCCGCACGCGCATGGCGCTCGCGCTCGAGGGCAAGCGCCCGGGCGAGGCCGCCGTCATCCCTGTCCCGGGCGGCGAGGCGGCCGCGACAATCGAGTCGGTCAGCCCCTTCGGCGAGGCCGTCCGCCTGTGGGTCAACACGCAGCCGGAGGAGGCCTGACACAAATCGTGCACGTTTTCTGTTGATTTCCGACGGCAAACCTGTATGCTATTCCACCTTTCAAAAGCCGCTTTATTGGAGAAGGATACGCTTTATGGCGAAGACAAACACAAAGAAACCGAGTCCGGTGCAGAAGAAGAACGTTAAGGGCGTGGTTGCGAAGAAACCGCCCAAGGCGCTTGCCGTGAAACAGGCCAAGCCCCTGCCCAAGAAGGCCGCCGCGGCGAAACCTGCCCCCGCAAAGAGGCCCGCCGCAAAGAAGGCCGCGCCCGCAAGGAAGGCGGCCGCCGCGCCCGCGAAGAAACCCGCGATGGCCAAGAAGCCCGCCGCCGCGCCCCCGAAGAAGGCCGCCGCCGCAGTCAGCAGGCCTGCCGCGGCCAAGCCCCCCGCCAAGCGCGCGCCCCGCAAGCCTGTGTTCAGCAAGGCGGACCTGAAGCAGTTTCAGATAGAGCTGCTCGCCCTGCGCGACCGCATCACCAACCAGTCCGGCTCGATGCGGTCCGCCGCGCTCCAGCGCTCGGACGAGGTCAACCTGGAGGAGGACGGCACGGACGCGTTCATGCGCCTGCAGACCCTCGGGCAGGTCGGCACCCAGCAGAGCATCGTCACGAAAATCGACGAGGCCCTGCACGACATCTCCAAAAGCACCTACGGCATCTGCGAGACGTGCGGCGAGCTGATCAGCAAGGCGCGCCTCTCGGTCCTGCCGTTCGCGCGCAACTGCATCACGTGCCAGTCCGAGATGGAGCGGGCAGACCGCCATGGCAGATTCCGCTGAGGCCGCCGCCGCACCGCGGGTCCCGTGGCTGCTGACGGCCGCCATCGTCCTTGCGGACCAGGCCGCCAAGCACCTTGCCGCGGCGCACCTGAAGCCGTCGGGCTACATCCCCGTGATCCCCGGCCTCTTTGGCCTGTGCTACGTCGAGAACCCCGGCGCGGCGTGGGGGATGCTCGCGGGCCGGCAGGTGTTCCTCATCGCCTTCTCCGCCGCCGTGTTCGCGGTGTTCCTCTGGAAATGGCGGCAGATGTTCGGCGGGCTCCGGGGCGGCCACCTGATCCTCGCCGCCCTGTCCGGCGGCATCCTCGGCAACCTCATCGACCGCATACGCCTGGGCTACGTCATCGACTTCCTCGACTTCCACTGGCGGCGCTCCCACTTCCCCGCCTTCAACGTCGCCGACTCCGCCATCTGCTGCTCCGTAATCGCCCTCATCATCATGCAGTGGATCGGCGAGCGCGATGCGGGAAAAAAGCAAACGGACTGACAAGGCCATGCCGACGCCCCGACAGGAACCGATTGACGCCCGCCCGGACCGATTGCCATCGAGCGCGCTCGAAACGACGCAACCCAACGTTCGAACGTCCCCCGCCTACATCCTCGCCGGCGCGACCGCCACGGGCAAGAGCCGCGTGGCGCAGGCGCTGGCCGAGCAGACGGGATGCGCCATCCTCTCCGCCGACGCGATGCTCGTGTACAAAGGCATGGACATCGGCACCGCGAAGCCCACCCCCGCCGAGCGCGGCAGCGTCCCCTATCACGGCATCGACCTCGTCACGCCCGCCGAGCCGTTCAGCACCGGCCGCTGGCTCGCGGCCGCCTGCGGCGCAAGCGAATTAGGAATGAGGAATCTGGAATCAGGAACGGGGGATGCGCCGCGCCTCATCGTCGCGGGCGGCACCGGCCTCTACATCAAGGCGCTCACCGACGGCATCGGCGGCGCGGGCGCCGACCCCGAGGCGCGGGCCGCATGGCAGCGCGTCTTCGAGCAGGGCGGCCTCCGCGCCCTCCAAGACGCGCTCCGCCAGAAATCCCCCGCCGCCTTCGCCGCCATCCCCGACCCCTCCAACCCCCGCCGCCTCATCCGCGCGCTCGAGCACCTCGCCGCATCCGGCGCCCTGCCCCAGCATTGGAAACGCCCCCCCCCCAACTCCCAACTCCGAACCCCCAACTCCCAACTCCGAACTCCGAACTCCGAACTCCACACTCCCCCCATCGTCGTGCTGACCATGCCCCGCGAGCAACTGCACCGCCGCATCCTGCGCCGCGCCGAAACGATGTTCGCCAGCGGGCTGGCCGAGGAGGTCCGCGCCCTGCGCGAGGCCTACCCCGAATGGTCCGCCACCGCCGCCAAGGCCATCGGCTACGCGGAGACCGCCGCCATGCTCGACGGCGCCCTCACGCGCGAGCAGGCGGTCGAGCGCACTGCCACCCGCACGCGCCAACTGGCCAAGCGCCAAGAGACCTGGTTCCGCCATCAGGCAAACGCCGCCTGGCTCAACGTCACCGAAAACGAAACAACCGAAGACACCGCCCGCCGCGTCTTACAACTCTGGAGGCAACATGGACCGACCGCCATCCGCCAGCCCCCCGGCTGACCCCCTCGTCCGCTACCCGAACCCCACGCCGCGCATGCACGACCTCCCCAAGGAGATGATGCCGCGCGAAGAGTTCGAGCGCACCGGCGCGGCGAACGTCCCGAACGACACGCTCCTGGCCATCATCCTGCGCTCCGGTCTGCCCGGCCAGAACGTCTCCGCGCTCGCCCGCGCCGTGCTGCAGCACTTCGGCGGGCTGGACGCGCTCGCGCACACCGACTACGACGAGCTCCGCGCCGCCAAGATAAAAGGCCTCGGCAGGGTCAAGTGCCTCGAGCTCGCGGCCGCGCTCGAGCTCGGCCGCCGCGCAAGCGCGCCCGAGAAAAACAAGCACGCCGTCATCCGCGAGCCGCAGGCCGTGTACACCGTCATGTCGCCGCTCACGCACAACCTGGAGCAAGAGAAATTCTGGGTCATCCTGCTGGACACCAAGAGCCGCATGATCGGCCGCCCCATCGAGATCGCGCGCGGGACGCTCGACGCCAGCCTCGTGCACCCGCGCGAGGTCTTCAAGAAGGCCATCCGCTGCAACGCCGCGGCCGTCATCCTCGCGCACAACCACCCCTCCGGCGACCCCACGCCGTCGAAGGAAGACATCGCCATCACGCAACGCCTCATCGAGGCCGCGAAGATCATCGGCATCGCCGTCTTCGACCACCTCATCCTCGGCCACCCCTCCGACCTCCGCCACGGCTACATTAGCCTCCGCGAGAAACAGATGGTGGCGTTCACGATTTCATGAGCGGCCTGCCAACCCTTGACGGTCTCAGAGGAGGCGGTAGCCGACGCCGTGCACGGTCTGGATGGCGGAGGCGGAGTCGCCGAGCTTTTTGCGGATCTGGGCGATGTGCTGGTCGAGTGTGCGTGTGCTGCCGAGATAGTCAATGCCCCACACGGCGTTGAGCAGCGCGTCGCGGGAGAGGACTTGGTTGGCGTGGCGGTGCAGGTGGGTGATGAGCTTGAGCTCTTTGTCGCTGAGCGGTTCGGCGGTCTTGCCCACGCGCACCTCGTAGCGCACGGGGTCGATGGTGGCCGCGCCGATTGTGAAGGCTTCCTGCGCCGCGCCTTCGGAAGGAGGCTGCGCCGCGCACCGCCGAAGGACGGCGGCGAGCCGCGCCAGCAGTTCGCGCGTGCCGAAGGGCTTGGTGATGTAGTCGTCCGCGCCGAGGCCCAGCCCCAGCACCTTGTCGATCTCCTCGCCTTTGGCGGTGAGCATGATGACGGGGATGCGGGGGTAGCTCCTGCGGATTTCGGTGCAAGCGTCGTAACCGCTTTTCTTGGGCATCATGATGTCGAGCAGGATGAGGTCGGGCTGGCGTTCACAGGCGCGTTTGACCGCCTCCTCGCCGTCCTTTGCGACGAAGGTCTCGTACCCTTCGGCTTGGAGCAACGCGACCAGCCCGTTGCGGATGTGCAGGTCGTCCTCTGCCACGAGAATGTGTTTCTTGCTCATGTCTTTTTGAGTGGTTAGTGATTAGTGGTCAGTGGGAAGTGTCAGGAGGAAGGTGCTGCCGCCGTTGTCGCGGGGTTGCCAGCGGATGTCGCCGCCCATGCCGTGCATGAGCTGTTTGGCGATGCTCAGCCCGAGGCCGCAGCCGCCGACGCTCGCGGTGGTGGAGTCGTCCACGCGGAAGAAGCGTTGGAAGATGCGCTGGGCGTGGCGCGCGTCCATGCCGGGGCCGCGGTCGGAGATGGCGAGGGTGAGGGTGCCGTCGGCGGCGGTGTCAAACGTGATGTCGATGGTCTTGCCGTCCTTGGCGTATTTGCAGGCGTTGTCGATGACGTTGAGGAATACTTGGCTCAGCGCGTCGCGGTCGGCGCGGGCGCGGAGGTCGGGGGGACACGCGAGGGTGACGGTCATGCCCGCGTCGTCGGTGATGCCGCGCAGGGCGCGGGTTGCCGATTGCAGCCACGCCGCCATGTCGATGGCCTCTAGGTGAAAGACGCGGCGCTGTTGCTCCAGTCGCCCGAAGTCCAGCACGTTGTTGATGAGGCGGGTGAGGCGTTCGCTCTCCGTGACGATGACCCCGAGGTATTGCCCGTGCGCCTCGGGGGTTTTCGCGTGACCGTCCGCCAGAAGCTCGGCGTAGAGGCGGATGTTGGTGAGCGGGGTCTTGAGCTCGTGCGAGACGTTGGAGACGAACGCCGTCTTTTGCAGCGCGTCCCTGCGCTCCCGCGCCGCGTCGCGGGCGAGCAGGAACCCGCCCGCGAAGAGCGAGGCGAGCAGCAGGGACAGCAGTGCGCCGCCGATGAGCAGGGTGGCTAGCGCGCTCCTGCGGTTGTCCAGCAGGGACGAATACACCTCTATGTTCCATGTCGGGCACAAAGACGTGTCGAGCGGGACGGTATAGATCGCGCCCCTTCCGAGCGTGTCAATCCCGCCCCCATATTGCATCAGGCGCCCGCGGCTGTCCGCCAAGACAACACTCTCTATTGCCGCATTCCAGTCCGAGGGCAACAAGGAGACACGCGCAAGAAGCGCAATCATCTCCACCTCAATCCCGATGGCGCATCGGTCATTGACCTGCCGCCAGACCACGAGCTGCAGCCCGTTCGCGTCCACCCACCGCTTGACCCCCGAGTGCGGCGCAACCCTTTTCCCGGCGTCCTCTTCCCCGTACAGCGTCCAGTTATGCTCGGGAGGAAACGCCCGCTGATAACGCGACAAAAAGGACTGATCTTCTGCGGACAGGGCATCTCTTCCGGGGAAGGTAATCCCAGCCCCCTTCTCCCACACGAACACATTCCGCGCGAGCGGGTTTGTCCGCCGGATTTCACACAGCGACTCAACAAGTTGTTTTTCCAGCACCGCGTTCAGGATTTGCTCCAGTTGACCGTTCTGTTGCGAAACCCGTTCCTCAACCATCTTGGCAAGATGATTCGACGCGCCCCACATCAGGCTGTTCCTCAACTCCACCAGCCTGTGTTGGACATGGACGAGCGAGTAGATGGCGGTCCCGGTCAGGACAATGGCCGGGACGCCAATCAGCAGCAGATAGAAATGGAGGTTGCGTTTGCCCATAACGGTTACGGACTCATCTGCTGGTTCAACACCTCATAGTTGTCCCGGGTGTTTTCCTTGCGGGCGCGCGCATCAAAACTGCCAGACGCAGCACGGCTATAATTCACCTCTTGCATACTAGCCCTGCTCATCGCCGCAGGTTTCAGTGCTGGCTGCTCCTTCGCAAGCGTACTCATGCGACGCTTCTGCGCCTCAAAGACAATCGCCGCCTCTTTGCTCTTGCCCTCGTCCACAAGGCGGATTGCCTTCTCGGTGGCGATGGCATCCTCGGTGAGCTCCGCTTCGAGCAGGACATCCGTGTTCACACTGCGGCGCACGCGCTCCAGGTCTTTGCTGAAACGGACGCTCCCCGTGGCGGTCAGCCGCTCCAAGCGGCTGGAGGTCGCGTCAACATACCGCACCTCCGCCGTGGCGACCGGGCGCGAAGTCTCGTCCTTACCCGGCGAGAACGCCGCGCGGATCAGCACGTACTTCTCCTGCCCGCCGTACAACTGGTTGAAATCCAGCGTGACCGTCGCGCCGTTGATCGTCCCCTCGCGCCCGACGATCTCCAGCGGCGTCGTCCCCGCCGCGAAGTCGATGCGCAGCGAGACCTTCCGCGCGACCACGCTCAGCGCCGACCCGAGTTCCGATGAGAAGATGCGCGGCAGGTCGTCGCTGTTCTCCACGAAATAACTGTTGCCGTCGCTCTTGCCCGAGAGGTTCGTCATCAGGTCCTCGTTGAAGTCCAGCCCCACGCCGACCGTCGAGACCGAGATGCCCTCCTTCATCAGCGACACCCCCAGCCGCCCGAAGTCCACCGGCTGCGACGGACCCACGTTCGCTTGCCCGTCCGACAGCAGGATGATACGGTTCAGGTACTCGCGGTGCGCGTTCTTGCGGATCTCCGCCGCCGCCTGCGCCATCGCGCCGAAGATCGCCGTCGAGCCACGCGACTGCACCGCGCGGATCGCGCTCACGATGGACGCCTTGTCCTTCGCGTACTGCGCGGGGACGATCGTGTCGATCTGGTTATCGAAGATGACGACCGAGACGACATCCTCCGCCGTCAGCCGCTCCACAGCGGCGATTGCCGCCTCCTTGGCGCGCGCGATACGCTCGCCCTGCATCGAGCCCGAACGATCGATGACCAAGCAGAGGTTGATGGGCGCACGGTTCATTGCCGGCGCGACCCCGCCTTTCAGCGACACCTTCACCATCATCGTCTCCGACGCATCCGCCGCCAAGACCGACTTCACCGGCTCCACGCGGCACGTCATCGCCCCCGCCGTCCCCGCCTGCGCCAACGCCGCCACGGCAACCGCCGCAGCCCACCACCCGCGCCCCCTCGGGCGCACCGTCCTTAACGAATCATTCATAACTGTACCCTTCCTTTGTACCAGAGAACCCTCTGGGTGTTTGTGATACGCATAACATACCAAACCCCCGCCCCCGAATTGTCACAGCCATGTCAACCAATTGTAAAAAAAGTGTCAAGCGGTTTCAACGCCCCAGCACATACGGCAGGAAGATAATCGCCCCGATGACGACCGCCCCGATGGCGGTGATGAGAACCGCCCCGGCGGCAACGTCCTTCGCGCACTTGATGAGCGGATGGTAGTCCGTAGAGACGCGATCCGCCAGAAACTCGACCGCCGTGTTGAACGCCTCCGCGACCCACACCGCCATAACGGTCAGCACGATCACGCACCACTCCACCGCCGACAGCCCGGCGTATGCGCCGCACCCGGCCGCCGCAAGCGCGGCGGCGAGGTGAACCCGCATATTATGCTGCGTCCTCAGCAACGTCCATATCCCCGCGAACGCGAACCGGAAACTGCCCAGCCTCGCCTTAACTGTGAACGGCTTGCCCATCTTTTTCATGCCAGTAGGATACCACAGGCGGGGGGCATCCGTAAAGCGCAACACTCATTCAGATTCATGCGCGTACTGCGCCCATCACTTTCTCCTTGCGTTTCCCGCCCTCGTCGTTGTACACTTCTCTTTTGGTTTAAAAGGCTCACTGTATGGCAAAAGAACTAGCATTCGCATTGATGAACCCGTACCCTATCCGCAAGTCGCGGACCGGTGGCATCATCGCCCGCTACCTCGTGCGCACGGACCTGAAGCTGGTCGGCGCGCGGATTATCGGCGCATCGCAGAAGCTCGTTGACGAGCTCTCCGCCTACCTCACGACCTACGACCTCACCGACCCGGAGAAGTGCGCCCTGTTCTCGGGCTACATCCGCAAGGAGTACGCCCCCGACCCCGTGACCGGTCACCCGCACCGCTCCATGCTGCTCCTCTTCGAGGGCGAGGACGCCATCCGCAAAACCTTCGAGGTCACCGGCAGCATCCGCCAGCGCTGGCTCAGCGGCCTGACCATCCGCGACACCTTCGGCGACATGATCCGCAACCCCGTCACCAACGAGGTCGAATACTTCGAGCCGTCCGTCGTGGTCGGCGCGACGAAGGAGGTCGTGGGCAACATCCTGCGCATCCTCGCCAAGTACCTGCAGGCGGACGCCGGCATCGTGCGCGGCGCAATCGACTTCCAGCCCGGCGACGACATCCAGCAGACCCTCGTCATGCTCAAGCCCGACAACTGGCGCCAGCCCTCGCTCCGCGCCGGCAACATCCTGGACCTGATCTCCGGCACCGGGCTGCGCATCGTGGGCGTGAAGAAGTTCGCCATGTCTGTCGCGCAGGCGGAGAAATTCTACGGCCCGGTGCGCGAGAGCCTCAAGGGCGTGTTCAAGCGCTTCGGCGCCCAGCGCGCCGCGCAGGCCCTCTCGCACGAGTTCGGCTTCCCCGTGGACGCCGCCAACCTGACCGACCTGTGCGACCACCTCGCGCCCCTCTTCGCCGCGCGCGAGTTCGAGAGCATCGTCGAGTTCATGACCGGCCACCGCCCCTCCAACTGCACCCCCGAGGAACGCGCCAAGCCCGGCACGGAAGAATGCCTCGCGGTTGTCTATGAAGGCGCCGACGCCGTCCACAAAATCCGCGACATCCTCGGCGCCACGGACCCCAACAAGGCCCGCCCCGGCTCCATCCGCCGCGAGTTCGGCACCAGCATCATGGTCAACGCCGCGCACGCATCGGACTCCCCCGAGAACGCCCGCCGCGAGATGAAGATCCTCGACGTCGCCAACGACCCCTTCGTCGAAAACCTCATCCGGTCCTACTATCCTGCGCCGTGAGGCGCGACGGCGTTTCGCCGTGCGGGAAGGGCATCACGATGGAATGCTATATGCGCCGTATCGGGATGATTGTTGCGTTGGGCGGGTTGTTGTCAGGATGCGCGAAGGATTCGCTCCCGCTGGAGGCGACGACGAAATACACGCATCCGACGTCACCGCCCGAACCTGCCGGCGGCACGCAATGGGAACGCGCGGCGGCAACGTCAACGCAGCAGGTGTCACCATCCGAGCGCACAGCCCAGCTTGAATGGGGGCTTTTCTTCCCCGAACGGAAACCGCATCCGCCGCCCCCCGAAACGTCCAAGAAACTTGACATCCCGCGCTACGACGAGCGGCATCCAGAATACGCCGGGCAGCCTTTCGTTTACTATTCCTTTGCTAAGCAGCGCGAACGGCAGCTCGGGCTTCCCGCCCCTGAGTTGGCGCAGGACGAGGTGTTCCTGCGCCTCTGGTGGACGCACCAGCACGGGCTGACCCAGCCGGGGACAGTGTTTGAGTTCCGGAAGGATCACGGGACATGGACCGGCCGCGTGCTTACTTACGACGTGACGTTTGACGCATGGGCGCACTACGAGAAAGTCAGCAACGCGCGCACCCGTGATTTCGTCCCCGCGAGCGGCTGGCAAATGCTTGAACGCATCGTGGAGGAGAATGAGATTCCCACGCTGCCGACGTGCGAGCACGTCAAGGACTACGCCTACTGGATGCGCGACCAGTTCAAGCGGAATCCTCCCGAAGCGCTCAGCACCTATTCCATCGAATATGCGACACCCGAGACGTACCGCTTTTATGTGTATGACTCCCCCGTGCTGATACGAGAAAAAGTTCGCGAGGCCGCGCTCTTGTGCAGGTTTGGAGAGGCGCTCGCAAACCTGGACAGCGCGGGCAAGGCAGTGAACAGGGATTAGAGCGTGTCGCCACGGGATAAGGGTAACGCCACGCGCCTCTTCCCTTTGTGTGAAAACACAACATAGGCGTATGCGATACGCCTCTACCTTTCCTGTACTCCTACTTTGTTAGGGTGTGGAGCTCACCGCCATCTCCGCCACCCGCTTGAATTTGTCGTCTTCGGTCTTGACGTACAGGTACTGGTTCGTCCCCTCTTGCGAGTAACTCCTCGTTTATCCTTAAGGTTGATTTGCAAAAGCTCATTAGAAGGTGTAGGCTGTAACGTTGACAGATAGGGACCCAACCCAAAAACCGTGCTAGGGGTGGTGGTATGGTTCATTCCGCACAACAGATGGAACAGTTCATGGGCAATACAATATCCAATAACATCAAGGAATTCATTACTGCTGTAATGCGTCACCCCTGCAATGTCGGTGTTGAAGGCGGCGAGCCGGGAGCGCAGGGCTTCCGCCCTGCATTTATTATTGGCAAGGCGGAAGCCTTGCGCTCCCGGCATACCCCTACTGGTTCTGCTGTTCCCTTTCACGGATAATCTCCGCCGCCTGCTCGCGGGTGAGCTTTTTCGTCTTGCCGTCGGGCGACACGAACGTCACGGTGTCCTCTTTGCTCTCTTTCAAGGGCGTGGATTTCAATTTCATCTCCGCCACCCGTTTGAATTTCTCGCCCTCCTTTGCATACAGGTACTGGTTCGTCCCCTCTTGTGAATAATAGAAAGCCCCGGCAGGTTCTCGGCTGTCATGCCTTATCGCCAAAAGCGTCCCCAGCGTGGGCGTGATATGGACTGGGACCCATGTGTCATCCCCGAGGTACATTTCCGCCTTGAAGAACCCCCCGGGTTCCCCAAGCGTTGGCAGGATAAAGAATTTTTTACATTTGAATGAAACACTTTCCCCTGATTGGAGTGTCTTGTTAGCTTCATTATTTTTGATGCAAAAACGGTAATCTGCCAGTGCATATTCCCGCCCTTGTTTTTTCCATTGTTTCTCACGCCCAAGCTCTTCTTCATTGCCGTCCTGATAGAACCAGGTAGTCTCGGCTGACCAGTCTTCGTCTGTGATAATGGTAAATGCGACCTCCCCTGTGTTTGTGACTGAAAAGATGCCGTTGTAACCGTCTTCCCGTCCACTCCATTTGGGTAATTCATCGGTGACCCTGAGGTACACATCCGCCTTGGGTTTAACTTCGGAATGAGCATTGAACACTGTCAATGCAATCCCGCATACGGTGATTAACACTTGTTTCATTTTGTTACTCCTAATCTAGTTTTGAGGTTGACTTGTGAAAGCTCGACTGGGGAAATGACAATGTTGCTGAACAGGCTGTAAGGGTTGGTGAGCGGTCCATAGTTATCCTCGCCCCCAAGGAGATGGAACAGCTCGTGCGCGATGCAGTACCTCACGACATCAAGAAACTCGATGCCGGTGTAATGGGTCACACCGGCAATGTCGGTGTTGAAGGCGGCGAGCTGGGAGCGCAGGGCTTCCGCCCTGCATTTATTATTGGCAAGGCGGAAGCCTTGCGCTCCCGGCATACACCTACGGGTTCTGCTGTTCCCTTTCACGGATAATCTCCGCCGCCTGCTCGCGGGTGAGTTTTTTCAGCTTGCCGTCGGGCGACACGAACGTCACGGCATCCTCTTTGTCCACTTTCTTGGGCGTGGATTTCAATTTCATCTCCGCCACCCGTTTGAATTTCTCGCCCTCCTTTGCATACAGGCACTGGCTCGTCCCCTCTTGCGAATAATAAAAGTCACCAGTCGGTTTCCTGTCTTTCCCCCATTCTGTCGCCAAAAGCATACCCAGCGTAGGTGTGATGTGGACTGGAACCCATGTGTCATTCCCGAGGTACATCTCCGCCTTATAGATAGTCCCGGTGTACCCGAGAGGCTTTTTAAATATGCACATACATTCAAAGGAAACGCTTTCACCCGGCTGGAGGGTTTTCATCGCTTTCTGTTTTTCAACACAGACGCCGAAGTCGTCTATCGCGGCTTTCCTTTCCTCGTCTCTCCGCCGTTGCACACGCCCCAGTTCTTCCTCCACGCGCTGCTGCTGTTCGTCGCCTTCGCCAGCGCGGCGGACATGGCCGCAGCAATGGCCTCGCGCGTCTGCGTGTCTCCCTCCGCCTTGTCGTATGCCCGTATGACCGCCCGATACACTTCGCCATAAAAGCTGAGCGTCCGCCGCATATCATCGGCGAGGAAAACAGGCGCCGCTTCGCGGGCCTCTTGCGCGGT
>WRJS01000108.1 GCA_009778475.1 Kiritimatiellota bacterium | reverse complement strand
CCCGAAAAAAAAGAGAGGAGGGGATGGGGTTTTCCCTTGTTGGAATGGGGGTGAGAGGGGGGGCGAG
The DNA here is from genome assembly GCA_009778475.1 of Kiritimatiellota bacterium. Taxonomy (GTDB): domain Bacteria; phylum Verrucomicrobiota; class Kiritimatiellia; order RFP12; family UBA1067; genus WRJS01. The sequence continues at coordinate 14,021 of WRJS01000108.1, read as the reverse complement.
ATAGGGGGGGCGGGCGCCCCCGGGAGCCGTTAGACGCATTGCGGCGGCTCGCGAGGACGCTCGCCCTCCATTATGTCTAACGGCTCGCGAGGGGGACTCGCGAGCCGTTAGGGATGCGGCAACTATTTCAGTCTTATTGCCTTGAGCTTGAAGAACATTCGGTCGGGCAGATCGCCGGTGAAACTGGCGTCGTGGAGGAGGCTGCCGCGCGCGAGTTGGAGGGCGAGGCCGCGGGTGTTGTTCGGCTCCCAGGCCATCAGGTCGAGGGAGGTCCAGACCTCGTAGGTGTAAGTGCCGCCAAGGCGGGCCTGCACCGGCGCGAAGTCCCACTCCAGCAGGACGGTGGACGTGCGGAGCGTGACCGTGATGCCGTCGATGTGCACCCACATCTCGTCGGCGTAGCCGGAGTCACCGCCGTCGCGGGGGCCGAAGACGGGGTGGCCTTTCGCGCCGAGCGCGTAGGAACCCTCGAGCGTCCAGGGCAGGTAGAGGTCGCCGGAAACCTCGTTCTCGGCGGCGACCCATGCGTTGAGGGTGTCCAGCAAACCTACGGCCGCGCTGCCTGCGACGAAGGCGACGGTACCGCCCTGCAAGGTGTCGGGCGCGCCGAACGTGCCGCAGCCGACGATGGTGACGCTGGCATCGGGATCGACGCCGCCGACGGTCGCGCTAAACGCCTCGGGCCAGTAACAGCCGATGATGTCGCTGCCCTCCGCCGCCCAGCCGACATAGCCGGCAATCCCGCCGAGGAATGGTCCATCGCCGTGGAGGGCGCAGATGCTGGCGGATGAGTTGTAGCAGTTCATCACCGTGGTGCCCATGAGGTCGCCCACGATGCCGCCGACGAAAACCGTCTCCTCCGTCTCGCCGTTGATGAAGTCCCCCGCGTTCCAGCAGTTGCAGATGGTGGTGCTCCCCGCCGACCAGCCGGCAATGCCGCCGGCCTCTGCAGGGGCTGGCCCCAGCGAAAGGGTCCCCGTGTTGAAGGCGTTGCGGACGACCGTCTGGGCATCCCCCGAGGTGACCCCGGCGATGCCGCCCATGGCGGCCTTCTGGAGGCATTCGTGTTTGAGGTCAATCGCGAAGGAGACCTCCGGGAGCGTGTCCGCAATGCGGATGTCGCCCGTGTTCGAGACCTCGTCCAGCAGGGTGCTGAACGCGTCGCCCACGATGCCGCCCATCTCCAGCGTGGTCCAGTGGATCTCGCCGAGGGAGAAGAAGCGCCAGCCGGAGTCATCGTTTTCAATCACGCCGGATGACGACGCGATCCCGGAGTGCAGGTAGAAATACTGGATGCCTCCTGTGGCGGCCAGCATCGCGCTCACGTTCGCGGCCGGGATGGTCACGCTTCCGGCGGGGGTTTGGTTCACATAGTGGCCGGGCCTCGTGGGAGGGCCGCCGGCCTGCGTCTGGCCGCTGTAGGCGTTGCCGAAGACGACCCACGTCCCTGTGTTGGGGATGACCCCCGCGTTGTAGTAGAGTTCCACGAGGAGGCTGCCGTTGCCCGTGGCGGTGATGGTGTAGTCGCCGACCTTCGTCAACTTGTTGCCCGACACCAGACCGGCCGTGAAGGGCGTTCCGGCAAGGATGCTCGCGACGTCAATGTACTTGGCGCGCTGCCAGGATCCCTGCACGACGGGGTCCGTCATGAGGTCCCCGCCCGCCACGGTGCCGGCCTTATAGTTGTAATACTGAGGCTCTTCAGGGTCTTCCCCGCCGCCAAAAAAGGACATGTCGGCAGCCTCCACGTTGCAGCCCGAGATGTCCGTGTGGTTGGCGCAGCGGATGAAGGTCGTGTAGTCCGACATGCCGGCCAGCCCGCCGATGTAGAAGGCTGGCGAGCCAACCATCTCGTCGTCGGCCAGGAAGCCCGCGACACCTTGGATGAAACCGCCCGAGGTGGTGACGTCCTCCACGACGGAATCGATCGCATGCCCGGCGAGCGCGCCGACCGCCACATGGCTGGAATAGCCGTTGCCGCACGCGGTGATCTCGGCGACCTCGATGTTCAGGCCGCAGACCCGCGCGTTCTCGATTCGGCCGAACAGGCCGACGTGCACGCTGGGTTCTTGCTCGCCGATCCACAGGCCGCTGATGGTGTGCCCCTGGCCGTCGAAGGTTCCGGCGAATGTCAACGGCGAGCCCTCGCCTGGAAAATAAAAGTCCAGGTTAGCCCCGACCGGCGTCCACCAGTTGGCGGAGAGGTCGATGTCATCCGTGAGCCTGACGGTTTGCCCGGCGAAGTCGTGCGCGTCAACGTTGACGAGGTACGCGAACTGCGCCAGCTGCCCTGCTGTTGAGATGGCGTAGGCGCCGCCGATTACGTCGATCCCCTCGCGCGGCCAGTCCGTGTCGCGCTTGGCTTCGTCTTCCCATTCGTCAAAAATGCCCGGCGCCGAAAGGGCCGTCATTCCAGCCGCGCTTAAAAGCGCGACCGCACTTCCCGTCTTGATTAACCGCGTGAGTGAGCGTTGCATACGATACAACTTGGCCATGCGGTATTCCTCCTTATGGTTGTCCTTGCTTTTGCGTTCTTGTGTTAGTTGAATTTAGGGACTCTGGCGTTTGAAGGGCCGCCAGGCGCCACCCATTTTTTTTTAGGCCGCCCCACCCGGGGCAACGAAAATTGGCATTGCAATGTCGATCCGGATAGTTCACCTTGCTCTTTTCGTACCGGTTGCCGGGAAACCAAAACCCAGCGCAACCAGCCAATTCAGTGCGAGGCCTCCAGCGGATGCCTCTCACCTGCATAGTGTATTTTCTCGTTTCAGCCATAAACAATACGCCAAATTGGACAAGTCAGATTACCATATTGCCTTACTGGGCGCAAGCGGAAAAATGCATAAAATTCTAAAATCAAAATGACCCGCCCGCGCCCTGAAAGGACTCGTGTCCTGTAAAACACAGATTTCACGATGGAGGGCGAGCGTCCCCGCGAGCCGTTAAACACATTGCGGATTCCTGCACCATTGGCCGCACGCCCCAAACAGGGCAATCCTCTATTCCGTCATCTGTATTTTACAGGACACTCGCCGCCCATGAAGCTTTTAGCGCCGCCTGAATCACGGGTTCATTTTGCTTGCAATTCGCCGTTACCCGCTGCTGCGTTTGACGGAGCTGCTCAGCGGCGGCATCTGGGTGGACCAGACGATCTTCCCGTCCTGTATCTTCTTGAGGTCCGCCAGCACCTGCTTCCAGTCCCGGTAGCGCAGGCTCGTGTGCTTGGCCAGCATGCGCTCGAGCACGACCACGACCGCCGGCTTGAGTTGCGGCGCGAACTCGCGCGGGTCGGGCGCCTGGACGCCCCCGACGTGCGCGCGCATCATCGCGTCGTTGTCCAGCCCTTGGAAGAGCGTGTAGCCCGTGATCATGTGGTAGAGCGACGCGCCCAGCGAGTAGATGTCCGAGCGGCAGTCGATGTGCGCGTCGCCATAGACCTGCTCGGGCGACATGTAGGCCGGCGTCCCGAAAATCTCGTCGCTCTCTTTCTCGTCGGCCTCCTTGATGAGCGTGAGCGTCCGGCACAGCCCCAGGTCCGTGACCTTCACGGTCCCGTCCGCGTCGGCCATGATGTTGTCGGGCTTGATGTCGCAGTGCACCATCTGGTGGAACGTCCACGCGTAGTCCAGCGCGACGGCCACGCTCTCGGCGATGACCAGCGCGTCCTCCACGGGCATGTCGCCCTTCCTGCGCAGCAACTCGCCCATCGTGTAGCCGTCCACCAGTTCCATCACGAAATAGTAGAAGCCGTCCGAGAAGTTGGCGTCATACACCTCCACGATGTTCGGGTGTTTCAGTTGCGCGGCCGTCTGCGCCTCCGTGCGGAACTGCCGGATGTCGTTCTCCGTGCTGGCGAACTGCGACAGCAGCACCTTGATCGCCACGAAGCGGTCCAGCGAGACCTGCCGCGCCTTCCACACGGTCGCCATCCCGCCGCGCCCCAGGACCCCGAGGGTCTCAAAGTTCGGCAGGCGGAAGTTGGCCTTTTCCTCGAGCCCTGTCATTTCGCCCGCGCCCCCTCGCCGCGGCACGTGGTGCAGAGGATGACCCCGTCGCCGCCGCACTCGACGCACGGCGCGTCCTTGACGCGCCCCGTGCCTTTGCACTTCGTGCATTCCTGAAGGCCCGTGCCGGAGCAGCGCGCGCAACGCGGCGCCGTGCCGCTGCCCGAGCATTTCTGGCAGTCCACGCTCGCGTTGCCCTCGCACTGCTGGCAGATGATCTCCCCCTGCCCCAGGCACTTCGGGCACTTTGTCGCGTTCGCCTCGTTCAGCCGCTTGGTGGCGATCTCTCCCGGCTTGGTCTGCACGGGGACCTCGCCGTTTTTGCAGCCCGTGTAGGTGCACTTCACCCAGCGCGTGCCGCGGCACGTCGTGCAGGGCTGGCGCGCCGTGCCTTGGCACGCGTCGCACGGGATCTGCATCCCCGTCATCACCAGCGCGCGCTGGGGGTTGCGCAGCATGGCCTCCATCTCCGCCGGCACGAACGCGCGCCCCAGCCGCACCTCGCCCGCCAGCATCTGGCGCCGCTCGAACTCGCCGCGCCCTTGCAGCAGCGCCGCCTTCGCCTGCGGCACATCCGCCATGCCCGGCGCCCAGCCCTTGCCCTTGCACACCTGGCACGACACGCCCGTCGCGCGCACCGCCGCGGTCGGGTCCACCTTCCGCTGGTCCAACTGATACTTCCCCGTGCCGTTGCAGGGCTTGCACTTCACCTGCCCCGCCATCACCTCCCGCAACGCGCGCACGCGCCCGGCCAGCAGCGCGTCGCTCACCTCCTTCGGGAAACGCCCCGGCGGCAGCAGCCGCATCAGCGCCATCGCGTTCTGGTAATACGGCAGCGCGATGATGACCTGCCCCGCCTTCTCCGCCTCCTGGGCCGCGCGGTAGTTGGCCTCGATCACCGCCGCGGCCATCTTCTGCACCTCGGCGGACACGTCCACCTGCGGCGCGCCCTCCGCCTCCTGCGCGGGGGTCTCCTTGCGCGGCTGCGGCAGCGGCGTCTCGCACCGCGAGCAGACGGTCTCGCCCGCCTTCGCCTCGCGCCCGCACGACTTGCAGATGATCAGCCCCTGCGCCAGCGCCCTCGGCACGCAGAGCAGCCCGCAGCACGCGCACGCGCCGCACGTCACAAAATCTCTCCGACTCTTCATAATTCCCCTTCCCCTATTCCCAATTCCTAATTCCTAATTTCTCATTGCACCGCACCGCGTTGCATCGCGTTGCCGCACGATCTCATACAGCGCGATGCCGCCCGCGACGCCCGCGTTCAGCGACGCCACGCGCCCGCGCATCGGCAGGCACGCGATGAAGTCGCACGACTCCCGCACCAGCCGCGAGACGCCCTTGCCCTCGCTGCCCACGACCAGCCCCACGCGCCCCTTGAAGTCCACCGCCGTGTGCGGCCGCGCGTCCGGCCCGGTGTCCAGCCCCGTGACCCACGCGCCCGCCTCCTGCACCTCCTTGATCGCGCGCACAAGGTTCACCACCTTCGCCACGCGCAGATACTCCGACGCCCCGGCCGAGGCGCGCACCACGCCCGGCGTCACGCCCGCCGCGCGGTCTTCCGGGATGACCACGCCCGTCACCCCCGCCGCATCCGCCGTGCGCAGCAGCGACCCCACGTTCTGCGGGTCCTCGACGTGGTCGAGGAACAGCACCACCGCCTCCGCGTCCGCCTTCACGTCATGCAGCACCTGCTCCAGCGAGATGTACGGGAACCCGCCCACGCGGGCCGCCATCCCCTGGTGGTTGCCGCCCTCGCAGAGGTCGTCCAGCGCGTCGCGGTCGAGGGTGCGGAACGGCACGCCGCGCGCCAGCAGCGCGTTGCGCAACTCCGCGACGTCCGGCGCGTCGCGCCCCTCCGCCGGGAGGATAGCCTCATACAGGTGACGCCGTTCTGACCTCACCACCTCCAGCACCGGCCTGCGCCCGTAAATCCATTCGCCGCGCTCGCCCGTGCCGCCTGCCTCCCGCGCACTCCCCCGGAAGTCTCTGTGCCGACCTCGTTGTCTCATAATCTACCTTAACGAATCAGGAGTGGAAATATTCCCATTTCTGGCGCAGAATGTCAACTTTCAACTTTCAACGCTCTCTTAAATCCACTATACTGTCTGCGTTTTTTTGGCGTGCGGCAGGGAAACCGCGCCCGCCGTTGGATTTTTATGGAGGAGATGAAGATGACGAATGGACTACACATCGTGGTGTGCGGCAGCCTCGTGCCGGACCCGCTGCAGACGCTTGAGCCCGTGGCGACGCCGCAGGGGCCGGGCCTGAAGAACGAGGCCATGCTGCCGTCCGTGCTGGACCCGTGGGCGGGCCATGCGCTGTTCGAGGCCGCCAACCTCGCGAAGCAGGCCGCGGGCAGCAAGGTGTGGCTCGTGAGCCTCGCGCCCAAGGCGAAGCTCCAGCAGCTGATGATGACCGTGGCGCAGAAGGCGCCGTTCGAACTGGTGGCGGTGGACGGGAGCGCGGGTGGCTTCACGGACGCGCGGGGCGTGGCGGATGCGCTGGCGGATGCGATCCTCGCCATCCCGGGGCTGGACAAAAGCAAGCTGCTGGTGTTCGGCGGGTGCGCGTCGGCGTCGCGTGACGCGGGCGTGACGCTGCAGATGGTGTGCGAGCGTTTGGGCATCGCGGACTTCTTCATGGGCGTGGATGAGATTAAGGTGCAGCCTGACGGCTCGTTCAGTGTGCTGGAGCGCATCGAGGGCGGGCGTTACCTCGCGTCGTCGTGCGCGGGCGCGCCCGCTGTGCTGGCGTGGGCGACGGGCAACCTGCCGGAGCCGCCGAACAGCCCGCAGGTGGGCATGGCGAACATGCGCTTCATCATGCCCGCCTTGCAGAAGGCGAAGCCCGCCGCCGTGGGCGTGGGCGGCATCGCGTATGAGAAGGTCGAGGTCCCGGCGCAGAAACGCGCCACGCGCATCGTCAAGGACGTTCCGGCGGAGGACATCGCCAAGGAAATCGTGGAGTGGGTAGGGGCGGCCGATCGGCCGTGATGTAGCACGGGCGACCGATCGGTCGCCCGTGCGGCGGCCGATCGGCCGCCTCGGAGGTTTTTATGAAAGCATTTGTGTTGTTGCATACAGAGGCAGGTGCGTTGCCGAAGGCGGCGCTGGAGGCATTGGGCGCGGCGTGTGGTTTGGGGTTGCCGTTCTCGGTGGGTATTTTGGGACAGGGCGCGGCGGCGGCGGCGGATGCGGTCGCCACGTGCGGCGCGACGGGGTTTGCGGTGGTTGACGCGCCTGAGGTGGCGCAGCCGCGCTATGCCTCGGATGCGGCGGCGGCGGCGGCGTTGATTCAGTCCGCAGGGGCGGAGGTTGTCATCGCGCCGCAGACGTCGCGTTTCGCGCGTTGCCTGCCGGGCGTGGCGGCGCGGCTCGGGATGGCGGTGGACACGCATATCGTTTCGCTTGCGGCGCAGGACGGCGCGGTGAAGGCGCAACGGTGGTTCTACCGCCAGCGCATTTTGTCGTCGTTCAGCCGCGCGGCGCACCCGTGGATGCTGCTGGTGGACAGCGGCGTGAACGCCCCGTGGCAGGGCGCGGCGGGCGCGGCGCAAGCGCAGGCCGTGGCCGTGGACTTCGGCGAGTCGCGCACGACGGTGACGGGTGTGCAGTCGCCCGCGGCCGACGCGCAGACCATCCGCCCCGAGGCCGCGCTCCTGTTCGTGGCGGGCGCGGGCTGGACCAAGAAGCAGCGCGACGGGCAGTTCCACATCGGGCGCGCGGGCGGCATCATCCAGACGTTCCTCGCGGCGGCGAAGGCGTCGCTGGGCAGCAGCAAGTCGCTGGTGGATTTGAAGAGCGAGGGGCAGGAGACGCTGGGCTTCATGTCGCACATGAATCAGGTGGGGCAGACCGGCTCCACGCCGCGCCACCTCAAAGGGCTCTCGACCTGCTGCCACGGCGAAGAGCCGCACGCCGTCGGCTGGCGCTTCATCACCGAGCGCCGCGCCATCAACCTCGACCCCAACTGCGGCTGGGCGCAGGGCAAGGCCGATGTCGTCTATGTCGGCGACGCATTCGAGATCATGGAGAAAGTCAACGCCCTGCTGCAATCTTAAGGAATGAAATGAAGACAAAGAAAAAGATGGTTTCGCCTGTGCCGACGGAACGCACGGGTGCGCAATGCGTGATCGACAGTCTGGTGAAGGCGGGGTGCGAGGTGCTGTTCGGCTATCCGGGCGGGCAGATCATCGACACCTTCAACTGCGTCTATGACGCGCCGTTCCATTTCGTGCTGGGGCGGCACGAGCAGGGCTGCGTCCACGCGGCGGACGGCTATGCGCGCGCCACGGGCAAGGTCGGCTGCTGCATGGTCACGTCGGGGCCGGGCGCGACGAACACCATCACGGGACTGGCCACGGCGAACATGGACGGCATCCCGCTGGTGTGCATCTCGGGCCAGGTGCCGATGCACCTCATCGGCACGGACGCGTTTCAGGAGGCGGACGTCATCGGCATCACGCGCCCCGTGACCAAGCACAATTTCCTCGTGCGCAGCGTGGACGAGTTGCCGGACATCATCGCGCAGGCCTTCTACATCGCGGCGACGGGCAAGCCCGGCCCCGTGGTGATCGACCTCCCCAAGAACGTGCAGAAGGCGCTGACCGCCGTGCCGCCGAAAGACCCGAAGGGTATGGCGATGCGTGCCTACGCGCCCGCGCCCGAGGTGAGCGCGGCCGATATCCGCCGCCTCGCCGACCTGATCAACAAGGCGCAGTCGCCGCTGCTCTACGTCGGCGGCGGCGCGATCTCGGGCAACGCCTCAACAGAGATTGCGAAACTCGCGCGCAAGGCGGGCATCCCCGTCTGCACCACCATGATGGCGCTGGGCGCGTTCCCCGAGGACGACCCGCTCGCGCTGGGCATGGTGGGCATGCACGGCAGCGCGGCCGCGAATTACGCCGTGGACAAGAGCGACCTGCTCATCTCCGCCGGGGCCCGCTTCGACGACCGCGTGACGGGTAAGATTGACCAGTTCGCCTCCAAGGCCGTGACGGTGCATATCGACATCGACCGCTCCTCCATCGGCAAGAACGTCGCGACGCACTTCGGCATCCACGGTGACCTCAAGGCCGTGCTGGCCGCGGTGCTGCCGCTCGTCAAGGCGGCGCGGCACGACGCATGGTCCGCGCAGACGCAGGCGTGGAAGGCGAAGTACCCGCTCTTCTATGTGGAAGACAAGGGTGCGCTCATGCCGCAGGCCGTCGTGCAGAAGATTGACGAGGCCAGCAAGGGCAAGGCCATCATCGTGACGGACGTGGGGCAGAACCAGTTGTGGGCGGCGCAGTTCTTCGCCTACACGCGGCCGCGCACGTTCATCTCCTCCGGCGGCCTTGGCACGATGGGCTTCGGCCTGCCCGCGGCCATCGGGGCGCAACTCGGGCGGCCGAAAGAGCGCGTGGTTTGCGTGAGCGGCGACGGCGGCATCCAGATGAATTTCCAAGAACTGGTCGTGGCGGTGGAGCACCGCTTGCCCATCGTCGTCGTCATCCTCAACAACGGCTACCTCGGCATGGTGCGCCAGTGGCAGGAGCTTTTCTACAACAAGCGCTACTCGGCCGTGACGCTCGGCCAGCGCGGTCGCCGCCCCAACGAGGGCATCCCCGACGCGCCCGGCTACCTGCCCGACTTCGTGAAAATCGCCGAGGCCCACGGCGCGACCGCGTGCCGCGTCACAACGCTGAAAGAGACCGAGGCCGCGCTACGGGCGGCGCTCGCCCGCACGGGCGGCCCCACGGTCATCGAGTGCATCGTCTCGCCCGAGGCCAACGTCTACCCCATGATCCCCCCCGGCGCCCACGTCTCCTCCATGGTCGGTCACGAGAAGCCCGAATGAGGGGACGAAGGGGACCTAGGGGACGCAGGTGTTTTCCCCCTGTGTCCCCTAGGTCCCCTAAGTCCCCTAAAGGGGCGCATACGGCCCGTGCCACCTTATCCGAACGGCAACACACTTCCCAAATGCCCCTTGCTAATTCTCCCCGTGTCGGCTATAATTATGTTTTTCAAAAAGCGGAGGTGTTTATGATGAGACGTGCAATGATGTTGGCGGCGGCGTGGGGCTTGGCGGGCGTGGCCGCGATGGGCGCGGGGATCGTGTGGGACACGGATGCGAACGGGGATTCGCCGTACAGGATCGCGGGGGAGGCGGATGTGCGCACGGACGGGGTGCTGCTGTATGCGTACACCGGGGCTTCGGTGACGGTCAACACGGTGACGTTCGGGGTGTACCCGGGGGCGGACTTGGACCTGTCTTTCGGCAGCACCCACAATGCGTACGGGTCGGAGAGTGTCCTCCCGCCGTATGCGACGCTGCTGAACCACGGCATCTACCGCGACGGGGGCTCGCCGCACGAGGTGACGCTCAAGAACCTGACGCCGGGGGATTATTACCTCGTCCAGTTCTGGGTCAACGATGCGCGCTCAAGCATTGGCAATCTGCGCTCGGAGGTGCTGGGCAGCGTGGGCGGCAACACGGTGCGGGTGGATTTTCAGGACACCGCGCAGAACGCGCTGAGGGTCGGGCAGTATGCGATCGGCTATTTCGTGGCGGATGACGTGACGCAGTCGTTCAGCATCACGGGGCATAACGGGCAGATGAACGCGATCCAGGTGCGTAAGCTGCCGACGGGGGCGAGCCTCCTCGTGAGGGCGGACTCGTCGCTGACGTCGGTGGCGGTGCTTTCGCCGTGGTCGCAGTTCGTGGAGGCGGGCGAGTCGGCGGCGTGTGAGTTGAAGGCGGTGTACGGGTACAAGATCATGGCGGTGTACACGAACGGGACGCTGTATGCGTCGCCGGGGAATGGCGTGCCGTTCACGTTTGTGCTGGAGGACGTGCGGGAGAGCGTCACCGTCTCGGCGGATGTGGTGCGCGATGCGTCGGTGCCGCCCAGTTACATCGGGAACTCGGGGGACTGGAGCGACGCGGGCAAGTGGGCGAGCGGGCTTGTGGCGGACAACGGCGAGACCGCGCAATTCGTCACGCAGAACAACCAGACGATTTCTGTGGACGCGCCCGTGCTGCTGGGCGGGCTGTACATGACGCAAAATGTGTTGTTCAACGCGGCGGGCGGCGGGAGCTTGACGTTCGCGGATGAGGCGGTGATACGGGCGTATGGGAATAGCACGACGGTTTTCTACCTGCCGCTGAAAGGCACGGGCGGGACGATCACGAAGCGCGGGAGCGGCGGTGTCTCGCAGAATACGCTGAACGTGCGCTTCACGGATCTGTTCGAGGATTTTGCCACGGTGAACCTGATGGGCGGGTTGCTGGAGTTCACGGCTGCGGGGACGGTCGCCGTCAGCACGGGCAACGTCACGCTGGCGGGGTCGCGGCTGGTCGTCGCGCCGTCGGCGGACACTGCGGCGCAGGTCATCGCGGGCGGCGGCACGTTCACCGTGGGGCCGGGGCCGAACCTGATTAAGATGACCAAGCACGGCGACAGCCCCACGTTCGACCTGACGCTGGGCGGCGCGCTGGCGCACCTGCCGGGCGGGATGCTGCCGCTGAACCGCACGGGCTGGGACGGCGAGGACACGAAAATCTTTCTCGCCCAGCCGCCCGCGCTGGTGAACGGGATGCTACCGCCGTGGATGGCGTCGGTCATCGAGTCCTCGGGCCAGCCCCATTTCGTGACGTATGACGCGACCGACGGCATCGTTGACGCGACGACCGTTAACCACTCGCTCGCGGCGGCCACGGACATCGCCGAGGTCTCGGCGAGCGTGTCCTTCGCGGACGGCACGGCCTTCCACGCGCTGGAGGTCAACAACGCGACGGTGACGTTGGACGGGACGCTGACGCTGGGCGACGGGGTCAACCCCACGGGCATCATCCTGAACTCTGGCACTGTGCAGAACAACACCATCGACATCGGCGGCTCCGACCTCTACATCTGGAACCGGAACGCGGACGGGAACGTGGACGGGAGCAACCTCAAAAGCGTCATCACGGGGAGTGGCGGCATCTCGTTCTGCTCGAGCCTGTACCCGAACTGGGGGGAGTGCAAGAACCTGCAGTTCAACCCGGCATCGCCCTGCACCTACACGGGGCCGACGTATATCTCCGGCACGCGCGTGAATGTGACAGGGATACCCCACAGCCCGTTCGGCCCCGGCGACATTTACATCCACGGCAACGAGTCGCGGCTCGGCGGGCAACTGTATGTGAGCGCAAACTTAACGCTTCCCAACAACCTGCACATCTCGGGCTTCGGCGCGGATCAGGAGGCGGCGCTCCGCCTGCAAGGGAACGTCGAGATACCGGGGACCATCGAGGTCATGGACTACGCCGGGATACAGGTGTACGCCAACCCACTCGTCCTGAGCAACCTGATCTACGGGCCCGGCAAGCTCCGCTTCCGGTACGGCCACGACAACGCGCCCCACTCCGTCGTGCTGTCCCACGCGAACACCTATTCCGGCGGCACCGAAATCCTCTCGCTGACCGTCCAGCTCGACCACCCCGAGGGGCTAGGCTCTGGCGCGGTCGAACTACAGAGCTACGACTCCTCGCGCCTGCGCTTCAACAACGCGCAGGACTGGGTGTTCACCAACACGCTGTTCGGCGCAGGGAGCCTCGCGAAAATCAACACCGGCCGCCTGACCATCACCGACTTCCGCGGCGCCGCGGCGAACATGAAAGACCTGACCATCGCCGACGGGGACGTGACCCTGCCCAACTGCGCTTGGGGGTTCCTGAACACCGCGATGGACCCCGCCAGCGCACTGACCCTCCAGCCCGGCCCCGTCCGCAACTTCACGGTCATCGGCAACAACGCCGCCGCCAGCAGCCTCGCCTCCCTCGGCGGCCCCGCCTCCCTCGTCAAGGGCTTCTTCAACACGCTCACGATGGACGGCGCCAGCACCTACACTGGCCCCACGCTCATCAACGCTGGAACCCTCCAGGCCATGTGCGCGGACACCCTCCCCCCCGTGTCCACCCTCATCATGGACAACCTCAGCACGCTCGACCTCAACGGCTTCAGCCAGACCGTCGCCGGCCTCAGCGGCAGCGGCCGAGTCATCAGCGCCGCCCCCGCCACCCTCACCTTCGGCGACGCGCAGGACACCTCTTTCGAGGGCTATATCGACGGCGGCCTCACCCTCGCCAAGCAAGGCCCCGGCACCGCCACCCTCGCCTCCGCCAACACCTACAGCGGCGACACCCTCATCAGCGGCGGCACCCTCAAGCTCCGCGCCTTCGACCGCACACCCCCGCAAGACCCCGCGGCCATCGCCACCGTCTCCCTCTGGCTCGACGCCTCCAACTCCGCCAGCCTCAGCGCCGCCCACGACGACCCCGTCTCCCTCTGGCAAGACCTCTCCGCGAACGGCAACGCCTTCGAGACCGCCTCCGCCGACCCCACCTTCACCGAGCCCACCGTGGACGGCGCCAAACTGAACGGCCTGAACATGGTACGCTTCTCCCGCGCACAACGGACACGCCTCGAGACGAGGGACTACGAGCAGCCCGTCAACGTCCGCACCTTCGCCGCCGTCCTCATCCCCACCGACGCCGACGGCGGCGCCGGCGGTGCCGACGGCATCTTCGGCCGCAAGCTGCTACACCCCGTCGAAGGGCAGAACGTGGACCACGGCCTGCGTCGCGGCGGCCTCTACAACAACGGCTACACCTTCAACCAGGCCAACAACTTCGCCCACAACTTCTTCGTCAACGGGATGCAGACCGCGGGCTTCATCGACAAAGAACCCCTCATCATCGTGACGACGCGCAACGACGACGGCAACAACATGCCCGATATGTCCCTCGGCGGCTTCTACGCAAACGACCGCTGCTTCAGCGGCTGGATGGGCGAGGTCATCGGCTTCACCACGACCCTCACGATGCCCCAGCGCCAGCAGGTCGAAGGGTACCTCCGCGCGAAATGGTTCGGCACCGACCCCGTCCCCGCCGCCAGCAGCAACCTCCTGCCCACCGCCACCAGCGTCATCCTCAGCAACGGCGCCACCCTCGACCTCGGCGGCACTGAGCAGACCGTCGCCGAACTCATCG
>WRJS01000107.1 GCA_009778475.1 Kiritimatiellota bacterium | reverse complement strand
CCCCACACCAGCCCATGCGCCAAACCATACCCCAGCGCGACCCCGCCCGCCGCCGCGACCGCCAGCGTCCACAGCCACTCCGCGACGACCACCCGCAAAATGCGCCCGCGTGGCCAGCCCGTCGCGGCCAGCAGCGCGACCTCCTGCTTGCGCGTCTCCAGCACCAGCGAGAGCGTCAGCGACGCCAGCACGAGCGCCGCCGCCACCAGCACGAACGCCATCCCCGCGAACAGCCCCATGAAATCCGTCGAGCCCCGCGCCGCCGCCGCGCCCTCCGCCGCCAGCGCGAACGTCACCATCCCCGCATCCTCGGGGGTGAGACGCGCCTGCACAAAATCCTGCATCGCCCAATCCTTACCCGCAATGTACATCGCATCCCCGAACACCGTCCCGAAGCAGTTCGTCCCCGCCGCGTAGGTGATGAACGCCTTGGGGGTCGTGCGCCACTCCTTCCAATAGGCCTCGTTCGCGGGGTCGTTCAACTTGTCCTCATCCATCGGCAGGCCAACGTCCCAATCCGCGCAACTGTCCACGCCCTCCATGCCGGGGAACGTCGGCATCAACCCCGTCGCGATGAGTTCCGCATTTTCCGTCGGTATCACCTCGCGGACACGGAACGCGCGCGAATCGGGCTCGAGTATCCCGTTGCCCGCCAGCCTCCGCCAACGCAACGTCAGCGAGTCCCCCACGCCGATGCCCAGCGTCTCCGCCAGCCACTCGTTGATATTAATCTCGTCATCGGCTATCGTAAAATCATCACTCGAAATGGCCGCCACAAACCCGTAAGGGGACTCCCGCCCCCCGGCCTCGAAACTGTCCGCGAGATGAAAGAGACCCCACCCCCAAACCTCAACGGATGAGGGAGGCTTCGTCAGCGAGCGCGGCAGGAACACGCGACGGCTTTTGACGACCATGTCGCTCGTAACACTGAACTCGCCAAGAATAATCCCGATGTCCTCCGGCGTTAATTTCAGACGCAACGCCTCATCACGCGACACGAAGAGGTTCGCCTGCCCCTCCAGCCCCGCCGCCTCCGCGAGAAAGTCATACGGCACGAACACGTTTATCGGCGGCACGGTCGAAGGGCGCAACGCGAAATCGGGCGGGAGACGGATTTCCCCAATTCCTAATCCCTCATTCCTCATTTCTAATTCGCCGAAGCGCACTGCTCGGCGCACCATTTCCGCCTTCGCCTGACCCAGCGGCAGCTCCACGGACAGCCCCGACGGGCGGCGGAAACGGATGAAGCCCGCGTCGCCCGGCATGACGGCACGGCCGCGGTCATTCAGCGCGGCGGCGGGCTGTTGGGGGATGCCGATGATCTGCACGTTGTCCGCGCAGGTGTTGCCGTCCGCGTCCAGCAACTCGCCCCGCAGCAGCAACGCCCCCAGCGCACCCTGCACGTCATCCGCCCGCGCCAGCGGCACGGTCGTCTCAGGGAAGAACACGGCCGAGCGCAACGCCCCGATCCGCGCAACCATCCCGCGCCGCAACCCTTCTTGCAGCGAATGACCCGCCAGCAGCGCCGCGCACAGAATCGCCGTCGTCAGCGCGAGCGTCGCGCCCAGTACCGCGTGCCGCGCCCCGTAAAACCTAACACTCCGCCTTATCCACGTCCTGAACATACTCCCCCGCTGTTAACGTCCGTTAGCGTACCCTGTTTTTTCCCTTTTGCCATTACTTCATTTCCCGAACTTACGGTCGAGCTCGCGGTAGGAGGTGAATATCATGGTGGGCTTGCCGCGCGGGCAGACGTAGGGCATCCGCGTGGCGGCGAGCGCGATGACAAGCGCCTCGGCCTCGGGCAGCGACAGCGCGCGCCCGATCCCCGTGGCGGCGCGGCACGCGGCCTTGGCGATCACCTCCTCGCGCCATTTCTCCGCGCCGCGCCGCACGCCCGCATGGTCGAGGTCGTGCGCGATGTTGCCGAGCAGCTCGCGGCAGGAGACATCGCCCAGCACGTTGGGCAGCGCCTCGACCACGAAATGGTCGTCACCGCCGAACGCGTCCACGCCGAAGCCCATCCCCTGCAACAGCGACAGGTGCTTGCGCAGACGCGCCGCGTCGGCGGGCGCGAGCTTCACGGTCTCGGGCAGGAGCAGGCGTTGCGAGTAGGAATCGCCCTTGCCTTGGTGTGCCATGAGCGACTCGAACAGCACGCGCTCACGCGCGGCGCGGGGGTCCACGGTGACGTACCCGCCGTCCGTCTCCAGCAGCGCGTAACCGCCCTCCAGTAGCCCGACCACCCGGCACCATTTCCACGGCGACGCCGCGTCCGCCGCGACGAACAGCGGCAGCCCCGCGCCGTCCGGCGCGGGCGCGGGTACGGGGGGAGGAGTTCGGAGTTCAGAGTTCGGAGTGTGGAGTTCGGAGTTCGGAGTTCGGAGTTCGGGGTTTGGAGTTTGTGGTGTTTTTGTTGTATCGATTTGAATCGATGCGTATCGATTTGAATCGACGACGATTGCCGGCGGCTCGCGGGGACGCTCGCCCTCCACAGTGCCATTCACTTGATCATTGGATATTCTCATGCCCCATTGGTCGCGGTCGCGCCAACAGGGTCCCTTGTGTTGGATATTGGATATTCCGGGGTGACCTCTGGTCACCCCCAACGCCTCGCGGACGGCGCGGATGATGGCCTCGCGAATGTCCGCAGGCTTGTGGAAGCGCACCTCGCGCTTGGTGGGGTGCACGTTCACGTCCACGCTGTCCGGCGGGATTTCGAGGAAGAGCAGCACGATGGGCTTGCGGTCGGACGCGAGCGGAGGGTAGGCCTCGCGCAGTGCGTAAGTGATGACGGGCGCGGTGGCGGGGCGGCCGTTGATGAAGATGTACTGCTCGCTGCGGTCGGTGCGCATCTGGCCGGGATGGCCCACGAAACCGTAAATGCGGATATGCCCCATGCACGTGTCCACGGGACACAGGTCCGCGCAGAAGTCCGTGCCGAACAAATCACGCACGCGCTCCTCCAGCGTCGCGCCGGGTGGGAGGCGCGTGAGCTCGCGGCCGTCCGACGTGAGGCTCATCCCGATGTCCGGGTGCGCGAGCGCATGAAGCGTGAAGACCGTGCGGATGTGCGCCTGTTCGGTCTGGTAGGCGCGGAGAAACTTGCGCCGCGCGGGGACGTTGAAGAAGAGGTCGCGCACCTCGACGGATGTGCCGGGCGGCACGCCCGCGTCGCGCACATCCTGAATGCTCCCGCCTACGACGGTCACCTCCGTCCCCGCGTCGTTCTCCTCGCGCCGCGTCTTGAGGATGAAGCGCGAGACCGACGCGATGGACGGGACGGCCTCGCCGCGGAACCCGAGCGTGGTGATGCGCTCGATGTCGTCCACGTCGCGGATCTTGCTGGTGGCCTGACGCTCGAGGCAGAGCAGCGCGTCGTCGCGCGTCATGCCGCAGCCGTTGTCGCGGATCTCGATAAGCTTGCGGCCTCCGGCGGTGACGGCGATATCGATGCGCGTGGCGCCCGCGTCAATCGCGTTTTCGAGGAGTTCCTTCACGACAGACGCGGGCCGCTCCACGACCTCCCCGGCCGCGATTTTGTTCGCGACCTGCACGGGCAACAAACGGATATGACCATCTTTCGGCATGGGCAACAGAATGAACATTTATTTGCGCCGCGTCAAGCGAATTTTTCTTACGGCGCTTACTGCCATTTGTACAGGCTCTTGGTGTCGGGCAGGAGGATCATGCGGGGGGATTGCAGGAAGGCGTTGAAGTCGGCGGCGGTGGGCGCGTGGGGTGGGGGGGTGAAGTAGGCGCTCTCGCCTTCCTTGCCTTGCCGCCAGAACATGAGGAAGGCGATTTCCAGCGCGGGGTCGGCGAAGGCTTTGCCGTAGTAGCCCGTGTAAAGTTTCTCGGGGATGGGGTCGTTGCGGTAGCCGACCTCGGTGAGCGCGGCGATCTTCTTGTGCTTCTTGGCGACGTCGGAGATGATGCCAAGCTTTTTTGCGGCGGCCTCGATGTTGCCTTGCTCGAAGTCCCAGTAGTCGTCGAAGCCGACGAGGTCAACGAACGCGTCGCCGGGGTAGCGCTCGAGGAACTCCTCCTCGGTGCTGAAACCGCAGTCGGGCGAGAAGGCGTAGAGCAGGTTGCGGACGTTCAGCTCGTCGCGCAGGTAGGTGACGGTGAAGCGCCACACCTGCTTGTACTCGTCGGGGGTGCAGTAGGGCTTGCCCCACCAGAACCAGCTGCCGTCGAACTCGTGGAACGGGCGGAAGATGACGGGCGAGAGCGTGCCGTCCGCGCCCTTGATTTTGCCGACGACCTCGGCGACCTTGCGTAACTTTTTCTGATACCACGCATGACGCTCGCCGCCGGGGAGGATGCTGCGGAAACAGGTGTGGTGGATGTCCTCGGGGAGGTCGCGCACGTTGAAGGACTTTTCGAGGAAGGGGTCGTTGAAGTGCCAGCAGAACACGTTGACCATGCCTTGGTCGTAGGCCTTCTGTGCGCGCTGGATGATCTGGGTCTCTTCCCAGTGGAACCATCCGCTCTCGTTGGTGTTGGCGGGGTGGGTGATGTGCATGAAGTCCGAACCCAGCACCGCGAGTTCCTTGCCCGTCGTCCACTGGATGTCCGACCCGTCCTTGCGCCCGGTGTAGGTGACGTGCGGGTCTTGCTGCCCGACCAGCGTCTTGCCTTGCTTCGAGAGCAGTTTCAGGTTGCCGAAGAGGAGCGCGGTCTCCGCCGTCGCGTTCGTGTCCACCAGATACTTCCGCAACGCATCCACCCGCGCGTCCTGCGCGGGCAGGGACATTGCCGTGGCGGTCAACAACAACATGGAAAATATGCGCCTCATTTTTTTCATCCTATTCGAGCGTAGGGTTCGCGGTGCCTCCGGCGAGTTGAGCCTCGCCGCCTTCGCGCTCGTACACGCCGTAGAACTGGCACACGGAGTCGAGCCATGTCACGATGCGGGCCATCTCGTCGGGGGTGAGCTTGACGTCGTGATGCCCGGCCTTGAGCAGGGGGTAGAGCTTGGAGGCCTTCGCGCCGAAGCGGCCGGGGAAGGTGCGGTAGAACTCGGCGGTGTTCCAGTTGTGGCCCGCGCCGTAGGTGGTGTAGCCGTAGGGCTGCGCGAGGCTGATGTAGGAGGTGAAGTACGGGGTGGGCTTGTTCATCCAGTTCTCGGCGGGCTGGGTGGCGATCTCGCGGTCGAGGCGCGGGGGGATTTTGTCGCCGATTTTGGCGGCCTTGGTTTTCTCGGCGTGGCAGCCGACGCAGTGTTTGTCGAGGACGGGCTGGACGAGGCGGGGGTAGCTGAAGGGGTTGGAGCCGTCGGGGCCGGGCGCGGGGACGGAGGGGGGGCGCTTGGCGGCGATGGTCGCGGCGGCGGGGGTCTGCTCGGGGGCGCCTGTCTTGGGTTCGTGGCAGCCGTGGCAGGAGAGGCGTTCGCCCGGCACGAGCGCGGTGGCG
This sequence comes from Kiritimatiellota bacterium, assembly GCA_009778475.1. Taxonomy (GTDB): domain Bacteria; phylum Verrucomicrobiota; class Kiritimatiellia; order RFP12; family UBA1067; genus WRJS01. The sequence goes on along the minus strand of WRJS01000107.1, from coordinate 8,858 downwards.
GAGCGCATGGACTGCACGGCGCACCCGTCGGCGTCGAGGGCCTGGAAGAATATCTCGACCCCGGCGGGGACGGTGAAGTGGGCGCTGCCGTCGGCCTCGACGGGGACGGTGCCGAGGACGATGCGGGCCATGTTGATGGAGTCGTGGCCTTCGGGAATCTGGATGCCGATGTTGTGCGTGACTTCGGCGGAGGCGACGGAGAGGGGGAACACTTGCCACACGCGCAGGGCCTTGATGGTGGTGCCTTCGGGCCATTTGAGGTTGCTCTTGTACACGTCGGCGATGGTGATGGTGCCTTCGCCTTTCGCGCCGTCGGCGAGGCGGAGGCGTTGCTCGGGGATGACGGGCGGGCGCGGCGTGGCGCGGAGGGGGGTGGGGTTGAGGCAGGCGATGGCGGGGTCGCGGTAGATGAGCTCTTTGTTGCCGAACGTGTCGATGAGGTAGAGGCCGAAGGCGTGGCGCGTGCCGGTGCCTTTGACCTCGACGGGCTCGTAGGCGCAGAGGAAGTAGGTCTCGCTGAGGGGCCATGCGGTGCCGTAGGTCTGCGTGCCGCCCTGGCTCTCGGGGAAGCCCGCGTCGGGGGTGAGGCGTTTGACGGGGGCCATGGCGTCGTCGTCCTCGATGCGCGGGTCGATGACGACGAGCGAGCCGAAGGCCTGCCCGTGGTGCGGCGAGGCGGTCGCGACGAAGCGGTGCGAGCCGGGGATCGGGCGCGGGTCGAGCTCCATGTCCGCGCGCTTGCCGCGGAAGGAGTAGTTGCCGTGGACGGGGCGCGGGTTGCGACCGTCGGGGGTGGTGAGCCATGGGTGGTGCGCGGTGCAGCCGTGGCGGTCGATGTAGTCCCAGCGCGTCCAGAGCAGCATCCCGTCGTGCGTCACGGTCGGCGACCACTCGTTGGTCTCGTGGAAGCTGAGGCAGCGGATGTCCGAGCCGTCGGGCATCATGTCGAAGAGCGTGAACGTCGGGCAGTGGCGGCCGCACCGCAGGTAGCCGCCGCGCCGCTCGGAGATGAACGCCACGCGCCCCGCCGGGGTGAAGCACGGCGAGAAGTCGTTGAACGTGCCGTCCGTCAGCTGCGTCAGCCCCGCGCCGTCCACGCCCACCGAGAAGAGGTGATAGCAGAACCCGCGCTCCCAATGGCCGTCCGCCTCGTGGTTCAGGTGCGAGATGTGCCGCCGCGAGCCGATGCCCTCCACGTAGGCGAACGCGACCGTCCTGCCGTCGTACGAGAGCGCGGGCGACAGCACCGAGCCGCCGTCGCCGCCCTGCGCGGCGCGTGTGCCGAACGCCAGCGGCTGCCCCTTCATGCGGCCGTTGGACACCTGCGAACCCGCCAGCACGTCACGCAGCGCGGGGCTTTTCCCGAACGGGTCGGACAGCGCGAACAGGCCGCCGCCCGAGCGTTGCTGTTGGCCGTAGAACTGATCACAGCAATGCTCCATGACCTTCCCGATGTCGCGCTTGATGAACAGCAATTCGTTGAAGTCGAGCAGCGGGTTCGCGAACGCGACACGGCGGCGCACCGCGAGCATCTGGTCGAACACCGCCCGCCGCGCCGCCACATTCTCGGGATTGATTTTTTCCGCGAGCGCACCCAGTGCCTTTACTTCGACCTGCTCCGCCGTCAGGGCAGGGGCATTGGGCAGCGCGAGAATATCCGCCAGCAACGCCTCCGTGCGGCGCAGCAAAATATCGAGCGGGTCGCGGTCATCTGCGGACACGAGCGCATCTGCGCAATACGCCTCCGGCGCGAACTTCGCGAACCGCGCCCTCTGCGTGAGGTCATACGTGAGCACCGCCCACTGCCTCTCCGCCTCCCCCTCCGGGTACGCCGCGCCCGACGGCAACGGCGACAGCCATTCCGACGCCGCAGATGCCGCGAACGCCCCTGCGCAAACCGACGATAAAATAATCGCAACAGCATTTTTCATAGATGCCTCCAAACATGTATTTCATAACGATATCACATTACGCAGAGGTGTTGCAATTATGAATTGGACCGACGGGGCGGTTTCTTTGGCGGCGAGCGGGGGATGAAGGTATTTTTCTTTTCCCCTGCGTCACCTATGTCCCCTGTGCATCTCTACCGCAGTCCTCCCGGTGCGCGGGGGTAGGGGATGACATCGCGGATGTTGTGCATCCCCGTGCAGAACTGCACGAGGCGCTCGAAGCCGAGGCCGAACCCTGCGTGCGGCACGCTGCCGTAGCGGCGCAGGTCGAGATAGTGCGCGTAGTCGGCGGGGTTCAGCCCGGCGGCGCGGAGGGTCGCCTCCAACACGTCAAGGCGTTCCTCGCGCTGGCTGCCGCCGATGATCTCGCCGACCTCGGGCAGCAGCACGTCCATCGCGGCGACGGTCCTGCCGTCGTCGTTGCGGCGCATATAGAACGCCTTGATCTCGGCAGGGTAGTCCGTCACGACGACGGGACATTTGAAATGCTCTTCGGCGAGGAACCGCTCATGCTCGGACTGCATATCCATACCCCATTGCACGGGGAACTCGAAGGGCTTGCCGGACTTCTGCAGCAGGGCGATCGCCTCGGTGTAGGTCACGCGGCTGAACGGCGCATCCGCGAGGCGTTCGAGGCGCGCAACAACGCCGGGCAGGACGCGCTGGTCGAAGAACACCAAATCCTCCGCGCCGTGCGCCAGCACGGCGCGGAACAGGTGACGCAAAAAATCCTCCGCGAGCGCGGCATCGTCGTCGAGGTCGGCGAACGCCATCTCGGGTTCGATCATCCAGAACTCGGAGAGGTGGCGGCGGGTGTTGGAGTTCTCGGCGCGGAACGTCGGGCCGAAGGTGTAGATGTCGCCCAGCGCACAGGCGTAGGTCTCGCCCTCGAGTTGTCCGCTGACGGTGAGCGAGGTTTTCGCGCCGAAGAAATCTTGCGCGTAATCCACCGTGCCGTCGGCGCGGCGCGGCAGGGGCTTGTCGGGGTCGAGCGTGGTGACTTGGAACATCGCGCCCGCGCCCTCGCAGTCGCTGGCGGTGATGATGGGCGTGTGCAGGTAGAGGAAACCGCGCGACTGAAAAAAGCGGTGAACCTCATGCGCCAGCAGGTTGCGGACACGCGCCACCGCGCCGAAGGTGTTGGTGCGCGCGCGCAGGTGGGGCAACTCGCGGAGGCGGTCGAAGTTGATTTTCTGCTTGCCCAGCGGGTAGTCCAGCGGGTCGGCCCAGCCCAGCACGGTCATGCGCTCGGCGCGGACTTCGACGGCCTGCCCGCTGCCCTCGGAGGCGACGAGCCGCCCTTCGGCGGTCACGGACGCGCCGGGGTGCAGGCGCAGGATTTCGGTTGCGTAGTTCGGGAGCGTGTCGGGCGCGATGACTTGGAGGTTGGCGAAGCACGAACCGTCATTCAACTCGATGAACGAGAACCCGCCCTTCGAGTCGCGGCGCGTGCGCACCCACCCGCAGACGGTCACGCTCGTATCACGCGGGGGACTGGCCAGCAGGTTTGAGATTCGAGTGCGTTTCATGGCGTTAGAGCTTCGATTTTTTGACAGGATTTACAGGATTTGTAGGATTAACAGGATTAGATTTTCTGCGCAACATCATCCTGTCAATCCTGTCTAAAAATAAGCCAGAGCTATTGCGCGAATTCCGCATAGCGAGATGCCCAGTAGGAGATGATGAGGTCCGCTCCGGCGCGGTCGAGCGCGGTCAGCGACTCGCGCACCATGCCGTGCAGGTCGCCCCACCCGCGCTCCGCTGTGGCGATCAGCATACTGTACTCGCCGCTCACGTTGTACGCCGCGACAGGCAGATCCGTGCGCTCGCGCAACTTCGCCAGCACGTCGAGGTAGAAGAGCGAGGGCTTGACCATGAGGATGTCCGCGCCCTCCTCCTCGTCGAGGTCGGACTCGCGCAACGCCGCCCGCAGGTTCGCATACGAGGCCTGATAGCCCTTGCGGTCGCCCGCCGAGGGCGAGGAGTTTTCCGCGTCGCGGAACGGCCCGTACATCGCGGACGCGAATTTCGTGGAGTACGCCATCAGCAGGGTCTGGTCGAAATCGTTCTCGTCCAGCGCATCGCGGATGGCCATGACCTGGCCGTCCATCATCGCGCTCGGCGCGACCACGTCTGCGCCCGCCTGCGCGTGTGAGAGCGCGGTCTTGGCGAGCAGTTCGCACGATGCGTCGTTGTCCACCTGCCCGTGACGGTCGAGCGGGCCGCAATGCCCGTGCGACGTGTACGCGCACAGGCACACGTCCGTCATCACGACGCACGACGGGAACGCGCGTTTCAGGACGGGGATGGCCTGCTGCACCGCGCCACGCGGGTCGAACGCCCCGCTCCCCGCCGCGTCCTTGTCCTGCTCCGTCTGCCCGAAGAGCAGCACCCCGCCGACGCCCTGCGCCGCCACAGGCGCGACCCATTCCTCCAGCCGATCCACGCTCACGCGGCACTGGCCGGGCATGGACGGAATCTCCTCCATCCGCCCCTTGCCCTCGACCACGAAAACGGGCCACACCAATTTGGATGCCGCAGGGAACGGCATATCCAGCAGACGGCGAATCTCAGGTGTCCGCCGCAAACGCCTCAAACGCACAGTGAGTTGCATAATGGCACTAGTGTAGTACACTCCCCGACAAAGGGCAAGAAGGCTTTTCGGCCAGCGCGGAAAAATATTCCGTGCGCCGACGGGTTGCGTCAACTAAAAACGACACCGGAAGTGTGATTGTCTTGACGGGATGGTGGTCGAGTGGGAGGGCGGTCACCATCCCGCTTGTGCCTGACGAAGGGGGGGCTTCTGGAGCTGCGCGAAGCGTCGGCTCGCGAAGTTCAACGGCATCGCCTCGGCGGAGTTCGTGCTGCGCCTGAAGGAGTGCGCGTTCAGGTTCAGCAACAAGGGGCAGGATTTGTTTGACATCCTGTGCAAAAATGTGTTACAATTTTAATCCTTATCTGGGCAAGAGCCATAATAGGTTGCTGGTAAGCAGAAATCGCTATCACTTATTACTTGTCACCTTTTACCTATTACTTATCACCTATTACCTATTACTTTCTCTCTGCGTCTCCACGCCTCTGCGCGAGAAAAAAACGCCAGCCCTGCTTTTTCCCCTTGCAATGTGGATAGGGAAAGGGTAACGTTTATTTCATCTTTTCGGGGCGGCGGGTGCTGTTCCGGGGGACTGGTTCTTTGACCGTCACGGGCAGTTCCCGTGACACCTTGCCGCGAAGGTCACACTTCCTTCGCAAATTTGTTTTGTACTTTTGTGCAAAACATCTGACTGAAAACGCTCAAACTTGTGGGCAATGTGGAACACACTTATCCGCAAGAGTTTTTAATCCGAAGTGTAGAGTATGGGGTACGTCCTTTTTTTTAGGCGTATCGCTGAAATATATGCAGTGTTTCGGATTGGCATTTGAGCGTGCCTCAGTTGGGCATTGTTAAAAAATCAGAGGTGCGTCTTTCCATGCCCATGAAATAGGGAAAACGACCTTGTAAAATGAATTGGGCAAGAAGGGGAAAGTTCAATGAACAGACACACAAGAATAGTCGTGAAGATGATGGGAGTAATGTTCTCATACACGGTGAACGCCGTGACACTCGGCGCAATGATGCTCGTTTTAGCGGGAGGTTGCGGATTCACTGACAATATGGTTTACAGTGTAAACACAAAAAAGGATTATCGAGAAATCAAGAAATATAACCAGCAAAAAATAACGGAGTGGAATGAGTCCAATAAGCAGGAACAGGACAGTAAAGATTTATCTGAAATTATGCGTCAATATCTTTATACAAAACACGTGGAAAATTTTGGAATCTGGAAGGAGGCCGCAGAGAAAGGTGTACCCGAGGGACAAATCCTACTGGGCTGGTGCTGTTTTTGTGGGGTCGGTGTTAAGCAAGATATGGCTGTGGGGGTAAGTTGGATTCATAAAGCCGCTGAAAAAGGACATCCTGATGCGCAAGTTGATCTTGCCGGCTACTATCTAACTGGAAACGGTGTTCCCGAAAGCAGAGAAGAGGCGGTAAAATGGTATAAGAAAGCCGCTCAACAAGGCAATAAGGATGCGCGACGGATGATACTTGAACTCTTGGGAGAGTCTGAGTCTTTAGAGAAACTTGACACGTCTAAATCAAAACTGGTTGGTAAATGGCAAGCCCAAAATGGTTCAGCCCCAAGGGGTTTTCCTGATAATCTTGAGTTATTTAAAGATGGGACAGGAATATGTGATAAGGCGAATATCTCGTGGGACGTGAAAGAAAAACGCTTTGTCATTTCCTCAGCATTACAGGCGAGCGCATTTAATTATGGGATGCAGGGGAACACATTGTTCCTTATTGATGATGATGGCAAGCGTGTAGCGTATGAAAAAAAATAAACCTTCAAACATAATCTTGCCGGGGTTCTGTAGAGACAAGGCATGCCTTGCCTCTACAATTTTCGGCGGCGGTTTCGGAGAAACCTTCCTCCCATTGATGGTAGGCTTTCAATCTGCAAACATGAGATGCCGCTAACACAGGGCGCTGCCCTGCGCTGTGATACGGAAGGGCTTCGCCCTTCGTGGTTCACAGGGGTGAAGGCACAGAGATGTAGAGACGGATGATTATCCGTCTCCACGTGTCATTGCATTGCTTTTGGAGACGGATAATCATCCGTCTCTACGCCTGTGTTGGGCGTTGCCCTACGTTGGGATGTGGTAGATTTGCCAAGGCTGAAAGCCCTCGGGAATATCCAATATTCCGTGTTGAATATTGGATATTCCCGACCTCCCCGTAGAGACGGATGATTATCCGTCTCCACGTGTCATTGCCCCGAAGCGCATTTCACTTGGGCGTTGGATTTTCCCCAAGGCCAAAGGCCTTGCGCATGATGCCGCGTGTTTATCAGCAAGGCTTGACATCCGGTACGGGAATGTGCTAAACATTTTAATCATTGCCTTGGCGTATGCCATGGTGTAAAAAAGGAGGAATCGATGAAAAAATGTGTGTTGCTCGCCGCCACACTGACCGCGCTGTCCGCAGTCGCGGAACCGGTGACGCATGACGACGTCGCGCTGAAACAGGCGCAGAAACTCAAAGACCTGAAATGGGGGATGTTCATCTGCTGGTCGTTCAGCACGTTCTCGGGCAAGGAGTGGACGCCGGGCATCGGCGACATCTCGTTCTTCCGGGCCACGGGCGTGGACACCGACCAGTGGGCGCAGACCGCGAAGGAGGCGGGCATGGGCTACATCCTGTTCCTCGCAAAACACCACGACGGGTTCTGCCTCTGGGACACCGCCACCACCGACCGCAAGGTCACCAACGCGCCGCTGGGCAAGGACGTGCTGGCGCTGCTCCGCGCGTCATGCGAGAAGCACGGCATCAAGCTCGCGCTCTATTTCTCCGAGGGCGACTGGACATGGCCGGGCGCGAAAGACGGCGCGGGCGGCGGCTCGGGAAAGGACGCGGACAAGGAGCGCGCGCAGCTCACCGAGCTGCTCACCAACTACGGCCCCATCGAGTATATGTGGGTTGACCACGCGCTCGGGCCGGGCGGGCTGTCGCATCAGGAGGTGCTGGCGCTCGGGCGCAAGCTCCAGCCGTCGTGCTTCATCGGCTTCAACCACGGCGATCAGGAGAACACCTACATCCGCATCGGCGAGCTCGGCAACCCCGGCGCGTTGGACGACAAGGCGGCGGCGGGCCCTTACGCCCAAGGCGGCGGCAAGCACTACCTCGTGGCGGAGTTCACCTACCCCATCCTGCCCCCGCACGACGGCGGCGCGATGTGGTTCTACTCGCTCCCCAAGCACGACAACCTCTGCTCGCCGCCCGAGCTGCTGTACGAGGACTACAAGGGCGCGGTGAAGTTCGGCAACATCTTCTCCATCGACGTCGGCCCCGGCTACGACGGCAAGCTCCGCGACATCGAGCTTTAAGATATCGCCCCGGACTATTTCTATGTTTGCTTGCCCAGCAAGCATATCGCTCAGTATCGGCAGCAGCCGCGCGTCAAGCTCAACCGCCGTGACACGCCCGGCCGCTCTGCAAATCTCCGCCGTCAGCGCACCGATTCCCGGCCCGACCTCGAGCACGCCGCATGTTTTGTCAATGCCTGAAAGCCTGACTATCTTCTCAGGGATGTTAGCATCGATAAGGAAGTTTTGCCCTTTCGCCTTTGAAGTTTTGAAATCATATGCGGCGAGCAACTCCCTGACCGCAGCTGCTCCGCCGGGATAAGGCGGCAAGCTCATGTTGAACTCCTGTTGTCATAATTCTTCAGCGCCTAATTCGAGGCGAAGCACAGTAATAGCTTTAATTACACATTCTAATTGCAGAAACATCGTCGGAATTGCTTGAAATCATCGCCGCTGTGTGATATAGTTGCACATAGTTGTTGCTTTTTTGCATCATAAAGACCAACAGGGCATCCGAATAATACGATTTCATTGCGGAAAATGCGTTCGCTGCCAGCGAGTTCCGGGAGCCTTGTATAGGCAGAAGAAAGAATAAACAGATCGGAGAATGATTATGTCACTAAACTCATATAACGACATAAACGAGATGCACATCGACGTACTCAGGGAAATCGCCAATATCGGCTCCGGCAACGCGGCGTCTTCACTGTCGAAGATGCTCGGGCACAAAGTCGATATCTCCATCCCAGGCATCAGCATCAAGGGATTCAACGAAACTTATGAAGCTCTCGGCGGCGCGGAGGCGGTAATGGTCGGGGCGCTTCTGATGCTCACCGGTAGCATCAGCGGAATGATGATGTTCCTTCTTCCTATAGATATCACCTGCGATATGGTCAACATGCTGATGTATACAGACATAAAAAGCCATGAAGAAATCGACGAAATGGGTTTTTCGGCCATTAGCGAAGTGTCAAACATTATGTCCGCATCATTCGTAAGCGCGAT
>WRJS01000106.1 GCA_009778475.1 Kiritimatiellota bacterium | reverse complement strand
ATAACATCACGGGATACGCCGTTGGGATGGAGTATGGCTATTTCAATGGCTTTTATGTGGGATACAACAGGAAGCAGAGCAGGGCGGATAATATCTTCATCCATGGTACGAACATCGACGCTGTTGGCGATCTCCCAGAGTACATCCAGGGGGCCGTGGAGCAGGGCAGGGAGCCGCAACCGCAATCAAGGGTTTAGGATAGGTCTAATGAGTACATCCCCCTCATGATCGTCCGCGTCGCTACAGAGATTGCCGCGAACCGCTTGTTCGACTACGCCGTGCCGGAGCGGCTGCGGGCGCAGATGCGGGTGGGGCTGTGCGTGCGCGTGCCGTTCGGCGGGCGGGAGGTGGATGCGTATGTTATCGAGATGCTCGAACAAGGTGGCACGGGCATTCCTGCCCGTGATGATGTTTGCACACAGGAAAGCCTGCCCTTCTTTCAGCACGGCGAGGACGCTGTGCGCCATCTTTCGCTGAAACCCGTCACCTCCATCCTCTCGGGCACCGAATACCTCTCGCCCGCGCTCATCACGCTGACGCGGTGGATGGCGGAGTATTATTGCGCACCGTTCGAGCAGACGATACGCTGCGCGTTGCCCGCCGCCGTGCGCAACCGCGACATCCGCGCGAAGGAGCAGCTCTACGTCACGCTCACGGGCGAGCCGTCCGCGAAGCTCACGCCGCGCCAGGCGGAGCTTCTCGCCAACCTGCGGCGCGTGGGCGGCGGCTGGCTGCGCCCGCTGCTTCAGGAGTTCGCCTGCACCACGGAGACGCTGCGCAAGCTGGAGGCGGCCGGCGCGATCGCCATCGGAACGCGCCAGATGCGCCGCGACCCGCTCGCGAACCGCACCATCCTCCCGACCGCGCCGATGAAGCTGATGCCCGAGCAGGCCGCCGCGCTGGAGGCGATTATAAAATTAGGAATTAGGAATGAGGAATTAGGAATTAAGGCTGACTCTGTCTCCCCGTCTCCGATTCCTAATTCCTCATTCCTAATTCCTAATTCGCCTCTCCTCCTCCATGGTGTCACGGGTTCCGGGAAGACCGAAGTTTATCTGCAGGCCATCGCGCATGTGCTGGAGCAGGGGCGGGGGGCGATCGTGCTGGTGCCGGAGATCGCGCTCACGCCGCAGACGGTGCAGCGGTTCGCGGCGCGATTCGGCCCGCGCGTGGCGGTGCTGCACAGCGCGCTCAGCGAGGGGGAGCGGTTCGACGAGTGGCACCGCATCCGCAGCGGCGAGGCGCGTGTCGCGGTGGGGCCGCGCTCGGCCATCTTCGCGCCCGTTCGGGACCTCGGCATCATCATCGTGGACGAGGAGCATGAGCCGAGCTACAAGCAGGACGAGAGCCCACGCTACCACGCGCGTGACGTGGCGGTCATGCGCGGGCATTTCGAGCGTTGCGCGGTGGTGCTCGGCACGGCCACGCCGTCCATGGAGACATGGCAGAACGTGCGGAAGGGCAAGTACCGCATGGCGCACCTGCCCGTGCGCGTGGCGAACCGCCCCATGCCGCAGGTGCAGGTGGTGGATATGCGCCTCGACGTGGCGCGGGCGGGAGGGGTCGTGCGTGTCTTTTCGGATGAGTTGCTGGATGCGCTGAAGCTGCGGCTGGAGCGCGGTGAGCAGTCCATCCTGTTCCTCAACCGTCGCGGTTATTCGAGCTCGCTCACGTGTCCGAAGTGCGGCGGCAAGGTGTCGTGCAACAAGTGCAGCGTGTCGTTCACTTACCACCGCACGGACGAATGCCTGCGGTGCCACATCTGCGGCGGTTGGCGCCATGTGCCGGACACCTGCCCGGACTGCGGCGACCCTGCCATCAAGTACACGGGCTTCGGTACGCAGCGCGTGGAGCAGACGCTCATGAAGTGCTTCCCCAAGGCGCGGGTGCTGCGCATGGACGCGGACGTGACGATGCGCAAGTGCAGCCACGACGAGATTCTGGGGCGCTTCAAGAGCGGCCATGCGGACATCCTCGTCGGGACACAGATGATCGCGAAGGGGCTGGACTTCCCGAACGTCACGCTCGTGGGCGTGCTGTCGGCGGACATGAGCCTGCACATCCCTGACTTCCGCGCCGGTGAGCGCACCTACCAGCTGCTCGCGCAGGTGAGCGGCCGTGCGGGGCGTGACGAGCTTCCGGGCGAGGTGTACGTGCAGACGTTCGCGCCGAAACATCCTGCAGTCGAGGCTGCCGCGAAAGGCACGTTCGAGGCGTTCGCCGAACAGGAGCTGACGGAGCGGCAGCTGGGCGGCTACCCGCCGCACACGCACCTCGTGTGCATCGGGTTCAAGGGCGTGTCGGAGGAGCGCGTGCGGTATGCGGCGGAGATGTTTGCGCGGGAGCTCGCGGCGATGGCGGGCAACGACTTCATCGTCTCCGCGGCCTATCCCGCGCCGCTCGCGAAGGCCAAGGGACAATACCGCTATCAGGTCATCCTCCGCGCCACCTCCACGCGCCTGATGACCCGACCCCTCCGCGCTCTCCTTCGGCGTTACCCCCTCCCGTCGGACGTGGCGCTCGCGATAGACGTTGACGCGATTAATTTGAATTGATTATGGCAGATGCATTCACAGCGATGTTTGAGCGCGTGTTTTTCAAGGCGTTGCCGCGCAACGCGGCGCGTCTCGCCGCGCCGTCGCTGCCGGGTGCGGCGGCGGCATTCGCGGCGGCGGCGCTCGCGAAACGCGCACCGGGGCGCACCGCGTTTGTAATCACATCAAGCCTGTCGAAGATGGCGCATGTGTATGGCGACCTTTATGCGCTGGGGCGCGAGAGCGGGGTCACGCCGCGCATGTTCCCGCAACAGACGAATGGGGATCCCGAAGCGGCGGGGCTGCGCTTGCGTATGCTGGACGTACTGCGGAACACGCCGCCGTCCGCCGCGCCGTGCGTTGTCATCGCACCTGTGGTCGCGTTGCTCCAGCCGGTGCCGGACCCCGATGCGATAGAGGCGGCGTCGGTGACGTTGCGGGTGGGAGAGCAGATCGACTTCGAGGCGCTCGTGGCGAAACTGGTGACGGCCGGGTATGTGCGTGTGACGGATGTGGACGCGCCGGGGCAACTGGCCGTGCGCGGCGGCATCCTGGACGTGTGGTCCCCGGCGGCGGCAATGCCGTGGCGCGCGGATTTCCTCGGGGCGGACATCGAGTCGCTGCGGACGTTCGACCCGCTCACGCAACGTTCTGTCGCGGAAGAGGAATTGATATGGCTGCCACCATGTTCGGAGGCGCCGCTCCCGACCCTCCACATGATCGACCTGTTGCCGCCGCAGGTGGCCGTCCTCTGGATTGAGCATGACAGCATTGAGGAGGCGGTGTATTTTGCGACGCACCGCACGTCGTCATGGGAGACGTTCAAGCAGCGGGTCGCGGCGCGTGAGCCGTGGCTTGAGCTCTATTGCGGCGAACCGCCGCCGCCGCAGATGCCGGGCTTCCCGCTGGACATCGCCGTCCTGCCGGGGCTTGCGGAGCTCGGCGCGGAATATGCGAGCCACCCTGAACTTTTGGCGGGCGCGCGCAAACGGCTGCTCGCGGATTTCACGCGCCGCGCCAATGCCGGCGAGCAGGTCACCCTCTGCGCGGACACTGCCGGAACGTGCGAGCTGCTCGCGCACGAGCTCGGGCCAGACACGCGGATCCGCATCCACAGGGCCGCGCTCTCGGGGGGGTTCGTGCTGCCGGGCCTGGCGCTCGCCACGCAGTCCGATTTATACACGGTGCGCAAGCACTCCTATCGCCCAAACCCGCCCGCCACGGCCGCCGCGCGCGGCGGCCGCGTGGAGAACGCGGCGGACCTCGAGCCGGGCGACCTCGTGGTGCATGTGGACCACGGCATCGGGCGCTTCCTCGGCTCGACGGAGGTGGAGGTCAACGGTCAGCGCTCGGAGGTGTTCTCGCTGGAATATGCGGGCGGCGCGAAGCTGCACGTCCCGGTCTCGCACGCGCATCTGCTCAGCCGCTACGTCGGGGTCGCGGGCCACAAGGTCAAGCAGCACCACCTGGGCGGCAAGCGCTGGACGAAGGAGAAGGTGGACGCGGAACGCGCGGTGGCGGATCTGGCGGCGTCGCTGCTGGAGACGCAGGCCAAGCGCAGTGTCGTGGAGGGCATCGCGTTCGATGCCGCGCCGCCGTGGCTGCACGAGTTCGAGGCCGCGTTCCCGTATCAGGAGACCGCCGACCAAGAGAAGGTCATTGCGGAGGTCAAGCGCGACATGGCCGCGTCGCGCCCGATGGACCGCCTCATCTGCGGAGACGCCGGGTACGGCAAGACGGAAATCGCCATGCGGGCCGCGTTCATCGCCGTGATGAACGGGCGGCAGGTCGCCGTGCTCGTCCCCACGACCGTGCTGGCCGAACAGCACTTCGAGACGTTCGCCGACCGCATGGCCGCATACCCCGTGCGCATTGAGGCAGCCAGCCGCTTCCAGTCCTTGGCGAAACGCAGGAGCGTCCTCGAGGCGGTCGCGGAGGGGAGGGTGGACATCGTCATCGGCACGCACGCGCTGCTGGCGAGCGGCGTCGCGTTCCAGAACCTCGGCCTGCTGATCATCGACGAGGAGCAGCGTTTCGGCGTGACGCACAAGGAGCGCCTGAAACTGGTGCGCCAGAGCGTGGACGTGCTGACGCTCTCCGCCACGCCCATCCCGCGCACGCTCTACATGAGCATGACCGGGGCGCGCGACCTGAGCCTCCTCCAGACGCCGCCGTGCGAGCGGCTGGCCGTCGAGACGAACGTCGCGCGCGACGCGGACAACGTGATCTGCGGCGCCATCCGCAAAGAAATCAACCGCAACGGCCAAGTCTATTTCCTCTACAACCGCGTGATGACCATCCACCTCATGGAGCAGCGCATCCGCAGGCTGGTGCCGGAGGCGCGCGTCGCCATCGCGCACGGGCAGATGCCCCCCTCGATGCTCGCCAAGGCCATGCGCCAGTTCGAGCACGGCGAGATCGACGTGCTGCTCTGCACGACGCTCGTCGAGAACGGCATCGACATCCCGCGCGCCAACACCATCCTCGTGCACCGCGCCGACCGTTTCGGCATCGCCGACCTCTACCAGCTGCGCGGGCGCGTCGGGCGCTCCTCGCAGAAAGGCTTCGCGTGGCTGCTGACCCCCGAGACCGGGTATATCGACTCCGACGCGCGCCAGCGCATCGACGCCTTGCTGAAACACAGCGGGCTCGGCGCAGGGTTCAACCTCGCGCTGCGCGACCTCGAAATCCGCGGCGCGGGCAACCTGCTCGGCGCGGCGCAGAGCGGCCACATCGCCGCCATCGGCTTCGGCCTCTACTGCCAGCTGCTGCGCCGCACCATCGCCCGCATGAAAGGCGAGGCGCCGCCGCTGCTGGTGGACGTGGACATGTCGATCGACTTCCTCGACCTCTCGCCCGGCACCGCCGACCCCGACCGCGCCGCCTGCCTGCCGTATGGCTACGTCGAGGACGAGGGGCACCGCCTCATCATCCACCGCCGCCTCGCGGAGACCCTGTCGCTGAAAGAGGTCAAGGCCCTGCGCGAGGAGCTCGCCGACCGCTACGGCAAGCCGCCGCCCCCCGCGCTCCGCCTCCTGCGCCTCGCCGAGATCCGCATCCTCGCCGCGCAGAAAAAGATCGGGCGCATCGAGACCAGCGACGGCAAGATTTACCTCTACCCCTCCACCACCCGCACCCCTCTCCTCCTCCACAACCACATCCCGCGCCTCCACGGCAAAAACGCGGATGCGATGATATGCGCAATCTTGAATACGGTGAAGGCGGTCGGGCAGGGCTGAAGCTTCCGTGCGCGCAAGGGGCGAGTGTCCTGTCAGCGCCGGGAGCGCAATGTGCCGGGAGCGCAGGGCTTCCGCCCTGCATCGCTTGTTTTGCAGGGCGGAAGCCCTGCGCTCCCGGCACATTGCGCTCCCAGCACCCAAGGGGAAGAGACGGGGCGTCTTCGGCACCAGTAGACCTCTTCGGGAACCTCCGCAAAAAGCATCCCGTTAGGGATGCTACGCTCGGTAGAAAAGAGTGTGAAAAATCACGGCATCCCGTAGGGATGCCTCCATGGGGTCGCATCCCTACGGGATGCGGAAAATTTAAACACCGTTTTTCTACCGAGCGAGCCATCCCTACGGGATGGCGGAGGACTTCCTCCATCCATTCTACCGAGCGATGCATCCCTAACGGGATGCGGCGCAATGAAATACAACGCGGAATGTATCCTGAAATTGCAGGAGGTTCCCGAAGAGGTCTAGTGCAGCTTTTAGTCGGGGAGGGAGACGCGGATGAGGAAGAAGCGGGTGGCGGCGTTGGTGGGGCCCCAGGGGGTGGCGTCGGTGAGGTTGGTCTTGCCGAGGGGGGTGTAGACGCGGAGGGGGGCGAGGTCGGGGGAGTAGTCGAGGGCGGTGACGGCGCCGGCGGCGTTCACGGCGAAGTTGGTGATGCGGAAAGTGCCGTTGGGGTCATTGGGGTGGGCGACCCATTTGTTGGAGTTGACGGGGTTGTCGAACAACCCGTAGAAATCGAGCCATGCGCCGTAGTCGGTCATGAGATCGCCGCCACCGCCCCCTGTGGCAACCCTGAAGCGGGTGTTGGGGATGGCGGAGAGGAGTTCGCCAGGCTGGGTGAAGTTGAAGGCGACATCGTCATTGTTATAGTACCGCGTCCGGCTCGTGGTGATGTCCGTCGTCAGGGCATAGACGTTGCTGCGCCAGCCTAACGGATCCATGGGGCGCACCGCCATGACGCAGAGGTTGCCGTTGGTGTAGGGGAAGGGCGTATCGAAGGAAAGCGACAGCGTGTAGGGACCGCGCGGGACGGAGACGGCGCCCTCGTAAACTTTCGTGAACTGCCCTTGCGGTATCCAGCCGCCCGAGAGGTCGTCGAGCGCGGTGTGCGCGAGCCAGAGCTGGACGGTGCGGTTGTTGAGGTCGCTACTGTCCGTGCTGTTGTAGAAGTAGTCGATGCCGACAATCGTTTCACCGTGGATGAGTGCCAGTTCGGATGACAGGTAGATCGTCTGGACGGCGGAACTGTTGTAGTAGAAATTGAAGGGAATGACGGTTCGGGCGGCCGCCCCTGTCCCGATGTCCAGCTCGGTGATCCTGGGATATTGCGTGAGGGTCAACGTTTTTTGAGTGTCCTCGCACGCAAAAACGAGGATCGCCGTGCGCTCTTCTTCCCCGGCATGGCTTGCGACGGTGTAGGAGACGGTCGCGTCCCCGCTTCCAGTCGTTGTCCCCAGAACCACCCACGGCTCGGCACAGGCGACTGTCCAATTTGACTCGCAGTGGACGGAGACGGCGAAAACGCCGCCCGCGTAGGCGACGGTCTGGCGACTCGGCGAAATCCAGATCACGGGCTCAAACTCATACGCCCCCATGTCCACGTATTCGCCCATGATACGCAGCTTGCCGTCAAGGTCCGCCGCGCCGACCACGTAGAAGTTCGTCCCAGCATCGATGCAGGGGGAATCGGGTTGCAAACGGAAATTGCCCCCCAGTTCATCCATGAAGAGAGGGTCGAGGGCGATATTCCCCACCCCGCCCGGCAACGGCGCGGCGCAGGAGTAGCGGAAGATGGGGCCGCCGCTGTAGTTCGTCGTCGTGCCGCCAGCGACGGTGTTCCCCCAGACGATGCAGTTGTTGAGCGTGCCGCTATACGCCCCACCGCCGTCCCCGTCGGCGACATTCCCCGACAGCGTGCAGTTGTTGAGCGTGCCATACGCCATCCCGCCGCCGTTCTCATGAGCGACATTCCCCGTCAGCGTACAATTGTTGAGTATGCCGTACCCCCCCATCCCTCCGCCGTTCTGGTTAGCGACATTCCCCGACAGGACGCAGTTGTTGAGCGTGCTTGCATACGCCCCGCCACCGTCACTGTTGGCGGTATTCGCAGACAGCATACAGTTGTTGCCTGTGGAATTCCACGCCCCGCCACCGCTTGCTCCTGCCGCATTGCCTGACAGGACGCAGTGGTTGAGCGTCCCGCCCCACGCCCCGCCGCCAGACCACTCTGCTGTGTTGCCTGTCAGGGTGCAGTCGATGAGCGTGCCTTCATAGGCGCCGCCACCATACACGGCATTGTTGCCCGAGAGCACGCACGCCTCCAGCGTGCCGCAGAGGGTTCCCCCGCCGGACTCGGCCCAGCCGTTGGTCAGCGTGAATCCACGTAGCACCGTGTTGGTGTGCAACCCCATCATGCCCAGCGTCGCGCACCGTTCAATGCCGCCGCCGTCGATGCGGGTCTCCTCCGCGCCTTCGACGCTGTGAATCAGGATCGCCGCGTCCTGCGTGACGATGGGCGCGTACACGCCGTTGGTGACGATGACCTCGTCGCCCGGGAGGGCAAGGGTTATTGCCGCCTGAATCGTCTGCTTGGCGGTCGCCCAGCTTAGGGCGTCGCCGCTGTCATCGGCACGCGAGGCGTCCACGTGGTACACCGCCTTCAGGCGCTTGCCCGTGGCGGGCGCACTCAGCGTGGAAATCTCGTCGAGGTTTGCGTCGAACGCCACCGAGACGGCATAGCCGTAATCCGTGTCCCCCAACGCCGACGTATCGAAAAAGGCCGTGTCGGCAATCCAGTCGGAGACGGGCATCCACCGCCCTGTCGCAAGGTCTTGGCGGCAGAGGCGGTACAGCACGGCATCGCCCGAGGCGGGCGCCTCCCACGAGACGAGAACGCCGTCGTAGCGGTCGATGGTCGCCTGAAGGTTTTGAACCCAGTCGGCATCACGGAGCGGCCAGACACCTTCGTAGGCGCCCATGTCCACGGTGCCATTCTGGATACGGGGATTGCCCAGGAGGTCGGGAAGCCCGGCGGGGGCATACTGGTTGCTCCCCGTGTCGAGGCACGGGGATCCTGCCAAGAGCCGATAATCCCCTGCCTCGGGGAGGCGCAGGAGCGGGGCTTGATTCGTGCAAGAGTATGCAACGTCGTCGTCCATGCTGTTGTCTGTCGTCCCGTCAGGCTTGGCATTCCCCCAGACGATACAGTTGTAGAGATCGCCATAGATTGTCCCGCCCCCGATGTCTGCCCTGTTGCCCGCCACGGTGCAGTTGTACAAAAAGCATGCCCTCGCCCCGCCGCCGGAATCCCCCTTGTTGCCGGTCAACAGGCTGTTGTTCAGCGTGCAGTTGAATGCCCCGCCACCCCATTCCGCCGTGTTCCCCGAGAGCGTGCAGTTGTTCAATACGCAATAATCCGCCCCGCCACCGTCATATTGCGCCATGTTCCCTGTCAGGACACAGTGGTACAGCGTTCCGCCGTATGCCCCGCCACCGTAGTATTCCGCCCTGTTCCCTGGCAGGACACAGTGGTACAGCGTTCCGCGGTATGCCCCGCCGCCGTACTCTGAGCATCCATTTCGCAACGTGAATCCACGAAGGCTGACGCCAGAGCGCAGCGTCGCGCAACGGTTCGTCCCGCCGCCGTCGATGAAGGTTGCGCCCGCGCCGTTGACGCTACGGATGGCGATCGCCTTGTTGTCCGTGACAATGGGGGCGTACACGCCGTCGGTGACGAGAATCCCCTCGAAATGCGTGGCAAGGTCGATGGCCGCCTGAATCGTCCGCTTGGCGGTTGCCCAGCTTCTGCCGTCGCCCGTGTCGTCGGGTTGCCCCGCGTCCACGTAGAGCGACTCCGTGCGCTGCCCCGTAACGGAGGCGCTTGGGTCAGAAATCGCATCAAGCCCAAGGTCGAACGCCGTCACGATAGCATAGACGTACTCGACAAACGCTTGCACCTGCGTGTCAAGGAACTCCGTTTCCGCGATCCAGCCCGAGATGGCGACCCACTCTCCCGTCGCCGCGTCCCAGCGCAGGACGCGGTAGAGGACGGCGCCCCCTGCGGCGGGCGCCTCCCACGACACCAGAATGCCGTCCGGGAGGTCGGCGGTCGCCTGAAGGTTCTGGACGTAATCCGAGGCATCGGTGCAAAGCGTCACCGCCCCCTCGTAGGCGCCCATGTCCACCCGCCCGTTCTGGATGCGCGGGTTGCCCAGAAGGTCGGGAAGCCCGGCAGGGGCATAAGCATTGTTCCCCGTATCGAGGCAGAAGGAACCCGCCAGCAGCCGATAGTCACCGATCTCGGGGAAGCGGAAGAGGGGGTCTTGTGCGATGTTCCCCGCCCCGCCTGGCAACGGCGCGGAGCAGGAATAGAGGAAGGTGCAGTCGTCGTGATTCGCGTAGGATCCGTATCCGTAATTCCCCCAGACGATGCTGTTGTAGAGGTCACTCTCTAACGTTCCGCCGCCGTAGTACCGGGTTGCCGTGTTCTCTGTCACCGTGCAGTTGTACAATGTGCTCCACGATACCCCGCCGCCCTCGTCCGCCTCGTTGCCTGACAAAACGCAGTTGTACAATACGCTCTCGCTGGCTCCGCCGCCATAATCGTCCGCCATATTTCCTGTCACCGTGCAATTGTACAATGTGCTTTCGAAAGCACCGCCGCCCTCATAATACGCCACATTTTCTGTCAGCGAGCAGTGGACTAGCTCGCACTCGCTGGCGCCGCCGCCGCCGTAGTGTGCCGTGTTCCGGGTCAGGACACACTCCGTCACTCTGCCGTACAAGACTCCGCCGCCGTTGCTGGAAGTCCATCCGTTCCGCAACGTGAACCCGCAAAGCACTGTATTGGTATGCGTCGATAACAGGCCCAGTGTCGCACAGCGGTCGATGCCGCCGCCGTCGATAATCGTCTCTGCCGCGCCATTGACGCTGTGGATGGAAATCGCCCTGCCGTAAGTCGAGACGGGGGTGTACACGCCGTTGGTCACGACGATGCCGTCCCCCGGGGCGGCAAGGCCGATGGCCGCTTGGAGTGTCTGCTTGGCGGTCGCCCAACTCAGGGCGTCCCCCTGATCGTCGGTGCGCGAGGCGTCCACGTAATACGTGGCGGGCAAGCGTCGTCCCGTGGCGGGGGCACTCAGCGTGGAAATCTCGTCGAGGTGCGCGTCGAACGCCGCCGAGATGGCATAGTCGTAGTCGGTGTTCGGAAGCATCTGCGTATCGAGGAACGCCGTCTCGGCGATCCAGTCGGAGACGGGTGTCCACTGCCCTGTCGCAAAATCAAGGCGGCAGACGCGATAAAGAATCGCATCGCCCGAGGCGGGAGGCTCCCACGAGACGAGGATGCCGTCGGGACGATTGACGGTCGCCTGAAGGTTCTGCGCCCAGTCGGCATTGCGGAGCGTCCAGATGCCTTCGTAGGCGCCCATGTCCACGGTGCCGTTCTGGATGCGCGCGTTGCCCGCCAAGTCCGTCGCGCCGACGACGTAGAAATTCGTCCCCGTGTCGAGGCACGGCGAAAGCGCCAAGAGCCTGAAGTCCCCCGCCTCGGGGAGGCGGAAGAGCGGGTCTTGGGCGATGTTCATGACGTGCGATCCGCCCATCGGGATGGGCTCGGCGCACGAGTAGCGGAACGTGCCGCCGCTGTAGTTCGTCGTCGTGCCGCTGGTCGTGGCGTTGCCCCAGACGATGCAGTTGTTCATCGTGCCGTTGACCGTCCCGCCGCCGCCGTTGCCCCTGTTCCCCGTCACCGTGCAGTTGTTGAGGGTGCTGGCATACGCCCCGCCGCCCGAATAGGTCGTCGCCACGTTCCGTGCCAGCACGCAGTTGTTCAGCGTGCCGTTGTAGGCGCCGCCGCCGTAGGTGGCGGTGTTTCCCGTCAGCGTGCAGTTGTTCAGCGTCCCGTAGTATGACCCGCCGCCCCTATGCGCCGTGTTCCCCGAGAGCGTGCATCGGCACAGGATGCTGTAGTACGACCCGCCGCCATAATCCGCCGTGTTGCCCGAGAGGATGCAGTCGCTTAACGTGCCGTAGGCTACCCCGCCGCCGTCGCCCGTGGTTTTCCCGTTCGTCAGCATGAAACCTGTGAGGATGATGTTGGTGTGCGCGGAGGACGTGCCGAGCGTCGCGCAGCGGTTCGTCCCGCCGCCGTCGATGATTGTCACGCCCGCGCCCTCCACGCTGCGGACGAAGACGGCCTTGTTGGTCGAGGCGATGGGCGCGTACACGCCGTTGGTCACGGCGACGGTCTCCAATGTCACGGCGAGGTCGAACGCGGCTTGGATTGTCCGCTTGGCGGTCGCCCAGCTTTGGCCGTCGCCGCCGTCGTCGGGACGGCTTGCGTCCACGAACCACGACGCGCCCCGTTGCCCCGTGACGGGTGGGCTCGGGATGGAAATGGCGTCGCCGCCAAGGTCGAAGGCCGCCACCACGGCATACTCGGTTTCGACGTACCCCGTCACCTGCGTGTCGAGGAAGCTCGTCCCCGCGATCCAGTCCGAGACGGGTTCCCACTGCCCCGTGGCTCCGTTGAAGCGCAGGACGCGGTAGAGCGCCGCGTCGCCCGCCGAGGGCGGATCCCACGAAATCAAGATGCCGTCGCGGTCGTCGTCGCTGGCGCGGAGGTTCTGCACGAGGTCGGCGGGGGTGTCGCGCAATCCCCATACGCCTTCGTAGGCGCCCATGTCCACGGTGCCGTTCTGGATACGCGCGTTGCCCGCCACGTCCGTCGCGCCGACGACGTAGAAGTTCGTCCCCGCGTCGAGGCACAATGATCCCGCCGTGAGGCGGTAGTCCCCCATCTCGGGGAAGCGGAAGAGCGGGTCGGCGTCGATGTTCATGACACCGCTCGGGATGGGCGAGGCGCACGAGTAGCGGAACGTGCCGCCGCTGTAGTTCATCGTCGTGCCGCTGGTCACGGCATTGCCCCAGACGATGCAGTTGTTCAGCGTGCCGTTGTACGTCCCGCCGCCAGTCGACCCCGCCGTGTTGCCCGTCACCGTGCAGTTGTTGAGGACGCTACTGTGCGCCCCGCCGCCGATATTGCCCGTGTTCCGTGCCAGCACGCAGTTGTTCAGCGTGCCGTTGTACGCCCCGCCGCCGTAGCCCGAGAGAGAGTTGCCTGTGGCATTGTTGCCCGACACGGTACAGCGGTAGAGGATGCTGTAGTACGACCCGCCGCCGTTGCCTGTGGCGGCGTTGCCCGTCAGGACGCAGTCTGTCAACGTGCCATAGCATACCCCGCCGCCGTTGCCCGTGATTTTCCCGTTCGTGAGTGTGAATCCCGCAAGGACGATGTTCGTGTGCGCGACGGCCGACCCCAGCGTCGCGCAGCGGTTTGTCCCGCCGCCGTCGATGACAGTCCAGTTCGCGCCGTTCACGCCGCGGATGATGATGGCCTGGTTCGTCGTCGAGATGGGCGCGTACACGCCGTTGGTCACGGCGACGGTCTCCCCGGCCACGGCAAGGTCGATGGCGGGCTGGATGGTCTGCTTGGCGGTCGCCCAGGTCATGCCGTCGTTCGCGTCGTCCCCGTGTTCCGCGTCCACGTACCACGATGCGCCGCGCTGACCCGTCGCCGACGCGCTTGCCACAGACAACTCCTCCAATTTCGCATCGAACGCCGTCACCACCGCGTAGGTGTATTCCACCCCCATGATCATCCCTGTATCGAGGAACGTCAGTTCCGTAATCCACCCCGAGACGGCGACCCATTTCCCCGCCGCCTCGTCCCACCGCAGGACGCGGTAGAGGATTGTTTCCGGCGGGTTCGGAGACCCCGCCCTGCCTGGCGCCTCCCACGTCAGCAACACCCCGTCCCGGTTGTCCGTGCTGGCGACGAGGTTCGTCGCAATGTCCGCGGAGTCATCCAGCAACGCCGCCGCCGCACCCTCATACGCGCCCATGTCCACCCTGCCGTTCTGGATGCGGGGGTTGCCGAGCACGTCCGTCGCACCGTAGGCATAGAAATTCGTCCCTGCGTCAATGCACGGCGACCCCGCCAGCAACCTGAAATCCCCCGCCTCCGCAAAACGGAACATCGGGTCTTGCGCGATGTTCCCCGCACCGCCCGGCAGGTTTGGTCCCGTGCATGTATACAGGAACGTGCCACTGCCGTTGACGTAATTCGTCCCTGCGCCGCTGAGGACGGAATTCCCCCAGATGATGCAGTTGTGCCGATTGCCGCTACCGTTCACGCCGCCGCCGCCGTTGTTCGCGGCGGAATGGTTCCCCGCCACCGTGCAATTATACAACGCGCCGCCGTACGCGCCGCCGCCGTTGCCCGTCGCCACGTTCTCCGACAACAGGCAACTGACCATCGTGCCGTTGTACGTGCCGCCGCCGCTCGCCACCGAGGCGTTCCCCGACACGACGCAGTTCGTCATCACGCTGCCGTACGCGCCGCCGCCGCTACCCGTCGCCGTGTTCCCCGAAATCGTGCAGTTCGCCAGCGTGCCGTTGTACATTCCGCCGCCGCTGCCCCCCTTGTTGCCCGAAATCGCGCAGTCGAAGAGCGTGCCGTACGCCGCGCCGCCGCCGTTTGCCGCCGTGTTGCCCGTCATGGTGCCGTGGGCGACGGTGGCGTTGTTCACGCCGCCGCCGTCGTTGTTCGCACGGTTGCCCGCGAACAGGCAGCGGCTCAGGATGCCGCCGTACGCGCCGCCGCCGAAGTTCGCGACGCTGT
>WRJS01000105.1 GCA_009778475.1 Kiritimatiellota bacterium | reverse complement strand
GAAGGCGCGAAGGACGCCGCGAAGTCCCTCAAGAATATCTTCAAGTGATTGCGACGTATGGCCAGCCTGTTCCGCAATCTGGAGGCAATGGCCTCGAACGGCGCGGGGGGGCTGACGCCGGACGCGCATACGGCTATTGTTGATGCCCTCGCCCGCCTCCAGCGCCCGGACGGCGGATGCGCCGCGCCCTCCGGCACGCCCGACGCGTACTACTCCTGCTTCGCATGGCTCTGCCTGCGCGCGCTCGACCCGGCCGCGCCCGCCATCCCGCCGCTCGAACGCTACCTGCTCACCTGCCCGGCGGCAAGCCCCGTTGACAGATCGTGCGCACGGCTCGTGCAACTGAACGCAGCATCACGCACGTCTCCCCTCGCTCGGCTGCGCCCCCTGCTCGCGCTCCTGCTCAGCCCGCCCCGCGACCTCTACGCGTCATTCCTGTACGCGCTCGCCCTCGACGCGGCTTTTGCGTCGGGGCTGCCGGCGTTCCTGAAACGCCGCATCGCAAAAAAAATCAGCGGCGCGCGCGACGGCCCGCAGACGGCCACCCCGCGCCTCGCCGCGAAACTCACGCTCACCCAGCCCGGCACCCCTGCCGCCGCCGCGCTCGCAAGCCTCCTGCTCCAACGCCGCCGCCCCACCGGCGGGTTCGCCTCCTCCGCGGCCGCGCCCGCCCCCGACCTGCTCGCGACCGCCGTCGCGCGTTTCGCGCTGGCCTCCTGCGCACCCGCGGCCCTAACGCCCGCAGACACCGCCGCCGACCTCGCATTCACCGAAACCTGCTGGACCGACGACGCCCTCTTCGCCCCCGCCCCCTACTCCACCCACGGCGATTCCGAACACACGTTCTACGCGCTCCTCGCGCTCGGCAGCTGCATCAGAAATCAGGGATGAGGAACGCGGGATGAAATGGAGGAGGCGGCCAAAGGGACGCAGGGGACAGAGGGGACGAAGGTGTTTTTCCCTACGTCCCCTGAGTTTATTCCTCGCTATCCCCTGCGTCCCTCACTACCCACTCATCACTCATTCGCAATCCCGCATTTTCGGCTGGCATTGCGAGGCTGTCCGTATTATCATATCGGGTGATTTTTTTCAGAGGCAGGATGAGCAGTAAAACCACAGATAGAGGCAGGATGGTGACGCGATGAGCCGCGTCCTTTTCATCACGTCGAAGACCTGTTGCCCGTGGGCGGGGGAGAGCTACCGCACGCGCCACACCTTGGAGGCGCTTGTGGCGCTGGGGCATGAGGTGGACCTCCTGACGATCCCCGCCGCCTCGCCGTTCCGCGTGCAGGGGGTCACGACGCATCTCGTGCCGCGCCTGCCGTTTTGCAAAAGGCTGCCGGAGGGGGCGTCGCTCCGCCGCGGCACCTTGGGCATGCTGATGCTGTTCAAGGCGATGTTCCTCGCGAGGCGGGCGCGTTACGACATCCTCCACGGCGTGGATGACTGCGGCGCGGTGGCGTGGCTGGTGAGCGTGCTGACGCGCCGGCCGTTCGTCTATGATATTCAGGGCGGCGGGCGCAGCGAGGCGGGCGCGTGGTTTCGGCAATGGACGCGGAAGGCGGCGGCGTTCCTAGGCCGCCTTGCGCTGCGCCGCGCGGATGTGATCATCGGCGAGCATCCCGACACGGCGGCGGAGCTGTCGCAACAGGGGTGCGGCGCACGCGTGTGCGTGATTCCCAGCCTCCCCGCGCTCACGGGGCGCGTCCCGGCACCCGTGCTGAACCTGGCGCGGACGCGTTTCAGGGGGATTGCGGCGCGGCGGGACTCCGGCACGGCGGGGATGCCGTGCGCGACCGTGGTGACGTGCGTGGGGGGGCGCGACCATTTCCGCGGGCTGACGACGTTCTTCAATGCGGTGCCGTATGTGCTGCACGAGAACCCCGATGTGCGTTTCGTGGCGGTCGGCGGGACGGCGGAGGAGGCGGGGCGTATGCGCGAGGCGCTGGAACAGGCGGAGGTCGCGTGGGCGGTGACGCTCACGGGCCGGCTGTCGCCCGAGGACCTGACGGCGCTGCTGATGGTGTCGGACATTCTGGTCGCGCCGTGCCGCACGGGCGAGGCGGTGCCGATGAAGGTGCTGGACTACCTGTATATGTCGAAGCCCATCGTGGTGCAGAACGCGGGGTTTTCGCGGACGCTGTTCTCGAGCCACAACGCGATGGTGGTGGAGGCAGGGCATGAGGCGTTGGCACAGGGCATCCTGAGCCTGTGCCGCAATCCGCAGCTTGCGGAGTTGTTCGCCCAGAAGGGGCACGAGACGCTGCTGGTGCAGCACCGCACGCCGGAGGCCTTCCGCGAGGCCTTGCGCCAATGCTATGAGTACGCTGTCGCGAATTAGGAATTAGAAATTAGGAATTAGGAATTGGGGATTGAGGATGAACGGGGGAAGTGTGGTTTTCGATACGCGACAGCTTGCGGAGTGGGCGGGGGGGACGTGCGAGGGCGCAGTGCGGGAGG
Source organism: Kiritimatiellota bacterium (assembly GCA_009778475.1). Taxonomy (GTDB): domain Bacteria; phylum Verrucomicrobiota; class Kiritimatiellia; order RFP12; family UBA1067; genus WRJS01. The sequence continues at coordinate 12,048 of WRJS01000105.1, read as the reverse complement.
TGCGCGGTGTGACGCAGGACACGCGCAGGCTGTCGCCGGGGTGCCTGTACGTGGCGTTGCGCGGCGAGCGGTTCGACGGGCATGATTTCGTGCCGCAGGCGTTTGAGGGCGGCGCGGCGGCGGTGATGGTGGAAGGTGGTGCGGGCATTTTTGCCCGCATGAACAATCACGGGCAGGAAGGTGGTGCGGGCATTCCTGCCCGCATGGGTGATCATGGGCAGGAATGCCGACCATCTTTTAATCACGGGCAGGAATTCCCCTGTGGGGGCGCATACAGCCCGTGCCACCTTGGGGTCATCCGCGTGGCGGACACGCGGCGGGCGTTGCAGGACATCGCGCGGGCGTGGCGGGCGCGGTGCGGCGCGAAGGTCATCGGCGTGACGGGGAGCGCGGGCAAGACGACGGTGAAGGAGATGCTGGCGGCGTGCTGCTCGGGCGCAGGTCCGGTGTGCGCCACGCAGGGCAACCTGAACAACGATATCGGGCTGCCGTTGAGTCTGCTCACGATGCCGCAGGAAACGGCGTTCGGTGTGTTCGAGACCGGCACGAACCATCCCGGTGAGATCGCGCGGCTCGCGGACATCCTGCGGCCGCAGGGCGCGGTGGTCTCGAGCGTCGGCCGCGCGCACATCGAGTTCTTCGGTTCCGTCAAGGCGATCGCGCGCGAGAAGGGCGAGCTGCTGCGCGTGCTGCCGCAGGACGGGTTCGCGGTGCTGTGCAAAGAGACGGCGCACTTCAGGCTGCTCGCGGAGATGTCGTCCGCGCCCGTCGTCACGGTGTCGCTGAAGACGCGCAGCGCGGATTTCTTCGGCAAGGTGCTGGACGAGATGACAGGGCGTGTGCGCGTGACGGAACGCGCGTCGGGCGCGTGCGTGGAGCTCGCGAGCGGATTGCCGGGGGCGCACAATGCGTCGAACCTGCTGCTGGCGTTCGCGGCGGCGCGGTGCGCGGGCGTGACGGCGGAAGCGGCGGCGGAAGGGATGCGCGGTTTCACGATGCCGGGGAAACGCTGGGAGGTGCAGGTGCGCAACGGCGTGACGATCGTGAACGATGCGTACAACGCGAACCCCGACAGTATGCGCATGGCGCTGGAGACGTTCATGCGGATGCCGTGCAAGGGCCGACGGATCGCGGTGCTGGGCGATATGTTCGAGCTGGGCGACCATGCGGAGGCGGCACACCGTGAGGTCGGCAAGAAGGTGGCGATGCTCAACCCTGATTTCTTTTGCGCGGTCGGCGATCGGATGCGCGGCGACGCGGCGCAGGAGGCGGTCGCGGCCGGGTTCCCTGCGGCGCGTGTGCTTTACGCGAGTACAAAGGCGAATGCCGCAAAGCTGCTTTCCTATATTGCGCAAGAAGGTGACAGCGTGCTGCTGAAGGCTTCGCGCGGGATGGCGCTGGAGGAGGTGCTGGAGAAGTTCGAAGTTCGGAGGTAGAAGTTCGGAGGTCGGAGTTCGGAGTTCGGAGGGGAGGACAGGCTTTCTAGCCTGTCAACGAAACGGTAAATCCGCCGACAGGCAAGAATGCCTGTCCTCCTTTATCCATGAGCGTTTTTGAGGGTAGTCGGGATGAACAAGAAGTATGATGGTTTGAATGCGCTGGTGCTGGGCGCGGGAGTGAGCGGCGTGTGGGCGGCGCGGCTGCTGCTGTCGCGCAGGTGCAGGGTGACGGTGCTGGACGAGGGGAAGGTGAAATTCGGAATTAGGAATGAGGAATTAGGAATCAGGAGTTGCTGGCAAGGGGCGTTGCCGGATGAAGCGTTTGACGTGTGCGTGGCGAGTCCGGCGTTCGCGCTGGGGCATCGGTGGATTGTTGAATGCGCGGCGCGGGGCATCCCTGTGATCTCGGAGCTGGAGCTGGGGGCGCATTACTGGTGCGGGAAAATTCTGGCGGTCACGGGGAGCAAGGGCAAGAGCTCGCTCGTGAAGCTCTGCGCGAACACGCTGAATGCGGCGGGGATTGCGGCGTCGCCGGCGGGCAACTACGGTATCCCGCTGTGCCAGCTGGTGCTGGAGCAGTCCGATGTGAACCAGACTAAGAAGATGTGGGCGGTGACGGAGGTGAGCTCGTTCCAGATGGAGCATTCGCCGACGTTCCATCCGCAGATCGCGATCCTGCTGAACTTCCAGCCTGACCATCTGGACCGTCACGCGGATTTCGCGGAGTACCGCGCGTTGAAGATGCGGATGTTCGCGAACATGGACAAACTTGCGTGGCCGCACCAGAAGGGGAGCTGCGCGGTATCGCGTGACCTTGCGCTCTTCCCGTCGGGCGTTGACGTTGACCCCGCCATTCTCGAGCGCACGACGTGCGAGCGTTTCGGGGACGCGCCGGATTGCGACTGGCGTTATGTGCCGTCGGCGGTGCGGAGCAAGCATTACTGCGAGGAGACGGCACCGCTCGGCAGCTGGCCGATCGCGGGGGCGTGGTTCGACAACGGGGTGCTGGGCCTGGCGGCGGCGGCGGCGGTCCCGGCGCTGCTTCATGCGGGCGTTGGCGCGCGCGCCATCGAGGAGGGGTTCAAAAACTTCCGCCCGCTGGCGCACAGGGTGCAGACGCTCGGCACGGACGCGCGCGGCGTGACGTGGGTGGATGACTCGAAGGCGACGAGCCTGACCGCGCTGGCGGCGGCGTTGCGGATGGTCAAAAAACCCGTGCGCCTGATCGCCGGGGGGGTGCTCAAAGAAAATGATTTAACTTTTTTAAAAGAAGTGTTGGCAGAGACCACCCAAAAGGTGTATCTTATTGGTGAATGTGCGGGGAAGATGGCCGATGTTTGGGCATCGTCCGTTCCTTGTGAGATTTACGGTACGATTGAATGTGCCGTGTCCGCCGTGGCGCAGGACGCTCAACGTGATGAGACCGTCCTGCTCTCGCCGGGTACAGCAAGTTTCGATCAGTTTAGTAGCTATCGGGAAAGGGGAGAACGTTTCGCACGATTGGCCCGCGCGGTTGCGGGCCTGTGAGGCGGATCTTTTCTGAGGCACGTAAGGGAGACAAAAGAGAGATGAAACGTCAGGTCACGTTTATTGCAGCAAGTGCAGGCTTTGTCGCAGGTTGCTGCCTCATGCAGGGGTGTGTGAAGCCGGGAACGGGCGGGCAAACGAACATCTGGGAAGAGCCCACCGAGATTCCGCAGGTCATTGAAGTGAAGCAGGATATTCCTGTGCTCGTGCCGGTCGCAACCACGACGTCCTACGCCGTCCGGCAGGGCGACACCATCACGGGCATCGCGGCGCGTTACGGCCTGCGCTGGCAGGATGTCGTCGCGGTGAACCCGGGCGTCTCGCCGAACAAGCTGCAGGTCGGGCAGGTCATTCAGCTGCCGGGGCAGGTTGACCTTTCGAAGACGGCCGCGTCCCGCATCGCCACGCCCCCGAAGGCCGCCCCCGCGCCGTCGCGCACGGAGACGGTCTATGTCGTGAAGAGCGGCGACTCGCTGTCGGAGATCGCGCTGAAGCACGGCGTGAAGGTTGAGGACATCCGCAAGGCGAACGACATCAAGGACGCCAACAAGATTGCCGTCGGCCAGAAGCTGAAGATCCCCGGCGCCGTGAAGTCCGCGGCGGTCGTCGCGCCGGCCCATAAGGCGGCGACGGCACCCAAGATTGACGCGCCGAAACCGAAGCCCACGGAAAAGGAAGGTGACAAGCCCATCACGCAACCGCCGCCCCTGAAAGAGGAGATCAAGGAGAACGTTGCGCCGGTGCCGCCCGTGATGGAGGTGAAGGAGGTGAAGGGTGATGTCAAGGAGGACGCAGCGCCCACCACCACGGGGCTGAAATATACCGTCAAGTCCGGCGAGGACCTCTATGCCGTCGCCATCCGCTGGGGCGTGAGCCCGAGCGACTTGAAGGCGCTGAACAACCTCACCTCGTCCGACCTGAAAGAAGGCATGGTGCTGCTCATCCCGAGCGGCGGTCAATCGAGCGGTGGTCAATAGGAGCGGGCGGGTGCATGAGGAAATGCCTCATAGCCTTGGCATTGGCGGTAGCCGCTCTTTTGAGCATCGCTGTGGGCTGGGTGGTTTACCGTGTCACGTCCCCGCAGGGAATTGAGGTCGGGACGACGCTCGCACGTCACCACACGCCGCTGACGCAGGAAATCCAGCTCGAGACGCCACCGTCGTCTCCCGCCGCCGCATCTGCGGCGGCGGAGGAGGAGCCGACGGATTCGGGAAGGAGGTACACCGTCAAGGCAAGCGAGGACGTGTACGCGGTTTGCATCCGTTTTGGCGTGAGCCCGAGCGACCTGAAGAGGCTGAACAAACTCGACTCCTCCGACCTGAAGCCCGGAATGGTGCTGAAGATTCCGGACGGCGCGAGCCCTCCGCCGCAGGAAGCCGAACAGGCGCCGGAACCTGAGGACGAGGACTTTGGGCAGACCTATACGCCCAAGGCGGGTGAGGACCTGTATGCGGTTTGCATCCGTTTTGGCGTGAGCCCGAGCGACCTGAAGAGGCTGAACAAACTCGACTCCTCCGACCTGAAGCCTGGGATGGTATTGAAGATTCCCCGCGACAACCAATAGACAGGAAACACACAACATGAAAAAGACTCTAGCAACCTTGTCGTTGACGGTGGTCATTCTTCTGGGCATGGGCATCGTCCTGCTGGCCTCGGCCAGCACGCTCCAGGCGCAGCGGATTTACGGCGCCGAGTATGGTTTTTTTAAGCGGCAGATCATGTGGATACTCGCGGCGCTTGCCGTCGGGGGCATCTGCTGCAAGTTTGACTACCACAACTGGAAGAACCGCCCGTTCCTCCCGAAGGTGTTCTATGGGATCATCGCTATCATGCTGGTGCTGACGCTCATCCCGGGCATCCGGATGAACATCAACGGCAGCTACCGCTGGCTTGTGCTGGGGCCGGTAACGCTCCAGCCGGGCGAGTTCGCCAAGCTGGCGATTGTCATCACGGGCGCCGTCTGGCTGAGCCACATCGGATGGCGCGTCCAGCAATTCTGGCGCGGGGCGATTGTCCCCGCCGTATTGCTGACCGGGCTGGCGGCGCTCCTGTTCCTCGAGCGTGACCTCGGCGCGCTGATGGTGGTCGGGGTGCTGGGGGGGACGCTGATGTTTGTCGCGGGGACGCCGGTCACGTACATGGCCGGGCTTGCGGCGCCGGGGGCCGGGTTAGTCGCGTGGAAAGTCCTGCACGACAATGTCCGCATGCCCCGCATCGACGCATGGATGGATGTCGTCATCCGGGGGGTCGAGAACCACTCGCGGGAGGCGCAGCACCTGAAGCAGTCCCTCTTCGCGTTCATGAGCGGTGGCCCATGGGGCGTCGGGTTCAACGAGAGTTTCCAGAAGCACTACCTGCCGGAGGCGCACACGGACTTCATCGCCGCCATCGGCGGAGAGGAGATGGGATTCTTCTTCTCGATCGGCATTGTGGCCTGCTACGCGATCCTGCTGATATGCGGCATCCTCATCAGCCTCCACGCGCCTGACCGCATGGGGCGCCTGCTGGCCATCGGCATGACCATGCTGCTGGTCTTTCAGGGCGCATTCAACATCGCCGTCGTGACCGGCTGCCTGCCCACGAAAGGGCTCGCGCTCCCGTTCATCAGCTACGGCGGCTCGAACCTGCTGACCGCGCTCTTCGCGGTCGGCACGCTCTTCAACATCGGGATGCACATCGGCGTGCACGACGAACGCATACACACGAGCGCCGTCCGCGACGCGGTCAACGAAATCTAAGACGCGAGACAACGCACGGCGGATGCCGTGCGCTATGGATGCCGGAAAGTTTTTGATGAGGGGGAGGGTATGCGTTACATGTCTTGTCATCCGGTTGTACCCTAGCAGCAGCGCCGTCTTGCCCGCCGTGATGTCCACGCAAAAGCACCTCAGATTTTTTTCACCCTGTACCTGCTCAATCGCCAGCGTTTTTGCATACTTTAACCGTATCATGAAATCCTTATCTAGGCAAGAGCTAAAACAATTGTGCAGGTTGTGTCTCGCGGCTGGGTTGCTGATGCCCTTCTCTTTCGGTGCCGCTTGGGATTGCCTTGGGGACGATGCCCTGCCCGTAAACATGAACGGCGAAGTGTTCTATGCGAACTACTCTCCCGAGGAGCGTGCGAAGGATATCATCACGATCGGGAAATACTTGAACGCTTGGACAAACCAGATGCGGGGGTTTGCCTGTAACGACGCGGGGCGGGTCAAGGCTTTGATAGCCGCACAGCCGGATGCTGCTTTCGCGGAGCGGCTCACGGCCGTGTGGGAGGACATGAAATGCGCCTCCACGAACCGTGCGCCAGACTTTACGTTTTACGCTTACACGTTTGCTCAGGGTCTCAAATCTTCGGATGACCCGCATAGCAGACTGCTGGCGAGGCATTTTTTCACGATGCTTGTGTGTCTTCCGGACCTCTCCTTCCCGCCGCCATCCGGGCTTGACAGTCCCAACTGGGCTTGCCCTGTGGAGGGGGTGTGGAATCGCCTAGGTCTGGTGATGGCGAGCGCCCGGCCTTTGCTGGAGACGGCGGAGACGTTTCTGGAGATAGCGGGTTTCATGGGTGATGTCCGTATGAACATGATTCCCGACTTGGGAGATTTTGGGCGAGGGAGCTACACTGGCGAGAAAGACGCCTTGTTTCATTTGCGGAACTGGTGCTGCGCATTGCGGTCATGCCAGCGCAGTTTACGGTATCCCTGCGAGCAGTGGAGTTGGAGCATGATCGACGAGATTCGCCGCTTCGCCGCTAAAATGCCTCCCGACGAGCGCAAACGATTCCTCGACCAAATCAAGAAACTGGCGCGTTCGGATGAAGAGGAGGCAAAACGCCTCGATGAGCCGATTCCTGTTAAACGTCCCTGAATCCCCGTCGCGCAAGCGCGTTCCCACGCCTCCCGCCTGTCCCCGAAAGCCCGTGAACAGTTCCTCGAAATGGCGAAGGCAAAATCCGATTACACAGAAGAGGAACTGAAAATTCTTGAAGAACCGTTTGAATAGTGAATAGTGATGAATATAGTGATTTTACTCAACATTAGTACATAAGGGGCGAAGCCCCGCAAGCAGTAGCGCAGGGCTTCCGCCCTGCCAAGTAATAAATGCAGGGCGGAAGCCTTGCGCTCCCGGCATAAATGCAGGGCGGAAGCCCTGCGCTCCCGGCATAAATGCAAGGCGGAAGCCTTGCGTTCCCGGCACATGCGTCACCCCTTTCTCCTGCGCAGGAACCAGAGGGCGGCGAGGATGAGGGGCAGGGCGGCGAGGTAGAGCCAACGGCCAGCGGGGGCGTTCGGCTCGCGAGGACGCTCGCCCTCCATCCCTGACTCCTCTCCCCCGATCCCTAATTCTTCGTTTTTAATTCCTAATTTTTTATCATCACGGCTTGCGAGAGACGGTTTCGCCCCGCCTTGCCCAGCCTCTTGAACCGTTGTCCCGACCGCAGCGTCAAGCGGCGTTTTCCCGTCTAATTGCAACCCCCTGATTTTGCAATACTCAGGCCACCAAAGCTCGTCGCTGTAATCAATCGCGTCTGACTCGTCGTCCTCCTCATATTTCCCCTTGTCCTTGTCCCACGGGAAATCCGAAAAGAAAGGCACACGGACAGCGAAAAATGCCTTCTTCTGATAATCTTTGAACTCTTCCCAATAAGACCATGAGAGTTGGGTATATGGAACCTCAAAAGTGGCTTTACCTTGCGTAGGGTCAACTTCTAAGCATTCCAGATAGTGCCATCCGCGTTTCTTAATGTCCAGTTTGCCCATGAGGAAAAACCATCCTTCAGGAAGCTCTATGTCGAGCGGCCATTCGACAGAGAAGGTGATTGATGTCGCCCCGACATCAAGTAGCTTTGTGGTCAACCTGTTGTGCAGGTCAACCATCGTGTAGTCGCGTGTGGGCTGTTCTGCGGCTGTCATCGCGCTTGCGAGCAAGCAGAGCGGGGCGATAAAACAAGGTTTGAATTTCATGTGTCTGTCCTTTCGCTTATTCAACCGCCGTCGGCGGCGCATAATGCCGGGAGCGCAGGGCTTCCGCCCTGCCAAGTAATAAATGCAGGGCGGAAGCCCTGCGCTCCCGGCATAAATGCAAGGCGGAAGCCTTGCGCTCCCGGCACATGCGTCATCCCTTTCTCCTGCGCAGGAAATAGAGGGCGGCGAGGGCGAGGGGCAGGATGGCGAGGTAGAGCCAGCGGCGCACGGGGGCGTTCGGCTCACGGGGACGTTCGCCCTCCATCCCTGATTCCTCTCCCCCGATTCCTGATTCCTCGTCCTTAACTCCTAATTGCTTTCCCCTTCGGCTTGACAAGGAAACCTCCGCATTTGTCGTGGCGACAGTCGGAGGGTTTCCTTCCCTGAGCCACCACCCTTCTTGCACATCCGTTTCATCATCCTCCTCGTACTTGCCTCTAAAAGGACCCTCGGGATTATCTGGCGGGATAACCATACGGACAGCATAAAAAGCTTTTTTTTCAAAACCTTTACATGCATTTGTTTCATCTTCGGGGTAGTACCATGAAAGTTGGCGATACGGAACCTCAAATGTGGTCTTGCCTTGTGTCGAGTCAAACTCCAAAAATGTCAACGCATGCCATCCCCGTTCCTCAATCTCCAATTTGCCTAGGAGGTGAAACCACCCTTCTTCAAACTCCATGTCGAGCGGCCACTCGACATAGATGGTCATGGATGTCGTCCCTACATCGAGCAGTTTGGTGGTCAGTCCATTACCTAAGTCAACCATCGTGTAGTCGCGTGCGGGCTGTTCTGCGGCTGTCATCGCGCTTGCGAGCAAGCAGAGAGGGGCAATAAAACAAGGTTTGAATTTCATGTGTCTGTCCTTTCGCATATTCGACCGCCACAGGCGGCGTGTTGGTGCCGGGAGCGCAGGGCTTCCGCCCTGCCAAGTAATAAATGCAGGGCGGAAGCCTTGCGCTTCCGGCATAAATGCAGGGCGGAAGCCCTGCGCTCCCGGCATAAATGCAGGGCGGAAGCCTTGCGTTCCCGGCACATGCGTCATCCCTTTCTCCTGCGCAGGAAATAGAGGACGGCGAGGATGAGGGGCAGGATGGCGAGGTAGAGCCACGCATGACCAGCGGGGGCGTTCGGCTCACGGGGACGTTCGCCCTCCATCCCTGATTCCTCTCCCCCGACTCCTGATTCCTCGTCCTTAACTCCTAATTGCTTTCCCCTTCGGCTTGACAAGGAAACCTCCGCGTTTGTCGTGGCGGCAGTCGGAGGGTTTCCTTCCCTGAGCCACCACCCTTCCAGCACATCCGTCTCGTCATCCTCCTCGTATCGCCCTCTGGTGACACCAAAATTCGACTCTGCCGGGATAGGCACACGGACAGCGAAAAACGCCTTCTTCTGATAATCTTTGAACTCTTCCCAATAAGACCATGAGAGTTGAGTATATGGAACCTCAAAAGTGGCTTTACCTTGCGTAGGGTCAACTTCTAAACATTCCAGATAGTGCCATCCGCGTTTCTTAATATCCAGTTTGCCCATGAGGTAAAGCCATTTTACGTCAAACTCCATGTCGAGCGGCCACTCGACATAGATTGTGATGGATGTCGTCCCTACATCGAGCAGCTTGGTGACCAATCTGTTGTGTAGGTCAACCATTGTGTAGTCGCGCGCAGGTTTGCCGTCGGCAGTCACTATGCTTGCGAACAAGCAGAGCGAGGCGATAAAACAAGGTTTGGATTTCATGTGTCTGTCCTTTCGTTTATTCGACTGCCACAGGCGGCGTGTTGGTCGGGAGGTACGCGGACACCTGCTGCGCATAGTTCGTCTTGTTGTCCTCGAACGTCCATGTCCGGCTGGCAGGGTTGAAACAGAGCGGGCAGGGAAGATCCACGGGTATCGGATTGCCGTTTGAGTCCTTGCCTTTAACCTTGGTCGTTTTCACGCCGGTACTTTTGTTGTAGAGGACGGTGACGCCCCACTGCTCGTGCGTCCACGTGACGCCGTGCAGGTTCGTCGTCGCGGGGGGCGGCACCCATTCGTTGGGGTACTCCTCCTGAATGCGTCCCAGCATATTCGTGTACGCGACTCGTTTCTCGGTGAACTTCGCGGCGGAGGTGAGGACGTTGGTCTTCCAGTTGTACACCTGTGCGGTGGTGATGGCGTTCGGGCCGTTGGTGACGGCGCCGTTGTCAACCTGCCCGATGCCCCATCCGTACTGCTTGATGGTGCTGCCGTTCTTGCCCTTCGTGTCGCCGGTCTTGTTGGGCTGGAAGACCCGGGAGCCGTTCGGGTTGAACTGGTTGTAGAAGTACTGGCCGTTCGGCGCCCACGCCTTCGTCTCGTGCTGGAGGAGCGCCCAGGCGTAGGGGCGGCAGAAGGCGGGCATGGCCGTGTCGATGTAGGCCCTCGCGGAGGCGTCCCTGGGGTTGAGGCCGCGGATGAAGAAGTCGAGCCGCTTCTCCTCCAGCCGCCCGTTCCTGGTGTTCCGGGCCCTGCAGTGGAGGGTGCACTTGCCGCCGACGATCTCGCCGCCCATCAGGTCCTCGCCGATGTCCAGCTCGAGCATGGAGAAGGCCGTGTACGCGCCGCTCCCGATGGGGCCGGGGTACTCCCGGTCGTCCAGCGTGCCGCGGTACACAGGGCGCTCGCTCTTGATCTCCAGCCGCCACGCGAACTCCCACTGGTCGCGGGGCAGGAAGCCGCCCAAGTCGATGTGGTCGGTCTTCAGGTACAGCGCGGGCTCGCCGGTGATGAACGCCGTGCCGCCGGGGGCGATGGCGTTCACGGCAAGCCCCCCCGTGTCCGTGCTGCCCGGCGGGGTCTGCAGGGGCGCCGGGGGGGTGTAGTTGATGAGGTTGATGCGTTTGATCACGCCCTTCACCTCTGTGGTCAGGATCGTGTCCTCGCTTGACACGGACAGGTTCATGTCGATGGTCTGGCCGCCCGCCCGCGCGTCGGGGATGGTGATGATCCGGGCGTCCAGGGTGTAGTAGTCGTCCAGGTCGTCCCCCGAGGCCATCGTCAGGAACGTCTCGACGTCCATGCTGCCGGCCAGCACCGTCCCGTCCGGCGCGGAGATGCTCCAGGTCGCGACATGGTTCGGGATCGGGTCCCCGTAGCCCGCGGCCAAGTGCGATGTCGTGTAGAAGGAGACGTCAAGCAGGTAGGTCTGGCCGGGTTCGACGGGGAACGACTCCGACACGGGCCAGGACGGCAACGCGAACCGGGAGCGGCTGCTGCCGGGCGGGACTTGCGGCGGCGGGGGGGGCGGCGGGTTGCCGTCGTCGTCCTCGTCGCCGTCCGCCAACCACCACTCCTCGTCCGGGTCGTCGGGGACGACGAGCTTGAAGAACGCCATCGGCGGCGCGCCCCCGTCCCCCCGGTCGTCCCACATCAGCGCGCCGAACGGGAACTCCGCCTCCGCCCACCCCTGCCCCCGGTCCAGGTCCACGAAGCCCACGAGCTGCCACTCCTCCTCGAGGAGGTCCCGCTTGCCCCTGAGCTCGATCCACCCGAACGGGATCGGGAAACCGAGCGGCCACTCGGCGCGGAGGACGACTGACATCGGGGTGACCTCGAACCGCGTGATGGTAAGGTCTTCCACCGGCCCGTCCCCGCGCGGCGGCGGGGGGTTGCCCTGCCCCTGCCCGGACGGCGCGTAGAGGCTCGCGCGGATGTCGCCGGAGGCGTGCCAGAAAAACATGGCTGCGAAATTACGCGCGGCCGAAGGGCTCGCCCCGTAGAGACCATCGTAATACCCGGCGAACGCCGTGTCCGTCTGAACCCCGCCCTGGAAACCGCGCAACGCGCGGTCCAGCAGCAGGTAGTCAGGTATCTCCGCCGCCGCAGACGCCGCCGCCAGCGCGCACACCGCGCCGCAAGCCAACACCACTGATTCTTTTCTCATTGCCATAATGCCTTTCCTTTGCTGTTACCCCGTTCGTAAAAAAAACGTTCCGCATCATACCACGCGCCCCGATTTTTGTCCAGCAATCATGCGGGTTGCGCGGATTTTTTTGCCGCCGCCCTCCCACCCCGACTCTTCATTGGGCTTGCTGCGGAATGATATAGTGACGTTACTCAACATTAGTACACAAGGGGCGAAGCCCTGCAAGCGTACATCGCAC
>WRJS01000104.1 GCA_009778475.1 Kiritimatiellota bacterium | reverse complement strand
TATGGAATGGATGGGCTTTATTATGATCAATATAATCTTGATAGGCGCAATGGAAATGGCGTTTCCACGTTTATTGATAGACCTAATGATATGGGGCCTGGCGATTTTTATGCAAACGTGAGACCTGTCAATTTACGCACAGGTGAATCCTCATTTAGTCTGGATTGGGGATTTAATTACAATATGTGGGGGGGATTATGCCTCGCTCTGTGATTCTTTCAATTCCACCGGCAACGCCGCAGCCTCCGCAACGATGGTAGTTCGTGTGGAATATTTATAACGGTTGCGGTAGGGACTGGCCTTGCGGCCAGCCCCCCGCGCAGATCCGAGCGTGCGGGATTACCGCACTCGGCTCTTGCCTTGAGTAGTGGCGGCAAAGCGTTCCCAGGGCCAGGGATGACAGATTCTTCCGCGCGGCAGCCAGCGTTGCGACAATACGCGCATGCGCTCCCATGTGACACGGCTTCGCTGGCTGCGCCTTCGCAGCGCGAAGTGCCATGATTTCACCACTTCGCAACGGAACTGCTCCATTGCGCGTGAGTTGGTCGGCACTGCGTAGTAGTTGTAATACCCTCGCAGGACTTGCCGCAACCATGCGCCTTGCGCTGGCACCGGTTCGTGCCGGCGAGCCATAAGCTCGTCGCGTATCGAACGCAGTTTGGCGCGCTGGCGTTTGGCGATGGTATGCCGCATCAGCAGGAAGATTCCCGAGCGCGAGCGTCCGCAGATGTGCGTGAAGCCGAGGAACGCTATCGTTCCGGGCTTGCACCCACTCCGGGCGCATCTTTCGCGCGCATAGCGTCCGAACTGCACGAGTCGTGTTTTGTCCGGGTGAAGTTCCAGGTGGAACTTTGCCATGCGTTCGCGCAGTTGTTCGTGGAACTTTCTTGCGTCCTGTTCTTTCTCGAAGCCGATGAGCGCATCGTCCGCGTAGCGCACGATGCACACTTCGCCGCTGGCGTGATGTTTGCGCCAGTGCGCGGCCCACAGGTCGAGCACGTAGTGCAAATACACGTTGGCGAGCAATGGCGAGACCACTGAGCCTTGCGGGGTTCCTTCCTCGGTTGCTTTCCAGAGGCCGTCCTCAAGCACTCCGGCCTTGAGCCATTTCTGGATGAGGTGTTACGAACTTTTTTCCTGTCGTATTTTTTGCCGAATTGAGGCCGTAGGGTTTTCACGACGATTTTGACGGTTCACCGCACTGGCATCGTCTTTTGTCGCCAAATTGCCACGCTCCGGTCTTATGCCGAGTGTCGTGTTATGCCGAGTTGGCGCGCGCCTCCATAGACAAAAGCTGCCGCGCAACCCGGCATAATATCAAAGCGTTTTTATAAGTTGTTCAGGAAGTTGAGCAGCCGGTCGCTGGGCTTGTAGCGTTGTATTTTCCCCGTGACCGGGCTGGCTTTCGCAAGCACTTCCTCCTTCAGCGCAAGGTTGGCATCAAGGTATATTCGCGTCGTGTTCAGCGACGCATGCCCAAGCCACAAGGCTATCATTGAACAATCCACGCCGGCCTGCATCAACTCCATTGCGGCAGTGTGCCGGAGCACATGCGGGGTGACTCGTTTGGTCGCAAGTGACGGACAATGTTTGCGCGCCTCCTCCGCATGCTTGCGCACGATATTTTGAAACGCATCGGAACTGAGGCGTCCGCCGGCACGATTTGGGAAGACGAACAATTGTTGATCTTCGCCTTGCTCCTTCATCCACGTTGCGAGGATTCTGGCCGCCGGCTTGGTCAGTGGCGTGGCTCGCTCCTTGCGGCCCTTTCCCATGCATCGCACATGCGCCCCCTCGCCCAGTATCACATCTTTTTGCTGCAGCGAGGTAAGTTCGCTCAAGCGCAACCCGGTTTGCACCGCTGTGAGCAGCAGTGCATGGTCGCGCCGCCCAAACCAATCCGTTGTGTTTGGCGCGGCGAGCAGCGCTTCGATTTCAGGTCGGCTGAGGTAATCGACTTGCCGCCGCTCGTGACGTTTGCTGGGCATTGCGAGCACACGCGCGGCCAGTGCCGAGTGCTCGGGCGCCTCAAACGCGACAAAGCCAAAAAAGGACCGGATCGCCGCGAGCCGCAAATTCCGGCTTCTTGCCGTGTTGCGCCTGTTGGTTTCCAGTTCGGACAAAAATGCGCCAAGCAGTGCGGTGTCCAGATCGCCAGGCGCCAGTTGCGAGGGCATTTTCCCGAGTTGTCTCCGGGCAAAGCAAAGCAGCAGCCGGAACGTGTCGCGATACGAGGCGATGGTGTGCGCGCTGGCTCCTTGCTGGGCGATCAGGCGCTTGGTGAAAAACGCCTCGATAAGTGTTGGCAGATCAGCGCTCATCTCGCGCCTCCTTCCCATCGAGCCTCAAGGCATTTTTTCGCGGCAGCCATCAGTTCGGGTGTGTTGCTCAGATACCAGTAGGTTCCGCTTACCCCGCTGTGTCCCAGATAGGTCGCCAGAACCGGCATCAAATTTCCAACCTCTTTCCCGCTCTCATACCATCGCAACAACGTGGCAACCGCAAAGCGGTGCCGCAAATCATGCAGCCGGGGGCCGCGCTTGGCGCCCGGCTCGCGCAGCCCGGCGCGCCGCAAGAGCGTGTGGAAGTCGAGGCAGGCGTGCCTGCCTCTCAATGCCTTGCCACGGCAGGTGACAAAAAAACATGGTTGCGCGCGCCGGCCCCATTCGGCGAAAAAGCGCTCGCGCCGCGCGCGGTAGGCGCGCAACTTGTCCAGTGTCGTGGGATGCACGGGAACCAGGCGCGATTTCAAAAATTTCGCGTCCTTGATCCTGACAACCCCTTCATTCCAGTCCACGTCATCATCCCTGAGATTAAGCGCTTCGCCAAGCCGCATGCCAGTGGCGGCAAGCAAGCCTATCAACGTGTGAAGAGTCCAAGGTTTGAGGGCATAGCGCCTGGCGCATGCCTTTGACAGGGGGTAGTTCCATGCAAGCGTGAGCAACTGCTCCACTTCCTTGTCAGTATAAATGTAAGGACGCATCCGGACCGCATGGCGGCCAAGCAAACCTGGCGGGAGATCCTCGACAGCAAACCCCATCCCCCTGAGATAAAGCGCAAAGCCGCGTATCGCGCACCAGTATGCTTTTTTTGTCGTGCCCGCGCGGGTTTCGGAGCCACTTGCAAAGTGCGCTGCCAAGGCTGTCGTGATGCGCGAGGCCCCTTTGTTTTTCAGGAACGCCACAAAGCCGCGCAATCGCGATTCCACAGTCTTGAGTTTGAATCCCAAGCCGCGCCTTAGTTCGAGATATTCGTCAAGCATGGCATCGAGTGTTTTCACGGGGCACCTCCTATCCACGGCATCGCCAAGGCACGCAGGGACTCCAAGTCAACCTTGGCATAAATGGCTGTCGCATCAGGGCCCTTGTGTCGCAAAATGCGCCCGATCTGCTCGAGTGAAGCGCCGTTTTTCAACAGTTCTCCCGCCAGCGTGTGACGGAAAACATGCGATCCCTTGCGAGCAGAGTCCACCCCCGCGCGATCAAGCGCGCGGCGCACGATATAGCCAATCGCGCCCGTGCAGGAAAACTCCTTCAATGGCGCTTTGTCCACGCGCACAAAAACATGGCGGGAGGCGCACTTCGGACGGGCGTTCTTGAGATAACACGCGAGCGCCTCGCCAACCTCCCGGCACATGGGCAGCCTGCACCAGACACCTCCCTTTTTCGAACGCACCGTGAGTTGCGCGCGCGCCCAGTCAATATCCTCCAAGCGCAGCGCCACGACCTCCCCGGCACGCAGGCCCAGGCGCGCGAGCAACATCAAAATCGCATAATCGCGCATTCCCTGCGCGCTCTTGCGCTCACAACACCTTAACGCCTGCTCGGCTCCTCCCGGGGGAAGCGACTTGGGCAAAACCGAAAGTTTCCAGCCGGCGACCCGCGGCACGCTTGCGAGCAGATCGGCATTGAGGTTGCCACGTTGACGCGCAAACCGAAAAAACGAACGCAAGCTGGCGGCAAGCTGCGAAGCATGGCTGCGACTGAGTCCGCGCACGTTGTCCCTGACAAAATCAATCACCTCCTGTGCCCGCAATTGCGTCAGATGCACCGGCCTCGCGCCAAACCGGACGCTCAAAAACCGCCCAACATGCCTTGCGCGAATAAAAGCCGTCTTCCCGGCCAGCCCGCATTCGTTAATCAAAAAGTCCGTGTATTCCCGCACGAGGGCCCCGACTGGGCAAGATGGCTTTTCGAGTTGGGCTGGACCAATCACGCCAGCCTCGCGAAGCAACTCCAGAAAAAGGCGCAATGTTGTCCTTGCCCCCTCCTTGCGGTGGCAGCCGGTGCCTTGCGCGAAACATTCAACAAGGTGTTCGTTGATATCTTCCAGCCCCTGCCCGCTGCTCTCCAGCCACAAGTTCAATTGCTCAAGCAAATGGCGATGTCGCGCGCGTATGACCGGGGAGTATCCCAAAGCCTCATCTTTGAGGCAAAACGCCTCCAGATATGCTGACAAGGGGCCGGCGCATGCGCCAGCCCCGCAAGTTTTCGGTGAATGATTACATGTTTTCATACACCGCACCGTAACAGAAGCTGGCTTCGCAATCAGCTTTGCATGGCAATCGGATTATTATGCCGGGTTGCGCGGCAGCTTTTGTCTATGGAGGCGCGCGCCAACTCGGCATAACACGACACTCGGCATAAGACCGGTTATGCCGATATCGGCATAACCGGTCGTAAATTGCGACTGTTTTGGCAAATGGTTGCTCGCTTCCCATGCCCTCTTTTTGCGCGTTGTTTTGTCTTGTGTTGTGACGCAAACAGGCCGCCAGGGTCGCGCGCACTTGCATATTATACGACCTTGGCGGCCCGGTTTGGCCTTCTGTTCAGTATTTATTATTACGATGGTTTTGGCGCAATGCCGTCTTCCCTTGCTTCAGGCGCTTGCGTCAGTTCGAGCATGGCGTCGTTGAAGTTCAGGCGCAGGACTTGCATGCACAGGTCTATCGTGTTGCCGCCAAGTTCGCGTTCGGGCCAGCGCCAGTAGCTGTCTTTTATTATCAGGCCGGGATGCTCGCGCACGGTGTGATTGCCGCCGCCCGCGTCGATGAGATGCAGGCGGCGTTTTTCCAAGAGCGGGGCGATGGGGGCCATGCGCGCGGCGCGGATTTGCTCTTTGCTCCATTGCGGCGCGCTTGGGCGGGCGTGGCGTGCGTGGTGTGTCGGATTCATGTTATATAATGATGTTGTTGTTTATATTATTGTCATGGTCTCACGCGAGGGGTTGGTCGCAGTTTTTTCTCCAGTGCGGTTGCAGGAGCACGCGGTTGACTTGTTTGAGGTCCACGCAGCGCGTTTGGTCGCGCACGGCTTGAACAAGGCAGCCCAGGCAGAGGTTTTTGGTCCTGCGCAGGAGGCCTTCGCCGGAGCGCACGATCAGCGCGAGCGCTTCGGGGCTGAAGGTGTTGTGGCCCAGGCCGGCGGCGTCCAGCGCGTTTAATATGAACGCCTCGATTGCCTCGGGGCAGAGGCGCTGGAGCACGACCGAGTAGGTGACGCGGGATTTGATTTCCTCGTTGATCGAGAGCGAGAGGGTTTGCAACAGCGGGGCCTGTCCCAGGAGCACGAGGTTGTGGGAGCGGGGGAAGTCCTCCAAGAGCAAGCGCAGTTTGCGCAGGCATTCGGAGGGCATGAGGTGCGCGTCGTCGATGACGGGCATGAGCAGTTTGCCTGCCCGGTGCAACCTGTATGCCTCGGCGACCAGGAGCCGTTCGCATTTGTGATTGGTGGCGGCGAACTCGACTTGGAACGCCTCGCAGAGCATGCGAAGTGTGTTGTGCCAGGTGTGCAGGGTGCGGTTGATGACCGGGATTATATAACGCTTGGGGTCGAGTTGGAGGATGGCTTGCTTGGTGGCGGTTTTTCCAACGCCGCTTTCGCCCAGTATCAGGCACAGGCCGCCTTGCTGGGCGTGGACGAGGAGGATGTCCATGACTTCCTGCTGGTGGGCGAGGAGTCTGGGGTTGTCCTCGTGCCCGAAGGGGGTTTTCTGGAGGCCGAAGTGCGCGCGGATCATGATTGGGCCTCCGGTGTTTGGGGTTGTTTTTCGGAGGAGTTTTGCGGCTGCGCGGCTCGCGGTGGTGGTGGTGGCGCGGGGCTTCGCGGGGGTTTCCTGTCGTTTGCGACGAGGTTTACGAGGCGCGCCGCGCCCATGCGTTCGTTTTTATAATATACTATGACCGGGGCATCCGGGGCTTTGTCACCGCGGCGGTGGCGGATTTGTATTTTGCGTTCGGGCAGATGGCGCGGGGCTTCGTAGCGCGAGGCGCGGAAGAAGAAGGTGTTGTCGGCGCGCACGTGACGCTCTTCCTCGACGAAGAAGAGTTCGTCGTTGGTTTCGTTGGGCTGGAGGAAGCGGATGCGGTTGCGGTCGAGCGCAAAGCGTTCGAGGGGGCTCATGCCGAGGATGGAGTGTGGTTGGGCGTTGTAGTGTTCCTCGACCCAGTGGGTGAAGGCGCGGTTGAGCGCGTCGAGCGAGGAGAGGTCGAGTTGGCGCGAGAGGAATTGCAGGCGCACTGTCCTGTGATAGCGCTCCACTTTTCCCTTCGCGGCGCCGTCGCGCACGGGTGCGTGCAGGAGGATGCAGCCGAGGCGCGCGCAGATTTGCATGATTTCCCTGGACACATACGGGGAGCCGTGATCGACGTAGAGGCTCGACGGAACCCCCCTTTTGTATAATGCGGAGCGCAGGGCGGCGATGAGCGCGGTGGTGTTTTCTTGCATGAAAAACTCGCCGTGGCAGCACACGCGCGAGGCGTCGTCTACAAAGGAGATCAGGCGCGCCTGCGCGGGGCCGTCCGGGGTTTGCACAAAGGGGCCGAACATGGTGTCGGCCTGCCAGAGGTCGTTGGCATGGGGTTTTGCGAAGGCGAGGCGGCGGCGGTTTTCGCACTGAGCGTCGGGCTTGAGCAGTTCGAGTTCCCTGGCCAGGCGGGTGAAGGTGTTGGGGGCGACTTGGGAGCGCGTGAGCAGGCCTTTTTCGATGCACAGCCGGTAGAGCAGGGCCCTGGTGGGAGGGCCGGCGTGGCGGGAGGCGCGGGGCGTGTGCGTCAGGGGCAGGACGGCGCGCACGGCCTCGAGCAGTTGCTCGTGGCTGACTTTGCGGGTCTTGCCGCGGTCGGAGCGGGGCGTGTTTTCCATCGAGGTGACGCCGTGTTTCTTGAAGCGTGAATACCAGGTCTGGATGGTGCGCCACGTGAAGAGGCGCGGGTGGCCGTCCTCGTCGGTGAAGCTCGTTTGGGAGACGTTTTTTATGCGCGCGGTGATGCTGTTGCCCTCGGCCGTCTCGATGGCGCCGAGGACGCGCATTTTCAGGTATGCGGTTGGATTTTTCATGGAATGGTTGGTGGATGCGGGTTGTGAGTGATAAACGGGCCGGCATCCTGCCGGGGGCCGGGGGCGGGGGCGCATTGCCAATGCGTGTTGTCGCGTTTTTGGAAAAAGGCGGGCGCGGAAGCTGTTGTGGCAATGCGGCAGGCGCAAGGCGCGGGAAGGGGGATCAAAGGTGTGCGGCGAGCGAAGTGGCGAAGGTGTTTTTCAGCCCAAAAACGGACGCTGGAAGTGCGATTGGAACCATGCGCACAAGCCGGAGGGTTCGCCGCCGGGAACATCGGCGCGAAAGGCGGCGCGCAGATGCGCGAGGGTGTGCAGGAGCGGGTCAGTGGACTGGCAGGGCGGCGGCGGGCCGGTTGCGCGCACGAGCAGCACGCGCAACGCGTCCGTGCGCAGGCGCAGGCGTTTGCGCAGGCGGTAGAAGGTTTCGAGGGCGAAGGGGGTGCGCAACGACTCGGCGGCACGCTTGAGGGGCAGTCCGCCGAGCAACCCGGCGAGCAGTCGCGAGAGCGCGGGCGCGTCCACGCCGTGGCGGGGCAGCACCGTGCAAAGGTAAATGCCAAAAGTGCGCCCGCAACCGCGCTTGCGCGCGCGCTTCGAGCAATACACGCGCTGGCCGCGCGGCACTGGCTCGCAACGGGCGCCAAAGCCCTTGCCCGAGAGGCGGCTGTGGCGGTTGAGCGTGCCGTGTTTTCCGCAATGCGGGCAGCGTTGCAGTTTCAGGGAAAAAGCGCGGCGCTCAAAGCGTGCTCATCGGGAACAAAGCGCGGGAGGGCGGGTTTCATGGGGCAAATCACCAACGCAAACGTCCGGTCATGGCGAGAGCCAAAGATGGCATGAGCAGAGTCGGCGCAGGCCAAGCGACGGCACTTGCGGCGCGCGCTCGGTTCGGCAGGGGGCCGTTTTATGGAAAAGCAGACGGCGCTGGCGGCGGGGCATGCGGCGCTCACGGCACTGATTGCACGGCACTGATTGCGGGTTGATTCTTGCCACGCTCACATCACAAGTTTGCCAGCCTTTGCGACGGCGCTTCGGCAAACCCGCGGCACTTCTTACGACACCAGCGCGGCTCGTAACATATACACTTTGATTTCCGTCACGGGGTCCTTGCGCTCGGTGAAGCGGCGGCTGGTGATGCGGAGCACGGGTTCGCCAGACCAGTTGGCTTTGTAGAAATAGAAGGCGTCCGTGCGTGTTTTGCGGTCGTGGGAGACGAGGCCTTTGTTGTTGAGGCCCGCCATGCCGCCTTCGTTCCGCCCGGAGGCGAAATCAAACATGATCCAGGCAAAACCGCCCCAACAGCAGTCGGTCATGGCGATGGCGCGGTGGTTTTTTTCGTGGACAATGGCGTGCCATTCCTCGGGATGCCAGGGGCCTTTGACTTTGGGCGGGCGGGTCATGCCGAGTTCGTGGTGCCGGGTGTTCACGCCGGCGCCGTATTCGCTGACGGCGAGGCCGCGTCCGCCGCCGGTTTTGTTGAGGGCGGCAAGTCTCGCGGGCATGCCGTCGATGTCGTCGTCATACCAGCCGGGGTAGAAGTTTATGGCGAGCAGGTCGGTGGCGTTGCAGAGGATGCGGTTGCTTTTGTCCGTGGCGAGCGATGTGGGGCGGCAGGGGTCCTCGGTTTGGGCGAGTTGGCGCAGGCTGGCAAGGACATCGGCGCATGCGTTGTAGTCGTGGGAGCGGAGTTCGTTGGAGAGGCTCCAGGTGAAAATGCCCGTGAAGTTGCGGCGTTGGCGGATGAGTTCGCGCAGTTGCGCGCGCGTGGTTTCAAGGAGGCCGGGGTGGAGGGGGGCGCCTTCTTTCGAGAGTCTTTTCATGAGGGGAAGCTCGGACCAGACGAGCAGGCCGGCGCGGTCGCAGAGCGCGTGAAAGGTGTCCGAGTGCGGATAATGCACGAGGCGCACGGCGTTGGCGCCCATCTCGCGGATGATGCGCAGGTCCTCGGCGTGGTCGGCGTCGGAGAGCGCCCAGCCTTTGTCGGGCCGGTCTTGGTGGCGGCAGACGCCGCGGAGTTTCCAGGGTTTGCCGTTGAGAAAAAATCCGCGCTTGGGGTCGATTTTGAACCAGCGGAAGCCGACGGGCCATTCCTGGCTGTCGAGCAGGGCGCCGTCCGCGGCGTCGCGCAGTTCCACGACGAGGGTGTGGAGGTAAGGGTCGTCGGTGCCTTGCCAGAGGCGCGGGTTGTTGAGTGAGATTTCCTGCGTGACAATGGCGGGGGTGTCGCGCGCGGGCCGCGCGGGGGCCGAGGTGGTGGCGAGGGTTTTTCCCGCGGCGTCGCGCAGCGAGAGCGCGACTGTGGTCCGCGCGCCGGCGGGCGCGCCGGTGTCGATGCTGGCCGTGACGCGCAGGGTGGCGCGTTTTGCCGAGACACTGGTTTGGTCGATGGCGACGCCGTAGCTTCCGTGATCGAGCAGCGAGAAGCTCGTGGCGGGCTTGATGACGAGGTGCGCCGGGCGGTAAATGCCGCCGAACACCGACATGCCTTCGAGCGGGATGAGGTCGGGGCGCCAGGAGTTGTCGGCGCGGACAACGAGTTCGTTCGCCTTGCCGGGGCGCGCGTGGGGGGTGATTTCATACGCGAAGGCATTGAACGCGCCGAGGTGGGTGCCGAGGTGGTGTCCGTTGAAATACACGTCGGCAACGGCGGACACGGCTTCAAAGCGGATGTAGGCGCGTTGGCCGTCGCGCAGTTCGGGGATGTCCACGGTGGTTTTATACCAGCCCGGTCCGCGGTGGTAGCCTTTGCCTGTCTGGACTTCGAGCGCGTTCCATGTGTGCGGGACGCTGACGGCGGTCCAGGCGGCGGTGGCGGCGGGCGCGGTGGTCTCGCTCGGGCCGCTGGGGCACGTCATGGCGGTGGACGGCATGACGGGGGAACTGCTGTGGACGCGCGACCTTGTGGCGGAGTACGGGAGCGTCATCCCGCAGTGGTATGCGGGGCAGTGCGTCTTGGCGGACGGCGAGGATGTCATCCTCGCCCCGGCGGGGACGGAGGCGTTGCTCTGCCGCGTCAACGCACGGACGGGCGAGGAACGGTGGCGGACGCCGAACCCGGGACTTGCCATGTCGCATTCGTCGGTGCTGAAGTGCGCGCTGGACGGCGAGGAGACCTACGTCTATGTCGGGATTGGCGGCGTGGCGGGAATCGGCATGGACGGGACGCTACGCTGGCTCAACACGGAGTGGGCGCCGCCCGTGGCGGCGCCCAGCCCTGTCGCCCTGTCGGGAAACCGCCTCTTCCTCTCGGCAGGGTACGGGTACGGCGGCGCGGTGCTCGAAGTCCGCGACGGCGAGGCGCGTGTCATTCAGCGGTGGAAGGCGAACAAGGGGCTGTCCAGCGAACAGCAGACGGCCATCGTCCGTGACGGCATCATCTTTGGCATCATGCCGAAGGATGCGGGAGCCTCCCGCCAGAAGATGCTCGCGTGCGACGCCGCCTCCGACACGCTGTGCGTCCTTGCCGAGAGCCCGCCAGACGTGCGCTTCGGGCTGGGGCCCTACCTGCTCATCGGGGAGCGCTTTTACATCGTCGATGACGACGGCGTGCTGTACACGATGGCGTTTGAGGGCAACGCCTTTGCCGTGACCGCCCGGCACAAGGTCTTGCCGGGACACGACAGTTGGGGGCCGATGGCCTACGCCGACGGCTTCCTCATCGTGCGCGACGCCACCCGAATGACCTGCCTGGATTTAAGGCAGCGCGGCTTGACGGCGGGAGGGGAGTAAGGTATAATCACGCCCTTTTCGTGAAAGGGTTTTGAATTATGGGTAGCAAGAGGACTTATCAGCCGTCGAAATTGAAGCGCGTCCGCAAGCTCGGGTTCCGGGCGAGGATGACGACGAAGGGGGGGCGCAAGATTTTGAGCCGCCGCCGTCGTGACGGGCGCAAGGCGTTGACGCAGGCGTAGACACAATGCCCGCTTCCGTGGACAGGGGGCTTGCACGGCGACAGAGGATTCTGTCGCCGTTGCTGTTTCAAAGGGTCATGCGGCAAGGGAAGTCCTACGCCGGGCGATACCTCGTGGCGTTCATCTTGGACGGCGAGCCGCCGGAGGGCGCACGTCCTCGTGCGCCGCTATTTGGCGTGGTGGCCAGCAAGCGCACCTTCCGTCGGGCGGTGGACCGCAACCGCGCCAAGCGGCTGCTCCGCGAGGCGTTCCGCCTCAATCGCGCCGCCGTGAAGACCCCCGGCGACGTGGTGCTGCTCGCACGGGGCAAGATCCTCGCCGCCAAGCGTCAGACCGTCGAAACCGACTTTCGCGCCGCCATGTGGTATGTCTCTCGCGGAGGCGTCCAGCCCGCCGCGAAAACGAGGCCGCGAAAATGATGTTGTTTTCAAAATTTTCTCACGGAGACACGGAGACACGGAGGGGCAGGTGTTTAGGAACGCCCCTTTGTGCTCCCTGTGCCTCTGTGAGAGAAAAAATGATGTTGCGTCCCTGTGCGAGGGTGCTTATCGGGATGATACGAGGGTATCAGGCGACGCTCAGGCCGTGGCTGGGGGGACACTGCCGCTTCGAGCCGAGCTGTTCGCGGTACGGCATCGAGGCGATTGAAAAGCACGGGGCGTTTCGGGGAGGGTGGCTTGCGCTTCGGCGGGTGCTGCGGTGCCACCCGTGGGGAGGGTGCGGGTACGATCCCGTGCCATGAATATCGTCTTTCGTTCCTCGTCATTCGTCATTCGATTGACGATTTGCGAGAGACGAATGACGAATGACGATGAACGATTGAAAGAGGGTTTATGAACAAAAGTGACAAGATTATAGTGGGCGTGTTGGTGGCGTTGCTGGCGGCGTGGTTTGTCTGGAACTCGCAGAACTCGCGGAAGATGGAGGGCGAACGTCCCCGTTCGCCGTCGGAAGTCGGAAGCCATGAGACCGTCATTGCGGCGGAACCCTCTCCGCCTCCCAGCCTTTCAGCCCTTGAGCCTGCGGCGACGCTAGCGTTGTCTCTCGCAGAACGCCCTCCAGAGGAATTTGCGACGCTCTCCAATGACGTGGTGCGCCTCACGCTCACGTCGCACGGCGGCGGCGTGAAGGAGGTCGCGCTCCACGGTTATCCCCGCACGCTGGGTGCGGAGGAGGGCGACGTGGAGGTGCTCTCGTTCGGGGAGGCGCCCGCGTTGCGGCTGGAGGGGATCGGCTTCGTGGAGGCCGCCGCCTTCGCGATGGCGGTGGCGGAGGACGGCCAGAGCGCGACGCTGAGCGTGGCGGCCGAGGGCGGCATGGCGTTGGAGCGGCACCTTTCGTTCACCAACGGCTACACGCTCGTGGTGCGGGACCGGTTCGTGAACAACGGCGCGGCAGAGGCGGCCATCCCGTCGTTTGGCATCGCCACGGGGCCCATGGCGGCGACGTTGGACGGCGGCCGGGACGAGTGGATGGCGATTGACGCCAAGGTGCAGGAAATCAAGAAGGCGGAATATCCCGAGTTCGACCGTGCAAAGCTGGGGGCTCTCTTCGGCACGTCTGGCGGCGGATGCATGGCGGCGGCAACGGTTTCGGCGAATGCGCCCGAGGCCGGCACGGACAAGATCACGGCACAGGTGGACTGGGTGGCGGTGCGTTCGCGCTTTTTCGTCCAGGCGCTCATGCCGGGGAAAGGCGCAAGCGGGATGGAACTGGGCGCGACGCGGGAGACGGTACCCTCGGGAGGGCTGAAATTGACCGCCGTCTCCGGCGCACTCTTCCGTGACGGCGCGACCCTTGCGCCGGGAGCGGAAGCCATCTACGAATACCGTTACTTTGCAGGCCCCCGCAAGCTCTCGCTCCTGCGGGAACTAGGGGACGGGCAACAGAAGATCATGCGCTTCGGGTTCTGGAGCCTCTTCTGCGAGGGGCTTCTGTGGGGGCTAAACCTCCTCTATGGCGTCGTCCGCAACTACGGCGTGGCGATCATCCTGCTCACGGCAATCGTCCGCCTCCTGATGATGCCCATCACCCGCAAGGGGATGGAGAACATGAAGCGCATGGGGGCGTTGCAACCGAAGTTGAAAGAAATCCAAGCGTTGTACAAGGACGACCCCAAGAAAGTGCAACAAGAGACGATGCGGCTTTACACGGAGAACAAGGTCAACCCCATGACGGGGTGCCTCCCGATGTTCATCCAGCTCCCGATTTTCATCGCCCTCTTCACGGTGCTGAGGGGCGCGGTGGAACTGCGCTTCGCCCCCTTCCTGTGGATCGCCGATTTGAGCGGCCCTGAAAACCTCTTCTACGAGACCTTCAGCCCGATCCTGCGAATGGTCGGCTGGGACTGCGGCCTCAACATCCTGCCCTTGGCGATGGGGGCGACGATGTACTTCCAATCCAAGCTCTCCCCCGCCATGGGCGACGCCCAGCAACAACGGATGATGACCGTCCTGATGCCCCTCATGTTCACGGTCATGTTCTACACGTCGGCCTCGGCGCTGGGGCTCTACTGGTCGGTGAGCCAGCTCTTCGCCATCGGCGGCCTCCTCTGGCAACGCCGCAAAACCAAGAAGGCCGCGGCATCGTCGGGAGATGTGACGGAGGTGATTTCGCCGCCCCGCCAGACCCGCCAAATGCGCCGCCACGGCTAAGGCGTCGCCACCTAAGGCGTCGCAACCATCAATCCCGTGGCCGCTGGATGAGCACCGCCGTGAGGATCACCATGCCCTTGACGGTGCCTTGGAGGAAGGGGGAGACGCCCCACATCGTGAGCATGTTGTTGACGATGCCCAGAATCAGCACGCCCACGACGGTGCCCCAGACGGTGCCTTTACCGCCGCTCATGGAGGTGCCGCCGATGACCACCGCCGCGATGGCGTCCAACTCGTAATTCAACCCCGTCGTCGTGGGGCTCACGGAGTTGAGGCGCGAGGAGAGGAGCACCGCCGTGACGCCGACCGTCGCGCCGCACAGCGCATACGTCGTGAAGCGGATGGTTGAGACGGGGATCGCGGCATAGCGCGAGACCCGTTCGCTGGCGCCGACCGAAAGCGCGTACCGTCCGAACGGCATGGCGTGAAGCATGACGGAGAAAACGATGGCGAGCATGATAAACACCCACGCAGGCGTGGGGATTTTGAGAAAATAGGCCATGCCGAAATTGGAGTATGTCGCCACGGCGGATGTCACCTCCCCCGCCTGCGTGACGTAGAGCGTCAGCGAGCGGAAGACGGACATCGTGCCAAGCGTGGCGATGAACGGGACGATTTTGCCGAAGGTGACGAGAAGCCCATTCAG